>CAYQDV010000031.1:0-22724 GCA_964416295.1 uncultured Planctomycetaceae bacterium
ACCGACCGCGTTATCGTGCATGCTCTGGCGCCGGGTGGCCTGCCAGAGCGCCACGCGGCTGACGCGGCAGATGTTGAGGCCGTTGTACTCGGCGGGGTTGTGGCTGGCGGTGGTCTGGATGCCGCCACAGCCGCCGATGTGGTTCACGGCAAAGTAGAGCTGCGGCGTGTCGATCATGCCGATGTTGACGATGTCGGTCCCGGTCGAGCGAATGCCCTCGATCAGGGCGTTCTGGAGCGCGGGGCTGTGGGACCGCATGTCTCGACCGACGACCATGGTCCGGCAATTGGGGTCGGCCCGCTCAAAACCCCTAAGCTTGGCACGGAGGAACTGCGCGGTGGCGTGGCCGACGCGCCACGCGATGTCTTCGGAGAGCGGAGAGGGGACGATGCCCCGAACGTCGTAGGCCTTGAAGACGGCGTCGATGTCGGCGGCCTGGCCGGCGCGTCCGGCCGGTGAGTCGGCGGTTGGTGTTTTCATTTTGTCATCATTGAACTGGCACCCGGGGCACTTGGGGTAGCTGGACCGCCGCCGCCCACGACAGATCGCGTTGGAAATCTTGATGCCCTCTTCGCCCGGGCAGAAACGAAAATAGTCGGCGGCCGGTTCGGTGGTGCACATCGCGCAAGAATCGTATCGTCGAATCCGCGGCGGGACCAGCGGGAAACCCGAGCCGACGGGCAGAGGCGGACGCAGTTTGACGCCGGCGGCCTGTCCCGAATAGAATGCCCGATGGGGACACCCGGGTGGGGCGACCTCTCGCGTCGCGGGGATGGATGGACCACGAATGAAAAGGAATCGAGCATGACGGACGGTGCGGGCATCGAGTCGGCGGCGTCGGAATCGCGTAGATTTGCTCCCGCGGCGGGCTTTTCGGCGGCAGCGCACGTCAAGTCCCAGGAGGAGTACGAGTCTCTCTACCGGCGTTCGATCGAGGATCCGGAAGGGTTCTGGGGTGAGGTGGCGGGGGACTTCCATTTTTTCAGAAAGTGGGACCGCGTGCTGGAGTGGGAGCGGCCGTTTTCCCGCTGGTTCGTCGGGGGCCGGACGAACGTAAGTTACAATTGTCTTGATTTACAGATCGAGCGGGGCCGGGGCGATCACACGGCGATCCTGTGGGAAGGGGAACCCTGTGACGATGCCGGTCAGCCGAAGGACGTTCGGCGTTTCACCTATCGTGAATTGCTGGCGGAGGTGTGCCGATTCGCAAACGCGTTGAAGTCGGCGGGCGTAAAAAAGGGCGACCGGGTCACGTTATATATGCCGATGGTGCCGGAACTGGCCATTGCGATGCTGGCCTGCGCCCGGATCGGGGCGCCGCACTCGGTCATCTTCGGGGGGTTCAGTTCGCAGGCGATCGTCGACCGGCTGGAGGACGCGGACTCTCACGTCATCATCACGGCCGACGGCGGTTGGCGCCGCGGCGGAGTCGTGCCATTGAAGGCAAACGTCGACGAGGCCTGCCGGATGACCAACCGGGTCAAGACGGTCATCGTTCTGAAGCGATGCGGCAACGACGTTGACATGATCGAAGGCCGCGATGTCTGGTGGCATGACGCGACCGCCGGCCTGTCGGACACCTGCGAGCCCGAGCCGCTGGACAGCGAACACATGTTGTTTCTGCTCTACACCAGCGGCAGCACGGGCAAGCCGAAGGGGGTCCTCCACACGACGGCCGGCTACATGGTCTATACGGCGTACACCGCAAGGCTGATCTTCGACCTGAAGCCCGACGACATCTACTGGTGCACGGCCGACATCGGCTGGATCACGGGCCACAGTTATATTCTCTATGGCATCCTTCAGAACGGCGTCACGACGGTCATGTATGAAGGGGCCCCAAACCATCCGGGGTGGGACCGCTTCTGGGCGGTCTGCGAGCGTCATCGGGTGACCAAGTTCTACACGGCTCCGACGGCCATTCGGGCGTTCATGCGACAGGGGACGGAGTGGCCCGCCCGACACGACCTGACCGCGCTGCGCTTGCTCGGCACGGTCGGCGAGCCGATCAATCCGGCGGCGTGGACGTGGTATCACGAACACATCGGCGCTCGCCGCTGTCCGATCGTGGATACCTGGTGGCAGACCGAGACGGGGGGCGTTCTGATCACGCCGCTTCCGGGCGTGACGGAGACGAAACCCGGCTCGGCGACGCGCCCGTTTCCCGGCATCGACGCGGCGATCGTAGACAAGGACGGGGTGGTTCAGCCGCCGAACACGGGCGGATTCCTGGTCATCCGCAAGCCGTGGCCGGGAATGCTTCGGGGAATCTACGGAGATGAGGCACGATATCGCCAACAATATTGGTCTGAAATAGATGGGGTTTATTTCACAGGCGACGGCGCCCGGTGCGACGAGGACGGCTGTTTCTGGATCATGGGACGGGTGGACGACGTGATCAAAGTTTCGGGTCACAGACTCGGTACAGCTGAAATTGAGTCCGCCCTGGTGTCCCACCCGAAAGTGGCGGAGGCGGCCGTGGTCAGTTGCCCGGATGAAATCACAGGCGAAGCCATCGCGGCATTCGTGACCGTAAAGGGTGACCAGACACCGAGTTCCGAGCTGGAGAGGGAGCTGCGAGAACACGTCGTGCGCCAGGTCGGAGCGATCGCCCGGCCCAGGGAAGTACGATTTGCGGACGGACTTCCGAAGACGCGGAGCGGGAAGATCATGCGGCGTCTGCTGAAGGAACTGGCCACAAAAGGTCGTGTCGAGGGCGACACGACCACGCTTGAAGACTTTTCCACGATTGCAAAGCTGCGCGAACAGGTTGAGGAATAGGGGCCTTTCCACAGCCGGGCAACCACCTTATAATTCCGCCCGGTGTCAGGGTAACCGGCGGCGCGCCTGCGCCTGAGTTTGTTTCGATCGAGCACTGCCGCAGTTGCCAAATTGATACTCTTGTATAGAGTGGAAACGGTACCGACCGCCTTTTACGTCCGAACCTCGGGCGGTAGGGCGGGTGGCTGTCTCGGCATCGCATGGCACGGTGCGATCGGCAGGCTTTCGAAGCCCTGAGCGGGGTCGCAGGCAGAACCGGATCGGGAGACGGACCGTTACCACACAGGTATCGCATCGCGGCCTCGCAGCAGGAGCGACGCTGCTAACAAGGATGAAGGACGCAACCATGGCGATGGAATCAGCCTGTGTTCTACGGGTCGGACGGGACCGATACGAAGGCAAGGTGCGCATGGACGGAGGCTATATTGACTTCGCAGGATCGACGAAGTTCCGCTTTCGCCTGGCCGAAATCCGGAAGCCGCGTCAGGAAGCCGATCTGATCTCTTTCGATTTTCACGGGACGCCCGTGTCCATCGGCCTCGACGAACGGACGGCGACTCGCTGGATCGGGTCGATTCTGAATCCTGAGAGTCTGGCCGACAAGCTGGGGGTCAAGGCTGGGCACACAGTCCGGGTGATGAATCTCGACGACGGTGATCTGGTCAGTTCAATCGAGAACAAGCGGGCCAAGATCGTCACATCGAGGCCCGCCGAATGCGACATGGTCATGCTCGGCGTGGAGCGTGCGGCGGAGCTGCGCCAGATTGGCGACCTGAGCGAGACGCTTCGCCCCGGCGGAGCCATCTGGGTGGTCCTCCCGAAGACGACCCGAACGGTCACACGGGCCAACGTCATCACGGCGGTGCGCGAGGCGGGTCTGGACAATGTAAAGACTTTCGACTATTCTGAAACGCAGGCGGCCTACAAGGTGATGCGCCGTAAAGACGGCAAGGCATCGGGCAATGGTTCGAAGCGAGCCGCTTCCAAATCGGCCACCGCCGGCAAGTCACACAAGACGTCGGCGCGAAACGGCGGCCGTCACACGGCCGTCAAGGCGAAATAGCCGAGGGCGGTCGCTTCGCGTGGTTCGCGCGTCGCGAAAGAAATGACCGCCGGGTGTCCATGGAACCCGAGTTCATCGAAGTTCGGAATGCCCGGGAGCATAATCTGCGCTCCGTGTCGGTCACGCTGCCGCGCAACGCCCTGATTGTGTTCACCGGCGTCTCCGGCAGCGGGAAGAGTTCGTTGGCGTTCGACACGTTATACGCCGAGGGTCAGCGGCGCTATATCGAGTCACTCTCGTCTTATGCCCGGCAGTTCATGGGGCAATTGCAAAAACCGGACTGCGACCTGATCACCGGGCTGTCGCCGGCTATCTCCATCCAGCAAAAGGCGACCGGGTGGAACCCACGGTCGACGGTTGGCACGGTGACGGCGATTCATGACTTTCTCCGCGTGCTGTACGCCCGGGTCGCAACGCAGCACTGCACCACGTGCGGCCGGGCGATCACGGCGCAATCACAAGATCAAATCGTGGCCGGCGTGCAGGCGGCGTTCGGCGACCGGAAGGCGCCTCGCATCGTGATTCTCGCACCGGTGGCGCGACACCAGAAGGGAGAGTTCCGGGATATCTTCGACGATCTGATTCGCGACGGCTATGTGCGGGCTCGCGTCGACGGGCAGTTGACCGAATTGCGCAATGACCTGTCGCTGGCGAGGAATCGGCGGCACGACATCGAGGTCGTAATCGACCGGTTGACGCTTGGGCCACAGGCCTGCCCGCGTCTGACGGAGGCGATCGAAAACGGGTTGCGCGTCGGCGACGGCACGGTGATCGTGACTCCATCCGGCGCCGCATCGCTCACCCACGGAGGAAAGCCGCGTGCGGAACGCCCTGCCGGCCCGGCGGGACGTTTTGAGGATCGCGTGTTTTCGTCCCGATATGCGTGCACGCAATGCGAGCTGTCGTTTGAGCCGCCGACGCCGCAGTTGTTCTCATTCAATTCGCCGGCGGGGATGTGTCCCACGTGCGACGGCCTGGCCGAGTTGCTCGATTTCGATCCTGACCGGATGGTGCCGGACCCGCTGCTGAACTTCTGGGGCCCGTGCATCGCGCCGATGCGGACACGGATCGGCCGATGGCGCCGGCACTTCTACGAGGGCGTGGCGCGTGCGATCGGCTGCGATTTGAATCGTCCGTGGAAGGAACTGCCGCAATCGGCCCGCGACGCCCTGTTGTGGGGAACCGGCGACCGGCACATCACGTTCGAGTGGCGCTGGTCGAGGGGCGTCTGGCGCCACGGCGGGACGTTTGCGGGGGTGGTCGCGGAGCTTCGAGACAAGTACCGCAAGGCGAAATCGTCGTTCGTGCGGAGATACTACGAAAAATACATGCGTCGGCGTCCATGTCCGGACTGCGGGGGCGCCCGCCTGACGCCGCAGGCGCTGGCCGTTCGTTTGCAGGTTCGCGGGAAACGGGGAACGGGGCCGAACCTTCACGAATTGTGCGCCATGAACGTGTCCGACGCGCTGGCGGTTCTGGACCGGCTGGCGCTGACGCCGGTACAGAAGCTGATCTCCGACGAGTTGCTGAAGGAGGTCCGCACGCGCCTGCACTTCCTTCTGGATGTCGGACTTCACTACCTGACGCTGGACCGATCGGCCCCGACGCTGAGCGGCGGGGAGTCGCAGCGGATCCGCCTGGCGGGTCAGATCGGTTCGGGGCTGGCGGGCGTTCTGTATATCCTGGATGAGCCGAGTATCGGCCTGCACGCCCGCGACAACGAGCGGCTGCTGGAGAGCCTGAAGGCCCTGCGCGACATGGGAAACACGGTGATCGTCGTGGAGCACGACGAGGCGACGATGCGGGCGGCGGACCATGTCGTGGATTTCGGCCCCGGGCCGGGCGTCCGCGGCGGCAGGGTCGTCGCCGAAGGGACGCCGGACGACATCGCGGCGAACGAAGTCTCATTGACCGGGCGGTATCTGTGCGGCGAACGCGAGATCGAGGTGCCGAAGCGGCGGCCGGTGACGCCGCGATCCAAGCAGCGCCGCCGGAGGAGCGGTGATGGATGACGTGACGCGCCGGGCGATGCGCCTGACGGCCATGATGAATGAGCGAATCCGATCGATGCCGCCCGCCGAGCGAGACCGCCTGATGCAGCAGTTCGTGGCCGAGGCGAAGACGCCGTCGGAGCGGTTTCAGACGCTGGCGGCCATGATGAACTTCGTGATCGGCCTGAACCGCATGCGCCGCGGGAGCCGCGATGACTGACAATCCGTTCATCGAATTGCTCGATGTCGTCTGTGCCGAACTGGATCGGCAGAACCTGATGTATGCCATCACGGGGTCGGTGGTCAGCAGCCTGTATGGCGAACCCTGTACCAGCCAAGATGTTGACATTTGCCTTAATATGACGGAAGGCCAGGCGGCGGATCTGGCGAACGCCCTGCCGAATCGATTCTACCGAAGCGAATCGGCGATGCGGGAGGCGGCCCGGCGGCGGACGATCACGAACATCGTAGACACAGACACCGGCCTGAAGGTCGACCTGAGCGTTCTTCCGGCGAACCCGTACTTCGATTCCGTACTTGCACGCCGCGGGAAGGTCGAACATGCCCCTGACGGCCCATCCTTCTGGACCGTCTCCCCGGAAGACATCATCCTGATGAAGCTCCTGTGGCGCAAGGACACACGCTCCCGAAAGCAGTGGGCGAACGCCCTGTCGGTCGCCCGGATGCGCGGAGCGCGGCTGGACTGGAGCTACCTGAATCGGTGGGCGATGGATCTCGGTGTCGCCGACGACCTCCGCGACTTGCGGGACGCCGCGGGAATCTGACATGCCGGGGGGACGAAGACAGCCCGGCCGAACGGCGGCACGCCGCAAGACGACGACATCGCCGGCGGATGCGCCTCGGACCGACGAACCGGCATGGCTCGTCGTTTGCGGGGCACGGCACCACAATCTCAAGAACATCGACGTCGAGATTCCGCTCGGGCGCTTCGTCTGCGTCACGGGTGTCTCGGGCTCCGGAAAGAGTTCGCTGGTCAACGACATTCTCCGCAAGGAACTGGCCCGGTCGCTCAACGGAGCCGAGAACGTCCGGCCGGGGGCGCACCGGGAGATCGTGGGGACCGAGCACCTCGACAAGGTCATCGACATCGACCAATCACCGATCGGCCGGACGCCTCGCAGCAACCCGGCGACCTACATCAAGCTGTTCGATGAAATCCGCGCCCTCTACGTGAAGCTGCCCGACAGCCAGGTCCGTGGGTATCGTCCGGGACGGTTCAGTTTCAACGTGCCGACCGGCAAGGCGGGCGGGGGGCGGTGCGACGCCTGCGAGGGCAACGGTGCGAATCGGATCGAGATGGATTTCCTGGCGGACGTGTGGGTGCCGTGCGCGGTGTGCCGGGGCCGGCGGTTCAGCCATGAGACGCTTCAGGTTCTGTTCAAGGGCCGGAGCATCTTCGACGTCCTGAACATGGACGTACAGGAGGCGCTGGCGCACTTCGAGGCCATCCCGAAGATCCATCGGATGCTGCAGACACTTCACGACGTAGGTCTTGATTATCTGAAACTCGGCCAGTCCAGCACGACGCTCTCCGGCGGCGAGGCCCAGCGGATCAAGCTGGCGCGGGAGCTGGTCAAGCGGGCCACCGGCCGGACGCTCTATCTTCTGGACGAACCCACGACGGGTCTGCATTTTGAGGACATCCGCCGCCTGCTGGCCGTGCTGCACGGGTTCGTGGACGCGGGCAACAGCGTCGTCTGCATCGAGCACAACCTCGATGTCATCAAGACGGCCGACTGGATCATCGACCTCGGCCCGGAAGGGGGCGACAAGGGCGGCCGGGTGGTCGTCTCGGGGACCCCCGAAGCGGTGGCGGCGTGTCCGCGGTCTCACACCGGTGTGGTGCTGCGCGGGGTGCTCTCCCGGGGGGCGAAACTTGCCGACGGCCGGAAGCCCCGGACGGCGAAAAGACGAACCCGATCAGGCGCAAGACGCGGGGCGCGTCCTGCCTCCGCGGGAATCGAAGTCATCGGGGCGCGCGAACACAATCTCAAGGACGTGACCGTCACGGTCCCGCGCGGCGCGATGACCGTCTGCTCCGGCGTGTCCGGCAGCGGAAAATCGAGTCTTGCGATTGACACGGTCTATACCGAAGGTCAGCGGCGTTACGTCGAGTCCCTGTCGGCGTATGCCCGGCAGTTCCTGGGGCAGTTGCAGAAGCCGAAGGTCGATCATGTCTACGGACTCAGTCCGGCCATTGCGATCGAACAGAAGGCGGCCGTCAGGAGTCCGCGTTCCACGGTGGGGACGGTCACGGAGATCTACGACTACATGCGCGTGTTGTGGGCACGCGTCGGAACGCCCTATTGCCCGAAATGCAACGTGCCGATCGGCACGCAGAGCGGGGAGGAGATCGCCGCGTCGGTGGCGTCGATGGCGTCGGGCACACGGCTGTTGTTGTGCGCCCCGATCGATCGGGGTCCGGGCGAATCATGGGGAGACCTGTTCGCCCGATGTCGCGCAAACGGCTATGTCCGCGTTCGCGTCGACGGGACGCTGCGCGAGTTGTCAGAGGTGACGGAAGTGGACGCCCGTCGGCACCATGTGGTGGAAGCAGTGGTGGACCGGGTTGTCGTCCGTCCCGGCGGCGGTCGCCGCATCGCGGATTCGGTCGAGCAGTGCCTGGCGCTGGGGAACGGGGTGCTGCTGACCGTCGATGCGAAGACGCGGCGGACGCGCCGATTCTCGCAGCACTTCTCCTGCGACGCCTGCGGTTCGAGCTACGACGAACTGACGCCGCATCATTTCAGCTTCAATTCACAGATGGGCTGGTGTCCGAACTGTGAGGGGCTTGGCATTCAACGCGGCACCAGCCCGGATTCGGTGGCGATCCGCCCGGGGCAATCGATCGTGGAAGGGGCCATCGCGGGGTGGGAGGCGGCGGAACGGCAACCGTTGTTGCGTGCGATGCTGACGGCGCTGGCCGAGGCGATCGGGTTCGATGTGGCGGCGTCCTATGAAACGCTGACCGAGGCGCAGCGCCACGCCTTGCTGTTCGGGCTGGGCGACCGGTGGATTCCAATTGAAGACCCGATCGCGCGGGGGATGCGATTTCAGTGGAAGGGGTTTTTCCCGGCGATCGACGAGGCAACGAAGAATTCCTGGCGTTACCGCACGCAGCTCGAGCATCTGGTCAGCGACGTTCCCTGTGAGCGATGCGGCGGCGGACGAATCCGAGGCGAGGCGGCCGCGGTTCGGCTCGGCGGCCGGTCGGTCGTGGAGATCTGCGCCCTGACACTGCGTGAGGCTGCGACGTTCTTCCGGTCACTCAAGCTGGATACGCGCCGGTCGCGCGTGGCTGGCGAACTGCTGCACGAAATCCGATCGCGCCTGAGGTTTCTCGTAGACGTCGGATTGGATTACCTGACGCTGAACCGATCGGCTCCGACACTCAGCGGCGGCGAATCTCAGAGAATTCGCCTGGCGTCTCAGATCGGCAGCGGCCTGACAGGCGTATTGTATGTGCTCGACGAGCCGACGATCGGCCTCCACCCGCGAGACAACCGGCGCCTGATCGAGGCGTTGCATCGGCTCCGCGACCTCGGCAACACGCTGTTAATGGTCGAACACGACCGGGAAATCATCGAGGCGTCGGACCATGTCATTGATTTCGGACCGGGGGCCGGAGCCGCGGGCGGTCAGGTGGTCGCGGCCGCCTCGCCCAAGGCGCTCCGGCGGCGGCGCACGTCGCTCACCGGTCGTTATCTTTCGGGGAAGGAAGCGGTACCTGTACCGACAAACCGCCGACCCGTGGACTGGCCCGGTGATGCGCCCGACGAACGGTGCGAACACCCTTCGCCGGCGGCCCTGACGGTCTCCGGCGCCCGTCAGAACAATCTGGCGGCCATCGACGTCGCTTTTCCGATCGGACGATTCATCTGTGTGACAGGCGTATCCGGCTCGGGAAAGTCGTCGCTGGTGACGGAGATCCTGTATCCGGCGCTGGCGTCACGAATTCACCGGGCGCGGCTGACGCCGGGGCTCCACGAGGGTGTCCACGGCCTCGACCACATCGACAAGGTCATCAACGTGGATCAACAGCCGATCGGCAACTCGCCCTCGTCGAACGCCGCGACGTATACGGGGGTGTTCGATCTGATCCGTGCGTTGTTCGCCCGCGTGGCCGACAGTCGGATTCGAGGCTACACGGCGAACCGGTTCAGCTTCAACCGAGAAGGCGGACGGTGCGACGCGTGCGACGGACTCGGTCAGGTCTGCTACGAGATGCACTTCCTGCCGGATGTCTGGGTTCCGTGCGAAGCGTGCGGCGGAGCCCGTTACAACCGCGATACGCTCGAGGTGCGATACAAATCGAGGAACATCGCCGACGTGCTGGAGATGCCGATATCGAGCGCGCTGGCCCACTTCGCAAACGTGCCGAAGATCCGGCGGATGCTCCAGACGCTCGATGACGTGGGTCTCGGATATCTGTCGCTGGGCCAGGCGGCGCCGACCTTGAGCGGCGGCGAGGCCCAGCGCGTGAAACTCGCCGCCGAACTGGGGCGTCCGAACACGGGCAGGACGCTCTACCTCCTCGATGAGCCGACGACGGGGCTTCACTTCGACGACCTGCGGAAGCTGCTCGATGTCCTGCATCGCCTGGTGGACATCGGAAACACGGTCATCTGCATCGAGCACAATCTGGATGTCATCAAGACGGCGGACTGGATCATCGACCTCGGCCCGGAAGCGGGCGAGGGCGGCGGGCGGGTGGTGGCGGCCGGTTCGCCGGAACATGTTGCGGCTGTCCGCGGCTCACACACGGGGCGCATCCTCGCGGGCGTCCTGGCCGCCGGCCCGCAAGCCGAGCGAGAGGTGTTCGACGTCCGGGCGGCCGCGGACCGGGCCACGCGGCCGGAACAGTCCGTTCCGGAAGAATTAACTACGGACGTAAAAATGCCGTGGGAACGGAACGGCCGGCAATGGCACACACGCGATCGCGTCAGCCGCGACGGACGCCCGATCGAGTGGGAAGGCGAGGCCCTGGCGGCGATGATCGACACGATCGAAGCGCTCGGCGGCGATCGCCTGCTTCCGACGGAATGGAACGACCGTGTCCGGGTCGAGGTTTCCGCGAAAGTCCCCCGCGGCCTGACGCGAAGCGCGGTGACGTGGTTCTGTCATGCCCGAACGGGCGGACGATGGCTGCTGGACGTGTCGATCCGCGTTCCGAAGCAGACTTTCACGCAGCGGGCCCTCCGCGAGAAGCTCAAGCTCAAAACCCTCGACGAGCGGGACGACATCCCGGCTTACGGTCCGGAGCCGCGGGTGAGGGTCCGTCGCACGTCGGACACGCTGGATGACATTCGACTCCAGATCCACGACCGCAAGGAGATCGCGACGCCGGCATTTCGTGCGTTCCTGTCGAAGTCGGTGCGGGCGTACCTGGGCCACATCGAGCACTTGGCGAAGGACGCCGCCGGGGTGATGCCATGGAGGACGGATGGCCGGGCGTGGCACCTCTCGCAACAGTCGATGGGGGCCGGAGCGGGCAAACTGTGGAAGCCCATCGTGCTCGTGGAATTGATCGGGGCGCTGAACCGGATCGTTCCGCGGCTTCGAATCGATTGGAACCGCAAGGTCCTCGTGAATCTGGCGGCGGAGAGCGGTCGGCGGATCGGGCGGATCGTGACGAACCGGCGGTACGGCCTGCGCGTGGAAATCCTGACGCCGCTGGGTCGCTTCACGCCCACGATGATCGAGACGCTCGGGCTGCAACCGGTCCTCCACTCCGAAGAGGACACCGGCCGGATTGAGTTCTGGGTTCAGACGATGGACCAGGTCGATGTCGCGATGTTGAAGTCGGCTGCGCAAGCAGCCGCGGAAGCGGAGTAAGGCGCCGGAATGGACTGCTCTGCGTCAGATCAGCCCGTGTGCCTTCTGTGTGATTACATCTGTAACCATCGTGTTTATATAATATTAAGGAATACACGCGAACGGGCTTGTAGTCTGGAAGCCTCTGTGAGACACTATTGAATTGGACGTGTTCCCGTCGAGGCGGAGAGGGAGCTCACGCCGAGGGCCTCGATGAATCTCACTCGAAGGAGCACACGATGGCAAAGCGTGGCCTCTGTATATTGTCTGTTGTATTCGTTGTGCTCGCCGGATCGGCACCGTCGGCCCGCGCGGACTTCGTAACCTTCACGTTTGAGGGCGACTTCAGCGGCCTTGCGGACGTCAACAACCTGAACGCCGCAACGACGTTTTCGGGCTCGTACACGTTTGATTCGACGATCGCCAACATCGGCGACTCGACCTTCGCAGAGTATCCGGCGGTCACCGGATTCGGTCTGACTGTGGGCGGATTCGTGTTTTCGTCGAGTGCTCTGGGCACTGGGACGATTTTTGTCGATGTTCCGCCCGCCCAACACAGCTACGATGTGTTGGTGGAGGACGCGGTCGATGGTCTTGGAAACAGCATAAGCAGCGCCGATCTATCCCTGATCGATACCGATGGAACCGCTTCATTGGCCACCGGCTCCTTTCCGCCCCTCTCGCTGCCCGACCTCTCCGAATTCGAGGAGAGATCGCTCGTTGCAGCTATCACGCCTGACGGTGAGATTGACGCCCAATCGCTACATGGAACCATCACATCGATCACAACACCCCTTCCCGTGCCGGCCCCCGGCGCCGCCCTCCTGGCGGCCATCGGCCTCACGACCGTCGCGTCGGTCCGCCGACGTCTTGCGTAAATGCTGAACGGGCCTTCTTTCCGCGCCATACGCGCATTTGTCCAACCCCCACAATCAATCCGGGGCCAGCCGTAAACCGCCTGGACCATGGTTGGGCGATGTGTGGGGGGATGCCCGGCGAACCACATGCCCGCCGCTTGACCATAGGCACGGTTCTGGGTGGGACCGGAAATATTCTTTCGATTTTTTGCAATCACCCGATGGTCTTGTGCGTCTAATAGGGTGGCCGCAGCACCGGCCCGGCCGATTCGCTTGCTCCCACTCCACCCTCGGCGCCCCGCGCTTTCCCGAAGTGCGGGGCGCCCTTCTTCACGATACCCGGTGGATTCGCCGCGACCATCCGTGGCGGAGGACGTGTCCGGGCCGACCGGCGAACCGAACCACGAGCGAGGGTGGGTTGCCCGGCTTTCAACCGGATCGTTCGACGGGTCGGCGCGCCTCCGTGGCCACGTCCGATACTTCAAGGCCATGAAAACGTCTCTCTCGACGCCAGTGCTACGTAATCACGTCGCGCGTCGTCGTCGATAAGGTGAGCATGCGTGCGGTCTCCGGCGAGGAGAGGCCGCATGGTCACGGTGCGTAGACGGAGATCATCGGCATGCTCAGGACGCCCGGTCTGCCGGGGAGGAGCTGCCATTGGCGACCAAAGGGGCCTCGCTGAGTGGAAATCACACTTGTCACATCCATATCAACCTGGCTTCAGCAAAGGAAGGGTTCATGGCACAAGAACTGACGAATATTCTGACCGACGCGGGCACCAACGAGGTGGAGATCCTGGTGTTCCTTCTGGACGGCGGCCACTACGGCGTGAACGTCGCCAAGGTGCGCGAAATCATCACGCCGGCCCAACTGACGCGGCTGCCCGAGAGCCATGCCGCCGTTCGCGGCGTCTTCAAGCTCCGCGAGCATGTCCTTCCGCAGGTTGACCTGCGGGCCTACTTCGGCATGGCCCCGTCAGAAGACGAATCGGCGGCGCGTGTGATTGTCACGGAATTCAACGGTGACCGCCTCGGCTTCCTTGTCGATCACGTCGAGCGGATCCACCGTATCAGTTGGAGCGATCTGTCCGACGTTCCGTACGAAGCAGGCGAAGGAGACCTCGCCATCAACAGCGTGGCCAACCTGGACGAGAAAATGGTGTTGATGCTGGATTTTGAACGCATCGCGTTCCGGATCGCGGGGATCGACTGCCTCGAGGAGGCCTCGTCGCAAGACGGCAAGGTGGACCGCGAGCGTGTCCGGGTGCTTCTGGCCGACGACTCACGGATGATGCGCAAGATGCTCGAAGATTCCCTTCGCCGGGCAAACTTCAAGGATCTGATTCTGGCCGCGGATGGCGAAGAGGCCTGGACCAAACTGAAGGAGTCGCTCGAGTCCGCGTCGCTGCCCGATGTCGTCGTCACCGACATTGAGATGCCGCACATGGACGGTCTGCACCTCACCAAGCGGATCAAGGAAGACCCGCGACTGAAAGACATTCCCGTCATCGTGTTCAGTTCGCTCATCAGCGACGACAACCTGAAAAAAGGCAAGCAGGTCGGCGCAGACTGCCAACTGACCAAGCCGCAATTGGCCCACCTCGTTGAGACGATCGATGAACTGCTCCAGGCCCGGACAGCCGTGTGAGCGATCGCCGGAAGGTGCCCGGCGGAGTTCACGGCTCGATCAACGCGCGTCGCTTGAACCTGGCCAGCGAGCCCTCAGTCGTGATCAATGTTGACGCGCCGGACGGGAATGCGTCCGGCGGACAGTGCCGGCGTTCGGTTTGGCGAGTCCATCGACGAAGGGTTGGCGCCGCGCCTTCGCGGCGTCGGGGACGTACGACCACGGCCGCTCGGCTCTGCACCCGCTGTCAGCCGGGCGATGTTGAGCAGCTTGGGGATAAACATATCCGCCGGCGCAAAGTGGTGGGCGTGCTTGAGGTAGACAAAGGACGCGCCGGGGCCTTCCGTATAAAATGTCACATAGCCGAGCATCGCCAGGGCGGACGCATTCTTCGGGTTCTGTATGACAAAGGACTTCAGCGCCCGCAGGTGCGTCTGGAAGTCGGCCTTGTCACCGTATTCATCGCGGACATCGTAGCGCTTGTACGGAAGGCTCGGGGCCAACTCGAAGGCCCGGGCGATCAGACGGACCGCCTCTTCATAGCGGCCAAGGGCGAAGAGCGTATGGCCGGCATGGAGCCGTGACGCCGCGTTGGCGTGGTTCTTCTCGGCCGCTCCGAGAAGGTCCACCAGAGCCCGTTCGTACTGCCCCGCTCGGAAACTGAGAACCCCGTCGTCGAACTGCGCGGCGTATTGATTGAGCAGGCGGCCGGCCCGCTCGGCCGCGATGTACCAGAGATACTCGTGGTCGGCATCGTAGCGGCCCTGGTTGTAGGCCTCCTCGGCGTCGTAACCGTAGGAATAACCGCCGTACCGATACGAATGACCTCCGCCAAAACCCCGTTCGTATCGACTGAAGCCGCGGCGGCGGAAGCCGTGCCTGCCTCGCCGGTCATCAAAACGATCGCGAAGGAGACTGTAGTCATTATATGGACGAAGATGCGGACTCGAGTAATCCGGGCTGTAGGGGGCCGGATAGACGTAGTGACCGCGACGTAGGAGGTAAGGTTCGGCCGGCTCGGCCGGGCCGGCGGCGCGGGCATCGGGCCCGGCGGTCTCGGCGGGCGGATTCCCGGCACGTGGCGGCACGGCCGTTTGGGCGGCGAGCGGCGCGGCGAGCACGCCGAGTATTGCGATCTGGCAGAACGACATGGCTTCGTGAATCATTTCGGAACGTCCTTAGTCTGGCCCCTCCGACGCGGCTGAGCGGTCCGGAATGCCGCCGCCGTGCCCACCGTACACTTCGATTATAACGGTAGACACGGTTCGAGCGTGCCGGATAGCCCAAAAAGACCATGACCAGACGATGATCCGGCCGCAAAGCCCGTGATCGTCTTGTCCCGGAATCGAGTCACGTCGCCCCATTCACGAAACACCCTTGCGAGCCATCAGACGCGCCCTTGGTGAACACACATATAGGACTAAATTGATGCGATATTGTTAATTCTCTGGGCGGCAGAAGGTTGCACGCGCCAGCTCGATGTCCCTGCTCTCTCCCCAATCCCGGCACGAGAATTGCCGCGCGCTCCGCTAAGTTAGTGGACACTAACCCAAGACACGATTTGGACGGCGTAATCGGCCGACCTGGTGAAGAATACTTTACTTCATCCAGTACATGCACTTGCATCCGTTTTCGTTCCCTGTTATGAAGAGCGCGTGACGTCAACGCGTCAGGCATCGTTCCAAAAAGCTAGTGAACACTAACGAGGTGATCATGGTCGCACCGGTCCCGGATATCCAAGAGCGTCGACGGCGCGATGACAGTCCGCTCCCGATTCTGGCTGAATCCGTCAAAGCGACGCTTGAGGTCGAACGCCGGCGAATAATGGACGAGGCCGGCCTGAATGCTCGGTCGATCCAACATTTTCGGCGGCCTGCCGAGAAAAAGTTCACGAAGGACGAGCGGAGCCGGGTGACCGTCTGGTTTGGTGGTCTGACGATGCGGCACGAGCGTCTGATTCTGGCCGGTCTACAGGGGCTGGGATACCAGGTCGGCATCGTTCCAACCCCGGACAAGACCGACTTTCAGGCCGGTCGAGAGTACGGCAACAACGGCCAGTGCAACCCGACGTATTTCACGGTCGGGTCCTTGGTCAACCACCTCAAACAGATGCGCGACAAAGACGGCCTGTCGACCGAGGAGATCATCCGGGACAACGTGTTCATCACGGCGGGGGCGTGCGGGCCGTGCCGGTTCGGGATGTACGAGGCGGAGTACCGCCTGGCGTTGCGCAACAGCGGCTTCGACGGATTCCGCGTGTTGTTGTTCCAACAGGGCGGGGGGCTGGATCAGGCCGCGGTGGAGGCCGGGCTTGAGTTCAACCTGAACTTCTTCCTGACGCTGATCAATGCGATTTTCATGGGCGACGTCCTTAACGAGGTCGCCAACCAGATCCGGCCGTACGAGACGGTCTCCGGCCGCACGGACGAGACTCTCGACAAGTGCCTGAAACTCTGCCAGTCCGCCCTGCGCAGAAAGAACTACGACGAGATTCACGGCGGACGCCTGGCGCGAATTCTCTCGCGATTCGTGCCCGTACGGGACGGGGACGACGTGGGCAAGTTCATCGATCAACTGCGGGGCACGTACTACACGGATATTCTGGATCGGTGTCGGCGCATCATCGAGGATGAAGTCGAGGTCGACTTCACGCAGCCCCGGCCCATCGTCAAAATCACCGGGGAGTTCTGGGCTCAGACGACCGAAGGGGACGGCAACTTCCGGATGTTCCGTTTTCTCGAGGGCGAGGGGGCGGAGGTCCTGGTCGAGCCGGTCGCCACGTGGATATGCTACATGCTGCACCAGGCCGAGAAGGCCGCCGCGGACCGCCGGGGTCTGACCGGTGACGGTTCCGGCCTCGGCCTGAAGGACCGCCTGACCGGCGGACTGGCCCACCGGAAGAAGGCCTTCACGCTCCGCTTGGCCGACCGGTTGATCGTTCGAGAATACGATCGTCTTCGTGAGGCGATCGGCGGCACGACCCACGAGCTGGCCAACCAACTCGAGCTGACGCGTCTGGGCCATCCCTTTTACAACAGTCGCGCCAGCGGCGGAGAGGGCCACCTGGAGATCGCCAAGAACATCTACTACTCGAACAAGGGTCTGGCCCACATGGTCCTCAGCCTCAAGCCATTCGGGTGCATGCCGAGCACGCAGTCGGACGGGGCTCAGGCGGCCGTGATCAGCCAGTACAAAGACATGATCTACATTCCGATTGAGACGAGCGGCGAAGGTGACATCAACGCCCACAGCCGGGTCCAGATGGCCCTCGGCGAGGCCAAGGCCCGGTGCAAGGACGAGTTCAAGGCGGCGGTGGCTCGGACCGGTTTCACGATCGAGCAGATTCGGGCGTACATCGCGGACCATCGAGCGTTGCGCCGGCCGCTGCAGGCCGTCACGCATCATGAGGGCGTGGTGGGCAAGGCGGCGAGCTTCGTGCTGGATGTGGCGTCGGCGATGAAAGCGGCGGGCGTTGAGCCTTCACCTTGAAGCGGACGACAAGCATGACCCCGGCGGCTGGCAGTTCCGGCTTGGGCAGGAAGCAGATGAGAAACCGATTTGTCAACGCGGCTGAGCCGACAGCCAGCGGACCCCACACGGCGTTCTCGTCAGAGAGCGTTCTCTTGGGGCCGGTCAAGCAGCCACATCACCGCTTACGTCGTCGCTTCGTCTTTCTCGGCGCTCGCCGTCCGCGCCTCATCGCCAGCAGCGTCTCAAGTCGCTCGGCGATTTCCGGCTCCTCCAACGCCTCCGCCAGCCGGCCGACCCAACGCCGGACGCGGCGCATATCCACCCGCGGGTTGACGTCGAGAAGCGACTCGATGTCGGTGACATCCCCGGGCCGAAACGCGAGGGTCTTCATGACGATGAGGTCCTCCGCCCGGGCCAATGGGATTTCGATGTCTTGGATGCGGACGCGGACCGAGCGGGCGATCATCTCCTCCTCGAACGGCAGAATGCCCAGGGAAATATCGACCCCGATCCCATCGGATTCGTGTTGGATCTGCAGGACGCGACTTGTTGCCGCAAATCTCACGGCGTCCGGTCTACCCGGAGTGAATCCGTACTCGCGAGAGCTATTCAACAGGCTTTCCAGATCGGTGTCGCCGGCCAGAATGACGACGTCGACATCGCGCGTTGCGCGAGGCCGGCCCAGCAGGGACGCCGCCACGCCGCCGATGATCACGTGCGGGATTCCCTCGGCGGTCAGCCAGATCATGAGGTCGCGCAGGGTGGCAATCAGCGCCGCGAGCACTTCATCGGGCGTCATGACGCGCCCTCTTGAGGCGAATCCAACGTTGGCGAAGCGCCTTGAGTTCCGCCTCTGTCGAGGTCTCCCAGTTCAACACGAGGGCGGTCTGCATCATCGCGGCGAGTTGGCGGAACTTCGTCTCGACCGTCGTCGCCCGGAGTTCCTGTTTCTCGAAGGCGTTGACCAGTCGCCAGCGCCGCCGCCAGGCCTGGACATCGGCCTTGTTCATTGTTCGCTTCATGCATTCGATTATAGAGGGACTCCGAATGATCAGCACGGTCAAACTTGAAGCGGACGGCGGACAGGGCGGTGGCTGTGCTACCGGCGGCTCCTGCGGCAGCAGCGCCGAAACCGAACCGCAGCTTCTTCAGTTGAACGTCGGCGTCATCAAATCCGAGAAGGCCAAACCGGTGGTCGAAGAACTGCCCTTTCGGCCGACCGCCGAGTACGCCAACGGCCTGCTCATCGGCCTCGACGTCGGCAGCACGACCGTCAAGTACGTCGTCGTCGATCCCGTAACCGACACCGTGCTCATGCAGGACTATCAACGGCACGACACCAAGCAGCCGGAAAAGTGCCTCGAAATGCTCCAGGCCGTCGAGGCCCGGTTCCCGGACGTGCCGCGGAACGCGTTTCGTATCTTCATGACCGGATCGGGCGGGGCGTCGATCGGTCCGCGGATCGGGGCGAAGTTCGTGCAGGAGGTCAACGCCGTCAGCCTCGCGGTCGAAAAGCTCTATCCCGACGTGCAGAGCGTCGTCGAACTCGGCGGGCAGGACGCCAAAATCATCATCTTCAAGACCGACGAGGAGAGCGGCAAGAAGAAGAAGATTCCGTCCATGAACGACAAGTGCGCCGGCGGCACGGGCGCGGTCATCGACAAGATCAACGCCAAGCTCAAGATTCCCGCCGACGACCTCTGCCGGATGGGCTATGTCGACATCAAGCTGCACCCGGTCGCGGGCAAGTGCGGCGTGTTCGCCGAAACCGACATCAACGGATTGCAGAAGCAGGGCGTCCCGCCGGACGAACTGATGGCGTCGCTGTTTGAGTCGATCATCCAGCAGAATCTGGCGGTCCTGACGCGTGGGCACACGCTCCGGCCGCAGGTGCTCCTTCTGGGTGGACCGAACACCTACATCAAAGGCATGCAGGACTGCTGGCGGCACAACATTCCGCTCGTCTGGCAGGAGCGCAAAGTGACGGTTCCGGACAAACCGATCGAAGAGTTGATCACCGTTCCGGACAACGGTCAATATTTCGCCGCGATCGGAGCCGTCGAGTTCGCAAAGATCGAGCTTGAAGACAACCCCGACCAGGGCGTGTACCGCGGCATGACCGAGCTCGAATGGTATGTGAATGCCGGCCGTGTCGAAGAAAAGAAGGCCGCGGGCGGACAAGGACTGTGCCGCGATGCCGACGAACTCAAAGCGTTCCGGGCGCGGTACCGCCCGGAACCGTGGTCGCCGGCCGTGTACGCGCCCGGCACACCCGTCCGAGCCTTCATCGGGGTCGACGGCGGCAGCACGAGCACAAAAGGTGTCCTTCTTGACAAGGATCGCACGGTCGTTGCGCGGGCCTACCAACTTTCCAAGGGCAATCCGATTGAAGACACGATGGAGATCATCGGCGAGCTTCAATCCCAGATCGAGCGACAGGGGTGTCGCCTGGAGGTCCTGGGGGTTGGCACGACGGGCTATGCCAAGGATATGCTCCGAGACGTGATCCAGGCGGATGTCGCACTGGTCGAGACGGTCGCCCACACCGAGGCGGGGCTGCACTATTATCCCGGAACGGACGTGATCGTCGATGTCGGCGGGCAAGACATCAAGCTGATCATCCTGAAGAACGGGCAGGTCAAGGATTTCAAGCTGAATACCCAGTGTTCGGCCGGAAACGGATATTTTCTGCAATCGACGGCCCAGGGCTTCGGGTACACGGTGGAGGAATACGCCGACATCGCGTTCGGCGCCCACGCCATGCCGCGCTTCGGATATGGCTGCGCGGTCTTCATGCAGTCGGACATTGTTGATTTTCAGCGTCAAGGCTGGGCGCCCGAGGAGATCATGGCGGGACTCTGCAACGTGCTGCCGAAGAACATCTGGCTCTACGTCTCGCAGATTCCGAACCTGGCGCGGCTGGGAACGAAGTTCATCCTTCAGGGCGGTACGCAACACAATCTGGCGGCGGTCAAGGCACAGGTCGATTTCATCCGCTCGCGTTTTACCGGCACCGGCGTCGAGCCGGAGGTGATCGTCCACAAGTTCTGCGGCGAGGCGGGCGCGATCGGTTGTGCGGTCGAAGCCCACCGGCTCTATACCGAAAACGGACACCGCACGCGGTTCATCGGCCTTGAGCGCGTGAAGACGATCCAATATCGCACGACACGCAGTGAAGACACGCGGTGTTATTTCTGCAAGAACAAGTGCCTGCGTACATTCATCGACGTAAAGACCGAAGAGCCGCGGGCTTCAGCCCGCGCAGCCGACCAAAACGGCGCCTCGATCGACCTATCGAGCCATGTCCTCAAGACCGGCCCCGACGGCGGTCGCGCGACGCGTATGAAACAGGACGGCGGCGCGAACAAACGCCAGGACGAACGAGCCGCTTCAGCGGGTTCGCGCGGCAGTCGTGCGTCGAAGGTCCCGCTCCGATCCGGTGAGCAGCGATTGATCATCGCCACATGCGAGAAAGGCACGGTCGAAGACGTCAACGACATGCGCGACATCAAGAAAGGACTTGACGCCGCTAGAAAAGCAAACCCCAACTTCGCGGAGATCTGCGCGACGGAGACCTTCAAGCCGACGGGAGTCGACAGCGTCGCCGACCCCATCCCGTCCGTTGGCGTCGCAAACTTCCTCAAACGCAGGCAGATCGAGCGACGGGCCGAGCGGATGAAGCGCCGGCAAGAGGTCCGCATCGGCCTGCCGCGGGTGTTGAACATGTACTCGATGGCGCCGTGGTTCATGGCGTATTTCGAGGCCCTCGGCGTCGCCCGGCGCAATCTCGTCTGGAGCGACTACACGAGCGAGGAACTGTACAAGCAGGGAGCCAAGCGCGGAGCGATCGACCCGTGCTTTCCCAGCAAGGTAGGCATCCCGCACGTCCACAATCTTCTCTACCGCAAGCACAGCGAAAAACAGCCGCTGGACTATATATTCTTCCCGATGATCGACAGCCTGCCGACGTTTCTGGACGGCGTGGATGACTCGCGGGCGTGCCCGACGGTCGCCACGACGCCGGAAGCGGTCAAGGCGGCCTTCACCAAGGAGGGCGATCTGTTCGCCGATTTCGGTCTGCAGTTCCTCGATACGTTCCTGAACTTCGGCGAGCCGGACCTGCTGGCCCGACAGATGTTCGACGAGTTCCGTGACAAGCTCGGCCTCTCCGAAGGGGAAAACAGCCGCGCCTGCCGCGTCGCGTGGAATCACTATGACGCCTTCTGGGAAAGGCTCCGGCAGCAGGCCCGGACCCTGCTCGATCGCCTCGAGGCCCGGAACGAGATCGGCGTCGTGCTGCTGAGTCGGCCCTATCACAGTGATCCGGGCCTGTGTCATGAGATCCCCGCCGAGTTTCAGAAGATCGGCATCCCGGTCTTCACGATGGACGTGCTGCCGCGCGACCCGGATATCCTCGAGCGCCTCTTCGGCGACGAGGTCCGCCGCGGCGAGGTCGCCGGCCCCTTGTCTATCAACGACGCGTGGAAAAACGCCTACAGCGAAAACACGAACCGCAAGATATGGGCGGCCAAGTACGTCGCCCGGCACCCGAACCTCGTCGCGCTCGAACTTTCGAGCTTCAAGTGCGGTCACGACGCCCCGATCTACGCGACGATCGAGGAGATCATCGAGCGCTCAGGCACGCCCTACTTCTGTTTCAAGGACATCGACGAGAACAAGCCGGCCGGCTCGATCAAGATCCGCATCGAAACGATCACCTACTTCCTCCGGCGCCACCGGGAGAAGCTGGTGCGAGACCGGCAGAAGATGGCCGAGATCGAGGCCCGGCTGGCGGATCTCGAGCGGCGACTGCGAGCGGATGCGCGAGATGACGGAGTCGCGACAAACCGGCAGGCCTTGATCGGCGTGTGACGACGGACGCGCGACCCGGGGTTGTCTCCAGTCGCATGTGGCGTCATACTGCCAGTGCGAGAATCCGTTCTCGCACCGACTCTCACGGGAATCCTTTCCCGCGACATGCAGGATGACAAACGTGCGAACGCGGGCGCGAGACAGGAGCCTCACACCGCGAATTATGGCAACCCAAGCCGACAAGATCATGTTCGAGATCTACCGCGAAGCCGATTACGATCGGCGCTA
>CAYQDV010000032.1:0-22349 GCA_964416295.1 uncultured Planctomycetaceae bacterium
GGTCCATCGCGTCGCAATCGGCAATCGGCGAAGCACCGGCAGCAGGCCCGGATGGTATTTGCGGGCTTCGAACAGGCGCGTGGCCCAGCAGGCGCGGGGCCGGAGATTGGTGTTGACCGCGGCGGAGGAGTTGAGCGCCGGAGGACGATATGGGGCGATCGTTTCCGCGAGCGGGTCAGTCGGCTCCGGCACCTCGGGCCAGGCGGCGAGTTCGCGGTTCACCGCCGCGACGCGATCGGCCGCAAAGACGTCGCCGTAGAGCATCGCGATGTAGGCGGGGATGTCCAGCTTGCGATCATCGGAGCGCGCCGCGAGCGTTTCGGCGTCGAGTGTCAGCGCGGGCGTGGCTTCGTCCGTGACGTCACCCGGCTTTTTCGCCAGAATCAGACAGGTGTCGCCGGGCGTGGCGAGCGTGTCCGGGAGCACCCGGCGGACGGTCTGGTAGACCAGGGCGTTTCGGGCACGGAGCACCGGTCCCAGGTAGTCGGACTGGCTGGAGAGCGTCAGGGCGAGGACGCCGCCGGGGAGCAGGTGAGCGGCAGCGCTTGCGATGAATTCGCTGCTGTAGAAGCGATTCAGGCCGAGCGTGCTCGGGTCCGGCATGTCGACGAGGATGGCGTCGTAGCGGTCCAATGAGTGTCGGAGCCAGGCGATCGGATCAACATGACGCCGGTGCAACTCGGGCGAATCCGGGCCGGCCAGCGTAGCCGACGGCAGGTGCGCGCGGAGGAGGGCGAGCGGGACCGCGTCGATCTCGACAGCATCGACGCGGTCGGGTCTGTGGCGCAGGGCCTGCCCGATCGCGGCTTCGGACGCGCGGCCGATGATGAGGATGCGCCCGGGGCGTGGCCGTTGCAGAAGCGCGGTGTGGACCACCAGCCCCGTGGCGTAGGGATCAGGGAGGTCGCAGACGATCTTGCCGTCGAGGAAGAGCGAGACCTGTCCGGCGGATTTCAGAAGGGCATAGCGTCCGTAGGGGGATTCCCGCGATTCGAGCAGTTGGCCTCCGGGCAGGCGGGTGCGCCATCGGAGTTGTTCGAGCCGCAGGTCGGCCGCGTTGCCGAACGGCGCGGCGATCAGCAACAGCCCGGTCACGGCCACGAGAATGCGCACGGTCCGGCGGGCGTGGGACGCCGAGAACGCAACCAGACACGCGGCGGTCGCGGCGAGGATGAGACCGCTGACGAGGGCGATCGCGACCGGGGAGATACGTTGCACCAGGACAAACAGGAACACGAGACCGGCGAGCAGCGCCCCGACGGCCTCGGCCCCGTAGGCGAAGGCCGGCCGGGTGTCTGCCGGGCGGACCATCAGGGGAAAGATCATGCCGACACAGAGGCAGGGAACGGCGGTGCTCGTCGTGCTCAACAGCAATGCGCCAAACAAGGGGAGCGGTGTGCCGGTCGGCGTGTCGAGCAGCGCGGGAGCCAGCCGGATGAGCACGATGGCCGGGGGCACAGACAATACTGCCGTCAATATGGCGGCGGCCAGGGCCTGGTGAGGAACGAACCGGCGTGTCACGCGTGTTGCGGCGACGGCGCCGAGTCCGGTCCAGACGAGCCACGCCGCCAGCATCGTGCCGATGGCCATTTCATCGCCATCAAGGACGACCAGCAACTCCCGGAGCAGGAGGATTTGGGTCATCTGGGCGAAGAAACCATGGGCGAGAAAGCTCGCCGCCGGTGTGAGGCTCGGGCTGCGCAGCTTGAGGGGCGCGGCATTCATACCGGGCGTCGCCGGGGCGCGGTGCGGACATCAACTCCAGACACCGGGGAGCCGCTTGTGGCACGAGGGACAGGCGCCGTGCTTCAGGGTGTTTTCGAGGATCTTGAAGCCGAGCCGCTGAATCAGCGGCTTGCGGCAGTTGGGGCAGTAGGTGTTGGTGCCGTCGTGCGGGGCGATGTTGGAGGTGTAGACAAATCGCAGTCCGGCCTTGCGAGCGATGGCACAGGCCGCGTCGAGCGTCTGGACGGGCGTTCGCGGCAGATTGTTCAGGCGGTACATCGGCACGAACCGGGCGAAGTGCAGCGGGACGTTTCCGCCGAGGTTGTGCCGAATCCACCGGCACATCTCGCCGATCGGCTCCGGCGCGTCGTTGTATGTGGGAACGACCAGGTTGATCAGTTCGAGCCAGCACTTCGTCCTTTTCTTGACGGTTCGGATGGCATCGAGGACGGGTTTCAGTTTGACGCCGAGGGCGCGATAGTAGAACTCTTCGTCGAAGCCTTTCAGTGCGATTGCGAAGGCGTCGACGTGGTGTGCCAGGTCGAGCAACGGCTCAGGCTCGACGAACGCGGCGGTAGCTACGGCGACGCGCAGACCGGCCCTATGGGCGAGCGCGGCGGTGTCTTTCACATACTCGAGAAAGGCCACCGGTTCGGTGTAGCCGAACGCCAGGGTGTCGACGCCCTTGCGTTTCGCGGCGGACACGGCCTGTTCCGGCGTTAGCTCGAACGTCTTGAGTTGATCGGGCATCTTCTGCGACTGTTGCCAGTTCTGGCAATAAAGACAGCGGAGATTGCACCCACCGATGCCGAGCGTTAAGGCCCGCGTGCCGGGGCGGAAGTGGTTGAGCGGCAGTTTTTCGATCGGGTCGATCCGCAGGATGCACGGATTGCTATAGGCCTTCGTCAGCAGCCGGCCGCCGCGATTGGTGCGTGTCCGGCAGAAGCACGTCTCACCCTCCGAGAGCGTGCAATGAAGGGGACAGACGCGGCACCGAACCCGGTCGTCATCGAGATGATCGTAGTAATCGATCTCGCGGGACAGGGCGTGTTGCGGCTTGCCCCAGGCGTCCACCGGGAATGCGCCGAGGTGGCAGGCGATGCACGCTCCGCCGGCGCAGCGGCCCAGCGTGGAGAGAAAGACGCGGCGGTCAACGGATGGAGGGTCCATGGTCTTGACGATTCAGCGCGTCCGGCGTCGTCGCGGCTGCCGCGTTCCGGCCCGCGGCTTGGACTTGACGGCGCAGCCTTTTTCGCAATTGGGCGCCTGGGGGCCGCCGGACAGATCGGCCGACACCGTCACGACACCTTCGGCCAACTGGCGGCCCCGAATGCGCAGTTGTTCGATGAACCTGGGCTTGAGCATGAACTGGGTCACCGGCCCCGGCAGGCCATCCTTCCGGGAGAGCCGGCGTATCTCCTGCCTCATCTGCAGGATGCGGTTCGGTGGTTCGAGCTGTTCGGCGAGTTCGGCCTTGTTCAATTCGAACTCCGTATCCGAAAGCGCCGCCGCCTGTCGAGCTGCATCGAAGAGTTGAGCCATTCGCTTTTGCCGCGTCGCTTCATCCGGCTCGCCGAACCTTTCGGTTTCCTTTTCGATCGCGAATTCGACGAGTTTCCGGAGCCGGTCGCCTCCGGCCTTACGGGCACGGGAGAGCCATTGTTCAAAGCGACCGTGATCATTGGCCTGACCGGTCCGGACGGGATTCTTGAGGTTCTTGGGTGGGATCAGACACGATTTGTAGTCGGCCAGGACCTGTCGCTGTCCGGGACTGAGGACCCGCTCGACGGCGCGGTCCAGCGCCACGAGCGCCTGCACGTTTGGGTTCCGCGACCGGCCGCGCCGGTTCTTCGCCTGCTTGGCGCCGGCGACGTGGGCATCGCACAGAGACGCAATCTGCTCGATCTGCTGTTGGCCGAGATGCAGTCCGTTGATGAGATTCCAGTTGTTGATCTCCGCGCGGAATTGTGTGACGACCCGCTTCTTGCGCTCGTATTCCTGGATCGGGCAGGATTCCGTTCCCCATTGCAGCAGTTCGGTCGCCCGGTGCATGGCCTCCGACGGTCGTGTGTGGGTGATTCGACACAGGGCTTCACCGGCTGCGGGGTGCAGGAGGAGTCGTCCGATCGCCCCCACCTGCGGATGGATCGTCTTCTGGAGGTCATGCAGCCGGCTGATGGCCTCTTTCAACCGCGGATCGCCGGTGTCGGGCCGGTGTCGGCGCTTGGCGGCGCGGTGACGGTCTGCTCGTGGCGTTCGACCGCGCCGACGGACGCCGGACCTGGCCGGGCGCCGGTTGGACAGGAAACGCTCGATGTAGTCTCGTTGGGCGGCGGTCAGGATTTCGCTCGCCTGTTGCTCCAACGCGATGAGTCGATTGGTGGTTTGTTCGTGGAGTTCTCGGCCCTGGTGATTCAGGCGGGCGGTGCGACGCTCGACGGCGGGCGTAAAGCCGCGGTTCAGGCTGTCCTCGGTCGCGAAGTCGTTGAGCGTTTCGATCATCGCAGGCAGGAGCCGGGCCTCTTCGCGGCGCTGTTCCGCTTGGACGATAGCGGCGTCGTGCAGGACGGAGAGGAGTTGCCGAGCCTGCGGCTGGGAAAGGTGCAGGCCGGCGACGAGTTGGCGGGCGATGGCGGCCTCGCGGGCGAACCGGGCCTGACCGGAAGCGAACGACACGTCTGCCCGTTTGCGTGTGGCCGCAGGGCTTTGTGACGGCGCAGCGGCGATGAGCACGGCAAGTCCGAGGACGACCATTGTTGTCAGAGGGATTCGTTGAGGTTGCATCGGAGTATCTCCACGGAGCATCAGGATACTGTCCTCAGGTTCAACGATGCGGATGCCCGGATATTGCCCCCATGGAGGAGCACCGTCTTCCGCAGCGTCAGAGTGGACCGCCGGGGCTTGCCAGGGGCTTGGGGAGGGGATAGGTTACTGAAGTTCACCTGTTTTCCCAAGCGAGCCGGAAACGGAAGAAGCCGATGGCCAAACGAACCTCTCTCAGCCTGAGTCGTGTTGACGGTCTTCTCAAGGCCATGCTGGTTTTTGCGCGGACCAGCGAAGAGGTCCTGCAGGGCCGGCACGTCGTGGCGGGCGGCGAATCGCTGTCTCGGTCGAAGGTGCAAGTCTTGCGCCTGCTGGCCCGGCGTGGCGGTCAAAGCTCGACGCAGATTGCGCGGTTTTTGGGAGTCAGCAAGCCGGCCGTGACTCAGATCGTCGACGCGATGGTCCGCAGCCGACTGGTGACCCGCAGGACATCGCGTTCGGATCGGCGTGGGGTCGAATTGAGATTGAGCGTGACCGGGAGGAAGGTGTTCGGCAAGATACGAAACGAGCAGCGGCATCTTATTCGCACTGCCGCACGATCCATTTCCGAGCGGGACGTCGATCGTTGGATTCGGGCGATGGAGCAGGCCGCGTCCGCCTTGGCGCAGGCCGATCATTGCTTCGAGCGGTTCTGCCTCCAGTGCGGTGCCTATTCGGACGGGCGTTGCATCCTGGTCGGGGGGGAGTCGGATTGCCTGTTTCTGAAGCACCACGGCAAGAAGCTCGCGTCGAAGAAACCCAAGGCGCCTCCCCCAAGGCGCCTGAGACATTGACGTTTTTCAGGTCGGGTTCGCGACCACCGCCGTTCGCGCATTAAGCGCCTGAATAGTTTTCACCGTAAATGATCGTATCCGATATGGCGCGTTGCTGTCAAGGCGCCGGCCGGGCGGCCCGCGCGGCCATGGTTATCGGAGCCAGTGTGGGGGCGGACGTCCGACCCGATCAGGCCACGGAGCGGGACCGTATCAGGGGGACGGGGTCTGTGTTGCGTTCTGGAACCAGGCGACCTGATCGTTGGCGGAGTTGGTGGCGGTGAGCGGGGCGACGACGTCCGGACGGGTGTCGCTGTTGAGGTTGCCGACGGCGATGCGACCCGGTGTGTCGAACAGGTCGATCAGGTTGTTTTCGAGCCACTGCTCCGTGGTGTCGCTGAACGGCGAGAACCAGCGTAGGACGCCTCCGTTGGTCACTTCGGATTGGGTGTCGCCTGTTGTTCCCGACCCGGTCGGGATCGGCCGAACGCCCTGCTGAAGGCGTTGGGCGGCGACCACGACGTCGCTCTCGTTGTTGCCGTTGACATCCACGACGGCGATGTCGATCGGCTTCGTCGTCAGGAAATCGGCCAGCACAAACCCGCTCCATGTCGTCGTCAGGTCGGTGGGGCGGACATACCAGGCGACGCGGGTGCCGACCGGGTCGACGACGATCACGTCGGTATCACTGTCCCGGTCGAGATCGCCGAGGGCGATTCGCGTGGCGGGCAGGTTGCCGAAACCGTGTTTGGTCCACGCAGCCGTGCTATCGGCGCCGGGGTTCTGATACCAGGCGACACGGTCGGTCGACTCGTCCGGCGCGGTCGAGTAGCAATCGTTGCGTCCATCGCCATCGACATCGCCGACGGCCAAGCCGGCTGCGTTGGTCCGGGTCATCGCGTCGATGTCTCGGCGGAGCCAACCGTCGCCGGACGCGGCGTTGTCGGGGGCCGCGAAGAAGCTCAGGCGGCCGACGTTGCCGTTGCAGGCGACGAGATCGGGCCGGCCGGCGGCGTCGACGTCGGCCACGGCGATGTCGTTCCACTGGCCGAAACCGTCGCCGGAGGACTGGGCGATGGTGAAGAGCGCCCAAGCGGCCGCGTTGTGGAGATAGACGATTCGGCCGTTGCAGGCGCAGACGACGTCGATCGGGCCGTCGCCGTCGATGTCTGCCACGTCGAGGGCGACGATGCCGGCCAGGCTGGCATCGTTGGCGATCTGAGTGGCGGTGAATGCCCCGGTGTTGGATTGAAAGAAGATGGAGACGGACGGATTGACCGTGGTGGTGCCCTGATAGCCGGCGACGACATCGAGCAGGTTGTCGCCGTTGAAGTCGGCGACCGCCACGACGACCGGTTTGGCTCCGGCCGTGTTGTCGATCGTGGCGGAGGTCCATTGGGTGTTGTCACCGGCGGAGGTGGAGACGCCGGTCGGCAGGGTCGTGTTGCAGGTCGAGCCGCCCGTGAAGATCGGGGTCAGGCCAAGCACCCATAAGGCCGAAGGATAACGTCGCATTTTCACTCTCTCCAGTGTTGGCGGGCGACTTCGTCTGCCCGACGGCGGTCTCGCTACCTTATACACGGCGAAAAGAGGCTCGTCGCTTTGATTCAAGTTGAAATCGCGTATGATTCGAGCGAGGCTTGAGGCGTGTGAACAGGGCTACCGAGGACGGGGCCTGACCGAGCGGGCCACGAGATATGAGACGGACGAGACGGTTCGATGCTTGACATCAAGTTTATTCGAGAGAACGAGGTGGACGTCCGGCGGGCCTGCAGGGTCAAGGACGTGTCGTGCGACCTGGACCGGCTGCTGGAGGTGGATACACGGCGGCGGGCGATCCAGCAGGAGGCCGATGCCCTGCGGAGCCAGAGCCGGGAACTGAGCGGTCAGATCGGGTTGTACAAGAACCCGAAGAGCCAGTGGTTTCAGAAGGCCCTCGCCGAAGGGCGGTCCGAGGCGGAGCTGCGGGCCGAGGGAGACCGGTTGCAGGCCGAGTCCGCCGCGATCCGCGATCGGATCAAGACGCTCGAGGAGGAGGCCAAGACGAACGCGGAGGCGTTTCGGGCCTTGATGCTGACGGTGCCGCAGGTGCCGTCGGAGCGGACGCCGGTCGGCGAGGACGAATCCGGCAACGTCGAGGTCCGGCGGGTCGGGGAGGTGCGGTCGTTCGACTTCGAGCCGAAGGACCATGTGGCGTTGGGTCAGGCGCTCGGCATCATCGACATCGACCGGGGGGTCAAGCTCGCGGGGGCGCGGAACTATCTGCTGCGCGGGGCGGGGACGATGCTGCATCAGGCCGTGTTGCGGCTGGCGATGGACACGATCGCCGCGCGGGGATTCGAACTTGTGACCGTGCCGGTTCTGGTTCGCGACGCGATGATGTACGGCACGGGCTACTATCCGGGTGGCGAGGAGCAGGCCTATCAGTGCGAACGGGACCACAAGTCGCTGGTCGGCACCGCGGAAGTGTCGCTCACGGCGATGTACGGCGATGAGATCATCGACGCGGCGGAGCTGCCGATCCGGCTGGCGGCGGTGTCGACCTGTTTTCGTCGGGAGGCCGGGGCCGCCGGCAAGGATACCCACGGCATCTACCGCATTCATTTTTTTGACAAGGTGGAGCAGGTCGTTCTCTGTCGCAACGATGAGGCGGAGAGCGAGCGGCGTCACCACGAGATCATCGCCAATGCGGAGGCCGTGTTGCAGGCCCTGGAGTTGCCCTACCGCGTGATGATGGTCTGCACCGGCGATATGGGGCAGGGCAAGGTCGAGATGTATGACATCGAGACGTGGATGCCGTCGCGCAAGAGCTACAGTGAAACGCACAGCGCCTCGCGCCTCGGTGAATTCCAGGCTCGCCGGCTCAATCTCCGATATCGCGGTGAGGACCGAAAGACGTCTTTTTGCCACACGCTGAACAACACCGTCATCGCCAGTCCGCGGATTTTGATTCCCATCTTGGAACTCAATCAGAACGCTGACGGCTCTGTCACCGTGCCGAAGGCGCTTCGGCCGTATATGAACGGGCTTGAGCGGATCGAGCGGCGGGGGTAGCCACATGCGGCGAGGCACACCCCGCGCTCGAGTCCTGATCGCGTGGCTCACGTTTGTCGCGGTTGGCGCGGGCGGCTGTGCGGCGGCGGGGTCCGGCGAATCGGCGATCCGGTCCGTGCTGAAATCTCAGGCGGCGGCCTGGAATCGAGGCGATCTCGAGGCGTTCATGGAGGGGTACTGGAAGTCCGACGACCTGACGTTCGTCTCCGTCGGAACGGAAAAGGATCCGGACACGGGCGCCGAGCGAGCGGTCGAGAAGACCGTCAAGGGCTGGCAGGCCACGCTGGATCGCTACCGGCGCCGGTATCCCACGCGGGAACGAATGGGCCTATTGCGTTTCCGCGATCTGGTCGTGGAGCCGGCCGGGGCGGGCGTGGCGGAGGTGTCCGGGCGATTTCATCTCCGGCGTGCCGGAGCGGATGCGTCGGGGCGGTTTCGGCTCGACATGCGGCGGATCGGCGGGGCGTGGGTGATCGTTCGGGACCGGACGGTTTCGGATTGAGCGGAAGCGGGCGGCCTGCCGGTGGCCCTGCCGCGTGTCAGGACGGGGTCCCGTTCAGGATCGCCCGGATGTTGCGTTTCCAATCGTCGGTCATCAGCTTGCGGAGGTCGTCCGCAAGCTCAAACACCTCGAGCAGAAAGACACCGTCGTAGCCGGCATTGCGCAGGCCGTCGGCGCATCGGTCCCAGGGCAGGGTGCCGCGGTAGGGCAGGCTGTGGGTGTCGTTGGCGCCGTCGTTGTCATGGACGTGCGTGTGGCGGATGTGCGGGCCGGCGGCGGCCAGGGCCTCTTCGATGCCGCAGGTCATGTGGGCATGGCCCGTGTCGAAGACGAACCGCACGTGATCGCTGTCGGCGGCCGCGATCGTCCGGACCAGCCGCGGCAGGTCGGTGCCGACCGGATGAAAGGGCGGCATGTTTTCGATGCCAAAAGAGACGCCAGCCTGTTCACCGATGCGTGCCAGGTCGTCGAAGGACCGGTGGAGTTGGGTGTAGCGGCGATTCAGGTCGCCCTCCGCCGCGTGCGCGGGGGAGGGATGTACGACGACCATGTTTCCACCGAGATCCCGACAGTAGTCGGCCTCGGCGGCGTAGAGGGCCATGGTCGTCTGCCGGACGGTTTCGTCCTCGTTGGACGGATCGAGATCGTCGCCGAAATGGCCGTGGATGGAATCGATTTGCAGGCCGGCGTCCTCGCAAACGAGACGGATGTCGTTGGCGGGGAATCGGCCGGAGCGATTGCGGTATACCTGGACGATCGTGCAGCCCGCCTCGGCGTACAGGCCGAGGATTTCCGGCGGGTGAAAATCAGGAAAGCCGAACGCGCCAATTGTGCCGAGGGTCATCATTCGGTCACACGCTCACTCTATTGCCGGCGGACCTGCGGGCGGTACAGCGCGCCGCCGGTGGGGAGGCGGGTCACTTGCCGTCGAGGCGCCGACGTATGCAATCGGCCCGGGCGGTGCTGCGTTGTTCACCATTTAACCGGGCACCGACCATCTTCTGCAGATGGGCGGGCTGGGTCAACAGGAACAGGTCGTTGATCGTCTGGAGGTCGATTTCGCGGATTCGCTCGAGGTGGACGCCCATGCGGAGGTGCGAGAGGTGGAGCATGGTTTCGTCGCTGCTGATGGTTCGGGCATGCTTGAGGGCGCCGTAGGAACGCCAGATCTTGTCGTCGAGCGCCAGGGTCTTCTCATTGACCAGGGCGCGGCGAGCGTGGTGCTCGTACTCGATGATCTTGGGCATGACCAGTTGGCTGAAATCGTCGATGACCTCTTCTTCGGTGCGGCCGAGGGTCGTTTGATTGCTGATCTGGAAGAGGTCGCCGGTGGCTTCGGTGCCCTCGCCGAAGAAGCCGCGGACGGCGAGCCGCATGTCCTTGGCTGCACGGAAGACTCGCTCGATCTCACCGGTGAGCTTGAGGCCGGGCAGATGCAGCATCACCGAGACGCGGATGCCGGTGCCGACGTTGGTGGGACAGGCCGTGAGGTATCCGTATCGCGGGTGGAAGGCATAATCGATGTGGTCTTCGAGGCGGTCGTCGATTTCGTTGATTTCTTCCCAGATGTCGGCGAGCTGCAGGCCGCTGCGAATGACCTGGATGCGGAGGTGGTCTTCCTCGTTGACCATGACCGAGACGCGCTCGTTGCGCGAGACCGAGGCGCCGCGGCTGCCGTTGGCCTCGGCGTGCTGCTTGCTGACGAGGTGCCGCTCGACGAGCAGTTGCCGATCCAGCTCGCTGATTTGCTCCATATCGACATAGTTCCACGCGCCCCCGGTCGCGGCGCCGTCGATGTTGGAGCGCAGGAGCGTGGTCAGTTCGTCGCGTTGATCGGCGGTGGCCTTGGACAGGAAGGGATAGCCGGCGACATTGCGAGCGAGCCGAATCCGAGAGCTGATCACGATATCGCTCATTGGCCCGACGCCGCGGAGCCACTCGACCGCCCTGTGGATCATCTCGTCCATTATTCCCCGGTTTCCAGGATTCTTATCTTGTCGCGGAGGGCCGCGGCCTTTTCATATTGTTCGAGGCCGACGGCCTTGTTCAACTCGCCGCGCAGATGCACCAGATCATTCTCGACGGGCCGGGGTGTGCCGAGGCGCCGTGGAATCTTGCCCACATGATGACTGGAGCGCTCATGGGCCCGCTCGATCAGTGGAACCAGCGCCTTTTCGAAGGCATCGTAATCGCACGGACAGCCGAGCAGGCCGGAGTTTCTGAACTCTACAAACGTCGTGTTACACTGCGGGCACGTCAGTTTGGCGAGTTCCTTGGCGCTCGCGTTCTTCATGACGAACTCGGCGAGGGTCTTGCCGAACGGCACCATCTTGGGTGTCGCGATCCCCGTTTTTGTTTCCGTGGCGCAAGATTCGCACAGGTGGTGTTCGTGCTTCTCGCCGTGTTCAATCTCGGTTATGTGAACCGTGGCGGCCTGTTTCTTGCACTGCTGACAGTACAACGGACTCAATCCTCCATCGTGGTTCCGCCGGAAACCGACGTCCGGGAAATCCTAGTCATCCTGCTGATTATCGTCAACTATGGCACGTTGCATCAGGTTGGAGACCGGCCGGTGGGATCGGACACATAGGCGGCTGCGCAGTCGGCTGTTTCCCACACCTTGACCCTTCGGAGTTTGACTGTCGGAGGCAGCGTTGCGGCGAAACGCCCGTGGATGTGACGGGCGACGCGTTCGGTCGTCGGGCAGGCCGGCGCGAAGGCGGCCAACTCGTTCAGGTGTGTGTTGTGCAACTCGCCCGTGATCCGTCGCAGGTCGGCGTGCAGGCCGGTGAAGTCGGCGACAATCCCGGTGTCGTCAAGCCTCGCTCCTTCCAGAATCGCCTCGACGCGCCAGTTGTGTCCGTGCAGGGGTTCGAGCGACCCGTCCGGCAGACGGATCTGGTGCGCGGCGGCAAATTCTGCGCAAATCACGAGTTCATACATAAGCCCTTGTCCCTCGTTTCGTGCTCGTGCCCCGGAGGGCATGTGTGACAACGCGATCGACCGGTCAGAGCCGACTCGGCAGACGTCCGGGCACATGGTCGTTATGCTACGCGACGTTTCCGGGTCCGTCTCCATGCGGGGAGTGTGAGCGTCGTCCATGGTTCGTCCGTCGCTGGAGCAACTTCGCAGACTTGTCGGTCAGGGCGGGACGGTACCGGTTTTCCGGCGTCTTCTCGCCGACCGGCTGACGCCGGTGGGGGCGTTTGCGCGGATCGCCGACGGCGCGGACCGGGCCTTTTTACTGGAAAGCGTGGTCGGAGGCGAGCAGATTGCGCGCTACAGCTTCGTGGGCGCACGGCCGGCTGTGGTGTTTCGTGCTCGCGGCGCGTCGGTCTCTGTCGAGCGACAGGGGGCACCGGTCGAGCGTCTCACGCATTTCGCCGACCCGCTGGCGGCGCTTCAGGCTCTGCTTCGGGATTATACTTCGCTGCCGCGCGAGCCGATCGATTTCGGTCGGGTGCGTCTCCCGCGTTTTACGGGCGGGGCCGTCGGGTATGCCGGCTACGACACCGTGCGTTACTACGAATCGCTTCCGCGCGCGCCTGCCGATGATCGCGGGCTGGATGATCTGGCGTTCGGCGTCTACGACCGGATGGCGATCTTCGATCACGTCAGCAACACGATACTCGTCGTTGCCCACGTGCGGCTGGACGGTCGCATCGACGAGTCGTATGCAGACGCCTGTCGGCATATAGATGAGATTGTCGCGCTGCTTGAAGGGCCGGTTCCGCCCATGGCGACGGCGTTCGACTTTGACACGGAGTCGGACACGCCGTTTGAGAGCACCGTCACGCGTGAGCAGTTTGAGGGCGCGGTCCGCCGGGCCATGGACTACATCCGGGCGGGTGACATCTTTCAGGTGGTACTCAGCCAGAGGCTGCGGACGATGTCGGCGGCGGATCCGTTCAATGTCTATCGCGCTCTTCGTGTGATCAATCCTTCCCCGTTCATGTTCTTTCTGAAAACCCCGCGGTGTGTGCTGGTCGGCGCCAGTCCGGAGATTCTCTGTCGTGTGGAAGACGGGGCGGTGACGAATCGTCCTCTGGCGGGCACACGGCGGCGCGGCGCGACCGCGGCCGAAGACGCCGCGCTCGAGCGGGACCTGCTGGCGGACCCCAAGGACCGGGCCGAGCACATCATGCTGGTTGATCTCGGGCGGAACGACGTGGGGCGTGTCGCCGCGCCGGGGAGCGTGCGGCTCGATGACGTGATGGCCGTCGAACGCTATAGCCACGTCATGCACATCAGCAGCAACGTCACGGGGCAACTGGCGGAGGGCCGAACCGCGATCGACGCTCTTCGCGCGGCGCTGCCGGTCGGGACGGTCAGCGGGGCACCGAAGATTCGCGCGATGCAGATCATCGACGAACTCGAACCGATTCGCCGCGGACCCTACGGCGGAGCGGTGGGCTATCTCGATTTCTCGGGAAACATGGATACCTGTATCGCGTTGCGGACCCTCGTGGCCACTCCGTCGAGCGAGACCGGACACTGGGTGTTCGACATACAGGCAGGAGCCGGCATCGTGGCCGACAGCGATCCGGCGGCCGAATACGAAGAAACACTGAACAAGGCGCGTGCGCTGCTGGCGGCGATTTCCGCGGCGGACCCGGCCGCGGGCTGACGGATCCGACGGCGCTGTCGATTCGTCGGGCGTTCGTCGGGCATTCGGCTTTGCCGAGCGGTCCCGCTCCGGCATGGTTCGCCGGCCTGGGCCGTTTATCGGACGGCTGTCTTGAACCGCATGGCGAAAGGTGGCGCGGGGCGATGACGGTGACTGTCCATACGGCCGTCATCTGGAACACGAAATCGCCGGTCCGCCCGCGCCGGTCATTCCTGAATCTCCACTCGATCCTGGCCGATAAGTCTGTTACCGGAAATCATCGCCTTTAACGCCCTTTCTGGAGGCTGCCCGTGTTTGCCAAACGTATGCTCCCGTGTATCGCCGCACTTGCGATCCTGTCTGTGTCGTCCTGTAACATTCCCTTCCTTTCACCGTTTGGCGGTGGCGAGACGACCGTCACGCCCGCGCCCGATGGCATTGATCCGAACAATCCGAACATCGAGCGGAGCACCCAGTCGGTGTCGTTCGAGAATGTCCAGACGATGCGGGTCGATATTCCCACCGGTCGCGTGGCCGTTCGGCAGGCGGCGGACGCGACCCAGGCCACCATCCGGGTGACGAAAACAGTCTTGTCCCCATGGCACAGCAAGACCGAGCTGACGAACCTGTTGACCCAGTCCATCGTGTCTGCGGCCGGGTCATTTCTCGATGCGGGCCGGCTTGAGGTCGAGGCCGTGCCCGCGCGTGGTTTGAGTGACGCCGACATCGAGTTCGACGTGCTTGTCATTGTTCCGCGGGGCGTTCCGACCGAGATCGTTCTTGGGAGCGGTCCGGTCGAGGTGACCGGGCTGGTCGCCGACATCGACATTCAGACCCACGGCGGTCAGGTGACGATCAACCAGGTCACTGGCCATGTCGTCGCCCGGACAAGTGATCAGCCGATCGAGGTCGTCGACGCGACCGGCAGCGCCGAGGTTCAAACGAGCCATGCCGACATCACCCTGCGGGTGTCGCCACCGGCCGACGGGCTTGTCTCGGCGACCACGACCGACGGCAAAATCGATTTGTCCGTGGCCGTGCCGACCGGTGCCGACATACGGCTCGATTCCGCCGGCGGCTCGATTGCCGCCGATCTCAATGGCTTCCAGATCAGCAACCTCACGGTCGGCACCGACTTGCTCAGCGCCACCCTGAACGACGGCGGCGGTAGGATTGACGCCCGAACCACGAACAAGGAGATCGTGTTCGCCGGACTCTGACGCGGTCGCGGTCGAAGGCTTGCAAGCCGCAACCACGCCCCTGCCGCGTTCCGATCTCGCTGAACGCTGCGTGCGACCGTGTTTCGGATCGCGGCAATTCGCGGATTTCGGACTGCTCCGCCCTTGACTTCCGGCCCATCGGATCAAACACTTAAGGTGTGAGCGGCGGGGGAAATCGCGCCGCTCGCAGCGTGCTATCGGGCCTCGCAAGCTGGATGAACGCATCCGCGCCGGAGTGACACTGCTTGACCCGGATATTCTCAGCCTGCATCGTGGTGGTCGCCGCATGTCTGAACCTGGGCGTTGCGTGCGGTCCGAACGTGTCGCTGCTCCCGTCGACCCCTGTTCTCAAGCAGCCGCCGGGCAGCACCTTCAGCACCGCGGCCGTGCTGCAACTCGATGCCAACGGAGAGGCGACGGTTTCCGGGGCCATCAGCGGAAACAAGGTCGATGTCTACGATCTCGGCCCCTGCGAACCGGGTGACCGCATCCGGGTCACGATTCAGGCCACACCGGGCAGTCCTCTCGATCCGACCGCCGGCCTGTTCAATGCCGACGGCAAGCTGCTGTTTCTCAATGACGATGCCAACCTGCAAGCCGGCCGGCTCGAATCCATGATTGACCACATCATCCGCGTCGCTACGGAGCATTGTTTTCTAGCGACGACGCGGTCGTTCTTCGCGACCGAGTCGGGCGGCTATGGCGGCGTCGTCGCGGTCGAACGCGGAGGCATCGTGCCGACGCCCTCCGTGCAGATTCTCCTGCTCGACTTTCGCGGCGGGCGCATCACCATCCCCAACGTGGGAACGCGCACGCTGCCCCCCTTTGACGCTCACGATATCGATCCGGCGTACGATGGCACGACGGATGAGATCAAGTCGGGCATCAAGGCGTCGGTGCTGGAAAACTTTCAGGGGACCGGCCTGCGCGTCATGACCACGGATGAGGCGGCACGTCCGCCGCCGGGCACGTTCACGACGCTTTATTTTGGCAGCTTCAGCCAGAGGGCGTTCGGCATATCGGAGGACGTCGACCACGACAACATGAACATCTGCGATGACGGAATCATCTTTACGGACAATTTCTCCGATCCGTTCGCCCGGCGGCCTTCGGTCGATGGAATTGCGGTCGCCATCGGCAACGTGGCCTCGCACGAGGCGGGGCACTTGCTGGGTCTTGAACACGTCGCCGAGGTGACGGCCCTTATGGACACGACCGGCACGGCCAGCACCCTGCTGGCCGATCAGGAATTCAAGGTCGCTCCGCTGGACCAATCCGTGTTCCCCATCGGTGAGCAAGACGCCCCGGCGCTGCTCAACAAGGTGATCCCACCGTAAGGCTCGCTGCGGTCGGGTCGAGGGCAGGGGCGCAGGGTTCGGTGTGCAGAGCGCGAGGCGAGGCTACGGAGCGGCCGACGCTACAGCTCAGTGGTCCGCCCGGCGGACTCCGCGGCATTCGACCGGCGATGACGATCCGAGTCGCCACAAACAAGAACCTCGAAGGCGTCGCTCACGAACACCCTGCGCAACTGATCCAGCGCCGGTCGGTGGTGGCTTCGATCCACGACGAGATAGCGGGCACCGAACTCGCGGGCGGCCTGTAACGCCTGTGCCAGGTCCATCGCCGCAAACGCAGCGCGCGCGTCTGACAGGCCGCGGACGTCGCGCCCGCAGATCGTCGCGACACGTCGATACCACTCGATGGTGTCCTTTGGAAGAATCGGCATGCACTTCCAGTCCGTCACCACCGGCCGCTCCGCGCCCAGCCGGAAGCCCATCAGGTCCGGCGGAATGATGAAAACGTCCTCTGGTGAGGTCTGCCGCCGGCACCAGTCATATAGGACCCGTGCGTCCGGCGGGGGTGGCGGACCGGCCAGGTCCTTTCTCGTGGACCCGATCCGCATCAGAAGCGTTGCTACGCACAGAGGCACGGCGAGGCCCGCTCCGGGCGCCAGTCGAAGCCACCGCACGCGCCGGCCACGCAAAGCTCGAACGACTTGACGGACCATCCCGATCGCTCCGAACGCCGCGACGAATGCGAGTTCCATGCGACCGGCGCCGCCGAGATGCAGCAGCGCCACCATGCCCGCGAAGAGTGCAGTTACAACCCACCGGGAGCGTGTTCGCTCCCTGAACAGTCGGTCGCCCAGCAGGGCCGCCGCGAAGGCGCCGAGACAGGTCAATCCGTAGTGATTGACTCCCACAGCATACAGAACGCCGCCCAGCACGGCCCAAAGCGTGAACACCTTCACCAGCGACGGTTCGTCGCAGGCCGTCGTGACGATCGCGCCCGCCATGGCGATCTGCGCTGCCAGGATCAGAAAGGGTGCCAGCCGATAGGGAAAAAGGAGCGCAACCAGATCGACCTGTACGACCGCCGTCTGCACGATGCCGAAGGCCACGATCCACGCGATCACGGTGAGGATCGCGATCAGGATGCGGTCGGGATGGCGCATCCGCGGTCGCGCGAGGGTCCACGCAACCACGCCGGCAATGAGCATCGCTCCGAAACGCAGGAATGGCGCCGCGCCCCACGTCAGCGGCCGCGAGTGATAGGGCATGTAGATGTCGTGGAGGATCCGGGCGGCCATCGGCGAACAGGCAAGCTGCTCCGGGCTGCGCGACGCGGCGATGAACGGCAGATGGTACGTCACCGAAATGCCGATCGGCACGAGCAGGAACAACGCCCGCCGGAAGCCGATCCGATTGAGATCGATGGCTACGACAGCCCCGACGATGACGGCGGTCCACACCATGTAGTTGATGTGAAAGACGCCGGCGATGAGGAAGATCGCTCCGGCCGACCGATACCGCCCGTAGATCATGCAGGTGAGTCCGGCGAGCAGCCCTACCGCTCCGACGACCGATGGCTGGAAATAGGGACTGAGGATCGAGGTGAGACCCAGGTAGGGCCGGGGAATGAAGATGACCAGGAAGCAGGTCAGCGCGGTGATCACGATCGGCCGCCGGTAGAGTTTCGCGGCCAGCAGATGGATGCACACGACGAAGATCGCCGCGAAGACCGCGTTGGCGAATGCGAACGCAATCTCGAGCGGCGAAGTCTCGGCCAGAAGGACGATCAGCCGATTGAACATCCTGTGGTGCGGTCGCGTCCCGGTCGTGAACCAGTCGCTCGCCAGAAAGTTCGCATCGATGCCGTGAAGCCCGTGGAGCAGGTACTGACGAAGGTTGCCGCTCCCGTAGCCCAGGCCGTTGGCCAGGGCAAAGGCCGCGCCGAGAAAGAGCAGCGCAGGAACGACGTAGGCGCGGGAACGAACGGTCAACATTGCTTGAGCGCGAGGATCGCCTGGTTCACGCAGACCGGCCCGGACACGCGACCAAAGCGATCGAGGAACTTGAGGATCGGATGCAACAGCCGCATCTGGAACGGGAACAGGTGGATGCCCCGCTGGTCTATAACGCGCACGTTTTCACGCTCGACCCACGAGCGAAGGTCGGACCACCGGGGCCAGTTCTCGATTCCCTCGTACGGACGCAGCTTCAAGCGGTTCGCCAGGGCACACAGCCAGTACCAGAAGTGGTTGTTCGACGTGATCGCCACCCGGCCGCCGGGACGGCAGACGCGGATCAACTCACGGACGGCTGCGGCCGGCTGGCGGGTGTGCTCGATGCACTCGGACGAGATCACGACGTCAAACGTGTCGTCGTCGAATTGCAGGTCCGTCACGTTGCCGCAAACCGTTCGGGCAGGGCACTTGCGCCGAACCTGCTTGAGCAGCCGCGGGCCGATGTCCAGCGCCGTCACGTCGGCGCCGCGCTGCGATGCACGCAAGCTGAACCACCCCGTGCCACAGCCGGCGTCCAGAACCTTGCGGCCGGTCAGGTCAAGATCACGCAGAAACACGTCGAAGACCGTCTCGACCCGACGACGCATGTCATACAGGTTCATGATGTCGTCGAACCGGTCGGCGATCGAGTCGTAAAACAGCTCGATCGGCCTGTGGGACGTCGGCGGCGATTCGACCGACCGGGGTGTCGCTGCCGGACGCGGCGCCTCCGCAACGGCCGAGCCTCCACGTCCCGCGTCGCCCACGTCGAATCGCGGAAAGGTCGCCTTCTCGTAGAGGTCTCCGCCCGAAGTCCGAAGCCGCTGTGGCAGACGGGGAATCAACGGAAGGTCGGCACCGAGTTCCGTCAGGTCCAGGGCCGTTTGATCGACCGGGTCGGCCGGAGTCGTCGCCGTGGTATCCATCGTGCCGTGTCCTTTCGTTCCGGCCGGCCCCTACCCGCAGCGGCAGACCGGCTCCGTCCGTATATCGGAACATGAAAGGACAGACTTGATGATCGTGCGGTCAGAAGCCGAGTAGGGTGGGCATTGCCCACCCTACAAGAGCTCACATGCGAACTGCGTTCAATCCGACCGGCCGGTGCGGTCGCGTCAGGCGGCTATCGCTCCGACATCGGAACGTAGCGGGCGTCGGTGGCGCCGTTGTAGACGGCCCGCGGGCGGAAGATGCGGTTGATCGGCAGATATTCGAGGACGCGCGACACCCAGCCGGCCGTCCGGGCGACCGCGAAGATGACCGGAAACATCGGCGTGGCAAACCCCAAGGCGTGATAGACGATTCCGGAGTAGAAATCGACGTTTGGAAAGATATTTTTCCCGGCCTTGTCCATCGTCGCGCACACCTCGCGCTCGACCGCGTCGGCCGTCTGAAACAGGTTGTCCAGCCCCTTGTCGCGGCAGAGCGTCTCGGCGTAGCGCTTGAGGATCCTGGCCCGTGGGTCATACGCCTTATAGACGCGGTGTCCGAATCCGATGATCTTGCCGTGGTGGGCCAGACGATCGGCCACCCAGGCCGCGGCCGCCCCCGGACCGTCGATGGACTGCATGTCCGCCAAGGCCAACTCGTTGGCCCCGCCGTGCAGCGGCCCCCGCAGCGAGCCGATGGCCGCCGCGATCGTCGAATACAGGTCGGACATGGAACTGTGAACGACCATGGAGGTGAAGGTCGAGGCGTTCATCCCGTGGTCGGCCTGAAGGATCAGGCACACGTCCATCACCCGCGCCATCACCTCGTTCGGCGGCTCGCCGGTCATCATGTGGAGGAAGTTTTCCGTGAACGACAACTCAGGATCCGGCTCGACGAGCGCCTGACCGTTTCGGGCGCGGGCAATCGCAGCCCCGATCGTGGATGTCTGGGCCATGACTCGAATCGCGACCTCCATCTCCGTCGCGACGGCTTCGGCCGGATCGGAGACATGGCGTGTCACCTCGACCGCCTGTTCGTCGTAGCCGCCCGCGGCCGCCACGGCCGCTTGCAGCACGTTCATCGGGTGAGCCGTCTTCGGCATCGACGTGATGAGCGTCTTCACGGCCTCCGGAAGCCGGCCGCGGGAGCGAAGCTTGTCCCGAAAGGACGACAACTCCGATCGATTCGGAAGCCGACCAAATATCAGAAGGTACGCCACTTCCTCAAACGTGCCGTGCTCGCACAGATCTTCGATCCCACAACCGCGATACACGAGTCGCCCCGCCTGTCCGTCGACGTAGCCGATCTGCGTGATGTTGGTGATGGCTCCTTCAAGCCCCCGCCCTTGCTGAATCGTACACGGGAACTCCACCTTACCCAGAAACTTGGCCATGCCAGCGTACCTCCACGCGTCATCCGATCAACAGCCGCCCCCCCGGCGGACGCACGAGAGTATAGTCCGACTCGCGCCGGGCCGGTAGAGGGCAGACATGATCCGCCGCCGCGTTCCGGGGCCGTGTCAGGATTGCCGAGACTTCCAGTACTCTGCCACGCCTCATCGGGCGGGGAACATCGGGTTCCGCCGGTGGATCTGCTCTGACAACGCGCGGGCGATCTTGCCCGCACGTCCCACCCATCCAAGCGTGTCAGAGCACCAGGGTCTCTGGCGCGTTTATCAAAGCCCGGAGCGCACGCGATGGGTGGCACGCTGACCCACTCGCTTGCGCTCGGGGCTCGGATCAGGTCCATCAGCGGGTGTGTTGGGCCGCAGCACGCTCAGCAAGCTCCGCTCGGCCGCCCTTCATGCGAAGAGTGGTCCTCTGCAGGCCCAAGGGACGACCGCAGCCTGCCGGTACGTTTTTGGAATCGTGGATGGGGCGCTACAGCCGCCGTGTGATGCGGCCGCGCGTCAGATCGTAGGGGCTGAGCTCGACCCGAACCATGTCGCCGGGCAGAATCCGGATGAAATGCTTGCGCAGACGGCCGGAGATGTGGGCCAGCACGAGGTGCTTCTTGCCGGCCAGTTCCAGCTCCAGCCGGAACATGGTGTTTGGCAGGGCCTGTACCACGCGTCCTTCGACGACAATGGCATCCGTTTGTGCCATACAGATTCGACTCCGTTCGGCCGGGGCGCTCCCGACACCGGACGCCCAGTCGGGCGCCCCGGGGACACAATCCCCCTATGTTATCGGCCAATCCGCCCACAAATGCCATCGGGAATCCGCCGCCCCGAGCGGCGTTCCATGCGAGCGACCCCTCCTCGCGAGGCGGCCGCACAGGGGGATGCGGCGGCGAATTCGCTATACTACGGCCCTTTGCCCCGCAAGGCAAGTCCGACGAATGGCGGGTCGAGCGGCGAACTTTCCGGCCCCGAGAAGCGGCGCTGGGGGCCTCGCGTGGGTGCCGGAGGCCTCCCGATGGGCCGCGGCTGGTCGGCGTGACGTGGATGTGGCGCCTAGCTTTTTACCCTATTGCGTCCCCGCCCCGGAAGCGAATTGCGGGTGATGGTTTCGACCGTTGTCAAGCGTGCACGATTCCCGCGAGGGCTGCACAATGCATTCTTCGCACAGCCGCGTCTGCTGCGTGGAGGCGCTGCGGAGCCGAGAGGCAGCGTGCTACACGACTCCGACTCGAGCGGCCCGCCGCCCGTCGATATGGAGTCCCCAGATGCGCTCCGCGCTGGAGCGGACGGGAGGGGCGCCGATCAGAACCGCAACCGCCAGGGAGCGGATGGCAACCACCGATGTTCGCCGCCGCAGTCGTCCGGCTGCTCATGTGCGTGGATACGACGAGCGCTTCCCGATCGACGCGATTCGGCTCGGCGCACCTGCATGATGAGCGGCACTATGGCCACAACTGCCTATCTGGAGAGAGATTAGCTTCGATCGGGCACGGCGGCAGAAGCAGCCAAGGAGGCATACAGCGGCCTCCAACTCGCTGAGGAAAATCGAAACCCCGGTGGTTTCTCGCTTGATCAGGGTCTAACCCCGATCAGGCAGACGCAGATGCCGACGGACGACCGGATGCTTGCGATAACTGCCCCTTGGTGGCCAATCCTGATCAGGCCGACTTCAACATGGATGGTGTTGGCGATGCCTGCCAAGACGCTGATGGCGACGGGGTTCTCGACGCGGTGGACAATTGCCCCGGCGTCTCCAACCCCGATCAGGCAGACGGTGACGGCGACGGGGTGGGAGATGGGTGCGACAACTGCCCAACAACGCCGAACGCCGATCAGGCTGATGGAAACAGCAATGAGATCGGCGACGCGTGCGAGGACCGCGACGGCGACGGCCTTTCAGATGCGATAGACAATTGCCCCGACGATCCCAATCCATCGCAAGTCGATGCCGACGGCGACGGGGTGGGAGATGGGTGCGACAATTGCCCCGACGTGTCTAACCCCGATCAGGCAGACGGTGACAGCGACGACGTCGGAGATGTGTGCGACAAC
>CAYQDV010000033.1:0-22109 GCA_964416295.1 uncultured Planctomycetaceae bacterium
GAATTTCTGAACGATCAGGGACATGGGAGTAGTTATCAGTTATCAGTTATCAGTTCGTGGTTACTGAAGACTGATAACTGATAACTGAAAACTGAAGACCGCCTCCCTCATTTCCACACCAGCTTGCCGCTTCCTCGGCGGATGGCGCCGATGCGGCGCGCCGTCTCGCCGAGGCGCTCCAACTGACTCATGATGCTGTCCGCAAACGTCGCCCGTACGACCAGCACATAGCCGATCCCCATATTGAACACGCGGTACATCTCCTCCCGATCGACGCCCAGTCTTTCAATCAACTGGAACAGCTTCGGCACAGGCCAGCTCTTCCGCCGCAGCACGACGTCGCAGCCCGGCGGAACTACGCGAGGCACGTTGCCCGCCAGACCCCCGCCGGTCACGTGGGCCATCGCTCGGACGATCCGCTTTCGACGATACCGCTTCAACAACGTCGTGATCGGCCGGGCATAGATTCGCGTCGGACGGAGAAGGGCGTCGGCGAGCGGTTCGCCCGGATCGACCGGCAGCCGTGTACGTTTCGGCAGACGTCGCAGCACCCTGCGCACCAGCGCATATCCGTTCGCGTGAATGCCGTCGGACGCCAGCCCGATCACCACATCACCGGGCTCCACGCCACGGCCGTCGATGATGCGTCGCCGTTCGACCACGCCGACGCAGAACCCGGCCAGGTCAAAATGGTCACGGGCATACAAGTCCGGCATCTCGGCGGTTTCGCCGCCCAACAGCGAACATTCCGCCATGCGGCACCCCCGCGCCATGCCCTCGACCAGCCGCGCGGCGTCCGCCGGCCGCAGCTTGTGACAGGCGATGTAGTCGAGAAAAAACAGCGGTTCAGCCCCGGTCGTCAGGACATCGTTGACATTCATTGCGACCAAATCGATGCCGAGATCGTCGAAACGGCCGTACTCCAGTGCCAGAAGCAGCTTGGAACCGACGCCGTCCGCTCCCGCGACCAGCACGGGGTCGCGATAGTTCCGCCGCAGAAGGCGGCCCGGATAATCCAACCGAAACAGCCCGGAAAACGCGTTGTCCCGCGTCAAAACCCGGTCGTCGTAGGTCCGGGCCGCGGACTCTCGAATCCGCTCGACGAATTGCTCATTGGCCTCGATGTCCACGCCGGCATCGCGGTAGGTGACGCGTCGGTTTCGGACCTTGCCTCTGCCCATGATCGCCTCGCAGGACCGCGCCCGCGCCGAGACCGACAGGCCCGCCACGACAGAGCCGTTCGGCGCGTAAGCACCCGACACGTCGGTCGATCCTAACCTCGCGCCGCGCTCCGATAAAGAGCCTGTCCCCGACCTGCCGCTTTTTGTTCGTCAAGACTCTCGCCATCCGCATCGATATCCTTGGGGGAGATGAAGCAAACATGAACCAACGACAAGAAAGTCCCGAGCGGGCACTGTCGGTGCTGGCGGACGTCCGGCGCCGGCTGGCAAATCAACTCGCCGATCGAATCACCGAGCGCGGCGACGACCTGCTGGCGTTCGCCACTGCGGGCGACGATCCCTTCACCGCAACGGCCGACCTCGAACGACTCAGCCGTGGTCTGGCGAACGTCAACCACGCCATCGCGGCGATGAGAGCCGTCGCGCAGCCGCCGGCGCCGTCCGGCGCCGCCCGCGGCCCGAGGGCGAACAGTCGTCATGCCGCCGGACCATTTGACGTGTTTTGCGATCTGGTCGACAAGGGCTGCCTCGAAGAGGCCGCGCGCGAATTGACGGGTCTGATTCGCCTGCCCAGCGAGTGCGCCTTCACCGCAACGCACTTCTTCACCCGAGCCGTAGCCGCCGATCCGGCCGTCCGAGAGTGCGTGAATGCCCTGTGCGCCCGGATCGAATCGAGCACCGACGCCGAATGCATGAAGGTCTTGGTCGCGGCGTTCGGCTTGCAGGCGGTGGAATCCACTACCGCGGTTCGCGTCCTGCGCGGAAGGCTGCGCGGCGGAGGACCGCTCGCCGCCGGACCGCCCGCCGCGCCGCCCATGCAGTTGCAGGCCGCAGTGCCGGCAATGGGATAGAACAAAAAGACCCGCGGCAGGATCGCGCTCGGGAATCTTCCCTCACGCGACGGCAAGGTCTCCTCCATCCGCAACGACAAAGCGGCACGGCCCGGTGGTCACCGGACCGCGCCGCTTCTGCGGTTTCACACTAACAAATGCGTCAGCGGCGCCGGCGCAGGAAACACAGACCGCCGAGACCGAGCATCGCCAGCGTGGCCGGCTCGGGGACCATGCTCACGTTGTCGAATTCACCGACGTCAGTCAGGTTGAAGTTGTCCGAGAACAGCACGGCCTGCTCCATCGCCGTCCCGGCGAACACGCCCGCGACGCTGCTGTAGATCGGCGCGCCGCCATACGAGTAATCGATCGTGTTGGCGACCGGATCGATGTTGATGGTCAGGTTGGTGTAAGGCCCGACGTTCCACGCAACGCCCGTATCGACAAACGTCAGACCGGTGCCCGGATTGTCGAGCACCAGAATGTGGCCCTGCCAACTGAACTTCACGCGGGCGCTCAGGAAACCCTGCGAGGGTGCCTGGGTCACCACGTCATAGTCCGCTCCGCCGGCGGCGCTGATCGCGACGTCGACCGAGAGGCTGCTCGGCCCGACGGGAAGCGCGCCCAGATTCGGGCTGAACGCGCCGATGCTGGTGCCGAGCGCGACGGCCGGATCGTGGCTGATCCGGAGGTTCTGGCTCCCACTCATCGGATTCAACGCATCCACGTGGCCCTCGGTCACGCTCGCATTGAACATGGTCCAGCCCATCTGCCCGCCGATTGGTGCTGCCAGGAAGCCTTCGCCCGGCTCGAATCCCGCCACGACCGAGCCGGGGCCGCGGGGCGCGGGCGTCACCGTGTCGGGTGACGCGATCGCCGTGGTCGCAAAGTCGTAGGCCCTATAGATGTGCTGTGCATGGACCGTTCCGCACAACACCAGTGCGGCAGCGGCCATCAAGCCAGGAACGAGTGTTTTCTTCATCTCAGCTTTCCCCCTTTTCCAGGTTACCTTCAGTCTCCGACGCCTCTCACCGCTCGACAACGTTCGCGGCAAGGACGCGCCACTCCTCGGTCTCTCGATCCCGCGCGGTCACGGCGACCCGCGGGATGCGCGACAACACAATGTCTCAAGAAACGTCATTGCGTTCCCGCCGGTCCCCCGACACGATGTCTGTCCCGGAGCCGCGCCGCGAGACAGAGGCAGGAACGATCGTTCAGGACGCCACCTTAACGGATCGCCGCTCGCCCTGTCAAGTGGGCAATCGTCTTTTTGTCGCTCGGCCGGTAATGCGGCGGGGGATATTAGGACACACGTATATGTTCGAAGGAGACGTTCTTGGACCGCTTTCAAATCGTGACCGATATGAAGCCGGCCGGAGACCAGCCGGCCGCAATCGACGCCCTGGTCCATGCGTTTTCAAAACGCGGACGTCATTCCCAGACGTTGATGGGCGTGACGGGGTCCGGGAAGACCTTCACAATGGCCCACGTCGTTGAACGTCTCAATCGTCCGACCCTGGTGATCTCGCACAACAAGACGCTCGCGGCACAACTCTACGAGGAATTCACCGAGCTGTTCCCCCACAACGCCGTCGAGTACTTCGTCAGCTACTATGACTATTATCAGCCCGAGGCCTATATCGCCGCGCGGGACATCTACATAGAAAAAGACGCATCCAGAAATGACGACCTCGATCGCCTGCGCCTGTCCGCCACCAGCGCCCTCGTCTCCCGCCGCGACGTGCTCATCGTCGCCAGCGTGTCTTGTATCTTCGGGCTGGGCTCGCCCGACGCCTACAAGGCCAGCGTGATCGACCTCCGCGTCGGCCGGCAGGCCGAACGCGACGATCTGCTCAAACGATTCGTCGATCTCCAGTACCGGCGAAACGACGTCAGCCTCGAACGCAGCACGTTCCGCGTCCGCGGTGACGTCGTCGAACTCTACCCGGCCTACGAACAGGTGGCCTATCGCATCGAGTGGTTTGGCGATGAGATCGAACGACTCGCCACCATCCATCCCCTCACCGGGGCGACCCTGACAACACACGACCAACTCTACATCTATCCCGCCGTTCACTATGTGATGCCCGAAGACCGGATCGAGAAGGCCGTCGCCGGCATCCGCGAGGAACTCGATGAGCGACTCAAGCAGTTCCGCCCTCAGGGCAAACTCCTCGAAGCCCAACGGCTGGCGGCTCGGACGAAGTACGACATGGAAATGATCCTCGAAGTCGGCTATTGCTCCGGCATCGAAAACTATTCGCGGCACCTCGCCGGAACCGAGCCGGGCGCCAAACCCTACACCCTCGTCGACTACTTTCCCGAAGACTTGTTCCTCATCGTCGACGAGTCTCACGTCACCATTCCGCAGATCGGCGCGATGTACAACGGCGACCGAGCCCGCAAAGAGGTCCTCGTCGATCATGGCTTTCGCCTGCCCAGCGCCCTCGACAACCGCCCGATGCGATTCGAGGAGTTCGAGGCCATGTGGAAAGACGCCTTGTTCGTCTCCGCCACCCCCGGACCCTACGAACTCAAACGCTGCAAGGGCGAAGTGGTCGAGCAGGTGATCCGTCCCACCGGCCTGCTCGATCCGGTGATCACCGTCAAACCCGCCCGCGGACAGGTCCCGGATCTTCTCCATCAGATCGAGGTCCGCGCGGCGGCCGGGCAGCGCACGATCGTGACCACCCTCACCAAACGGCTGGCCGAAGACCTCTCCGACTACCTGCAGCAGGCCGGGATCAAGTGCGCCTATCTGCACAGCGACATCGTCACCATGGATCGTGTCGAGATACTCCGAAACCTGCGATCCGGAAAGTACGACGTCTTGATCGGCGTCAATCTCCTGCGCGAGGGGCTTGACCTCCCCGAGGTCTCGCTTGTCGCCATTCTCGACGCCGACAAGGAAGGCTTCCTCCGCAGCGCGACCAGCCTGATCCAGACGATCGGGCGGTGCGCCCGGCATGTCGATGCCGAGGTCTACCTCTACGCCGACAAGGTCACGCCCGCCATGCGCCAAGCCATCGATGAGACCCGCCGGCGCCGCGTCCTTCAGGAAGCCTACAATGTCGAACACGACATCACCCCACAAACCATCCGAAAGGCCATCCGCTCGCGGCTGGAGCAGGAAATCTCCGCCCGCCGAACCGCCCGCGAGGTGATTCGCGCCGGCGATGACGAGTTCGACCGCACCCAGTCCATCGCCGACCTCGAAGGCGACATGCTCGCCGCCGCCGAGGCCCTGGACTTCGAACGCGCCGCCAAGCTCCGTGATCGAATACGCGATCTGCAGAACGCGCCCGCGCTGACATCCCTCACGCCGAAGGATGCAGGTGGCCGGGACGCTGCCGGCTCCCAACGCAATCGCGGAGATCGGCCTGCCGGCTCGACGCCAAACGAAGAGCACGCGTAAAACCGCGCTGGCCCGCACATAGACCCCATCCCCTCCAAGTTGCGGGGCGGACTCGACCGCGCAACGCTCCCATTTGATCGGCCGCAGACCGCCCGCGGCCTCCGGACCCCTGCCCCATCTCGGGCCGAGGTGTGAACGTCGATCGGGATCTGAGAGTTCCAAGATTCGCAGTCGTCCGAAGTTACGCATCGAGAATGGGGTTGACACCGGGGGCGCGACCCACTAGAGTCCTCGATTCGAGTTTAACCCGGCCAATCGGCGCCGCGCGTGGCGCGCGGCGGCAGCGAGCTTCTGCGGGAACGGAAGTTCGAGGCGGGTCGTCGCAACCGTCGAGGTCAACAATGCTTCCTGACAGGCGTACCTCCAAATCCGTCAAACGCTCCCGTCGCTCGCACCACGCCCTGCGACCGGTCAACCTGTCCCGCTGCCCGCAGTGCAACCAGGCCAGGCGGCCGCACTGTGTCTGCCCTAATTGCGGATACTACAATTCCAGAGTCTCCGTCAAGATCGAGACCAAGGAGTCCTAGCCGCCCATGCGGATCGCTCTCGACGCCATGGGAGGGGACCATGCACCCGTCGAAATCGTTCGAGGGGCCGTAGACGCACTGTCCCTGCTCGGTTCGGACGACGAACTGCTACTAATCGGGCGGTCCGACGCGATCGAGTCGCACCTGCCGCCCGCGGGCGCGATCCGCCGGCAGATTCGCATTCACCACGCCTCGGACGTGATCGGCATGGACGAAGCCCCGGTCGAGGCCCTCAAACACCACAAGGACTCGTCGCTCGTCGTCATGGCGCGGCTGGCGGCCGACAGGCAGGTCGACGCCGTGATCAGTGCGGGAAACACCGGAGCCTGCGCCGCGGCGTGCCAGTTACGGATGCGCACGCTGGGGCACGTCCAGCGCCCCGGCATCGCCGTCGTCCTGCCGTCTTTCTACGGACCTCTCGTGATATGTGATGTCGGCGCCAATGTCGCGCCGAAGCCACAGCACCTCTTCCAGTACGCCCACATGGCCGCCATCTACGCCGAAGGAATCCTGAACATCGACAAGCCGCGCGTCGGCCTCTTGTCAATCGGAGGAGAGGATGCCAAGGGAAGCGCCCTCGTCAAGCAGGCACGGGCCTTGATCCGGCCGGATACCCGTGTCAACTTCATCGGTAACGTGGAAGGCCGCGATCTCTTCCAGGGCCTCTGCGATGTGGTCGTGACCGACGGCTTCACCGGCAACGTCGTGCTGAAGCTCAGTGAGGGATTGTCGCACGGCTTGTTTGATACGATCGAGCGCGAGATTGCCGTCGAAGGCACCGATCTCGCCGGCCGATTCAGACCCGTGGTCGACGCGATCTGGGCACGCCATGACTACAGCGAATACGGCGGTGCTCCGCTGCTCGGCATCAACGGCGTCTGCATCATTTGTCACGGGTCGAGCAAGCGGCGAGCGATCATGAACGCCATTCGAGTGGCGCGGGAGTATGTGTTGAGTGACCTGAACGCGATCATCATGGCGAGGTTTACCCAGGAGACCGTTGATGCCTGAACCGGTGGGTATGAAAATCTCGGGGACCGGCCGGTATCTTCCGGAGAAGGTCCTTGCAAACAAGGATTTCGAAAACCTCGTCGACACCAGCGACCAATGGATCCGGGAGCGCACCGGAATCGAGAAACGCCACATCGCCGGCGAAGGCGAGTCCACCGCCACCCTCGCCACCGCTGCGGCAAGGATCGCCCTGGCCGACGCCGGGCTGACCGCCGCCGACCTCGACATGATCATCGTCGCGACGATCACACCCGAGTGCTTCTTTCCGTCTACGGCCTGTTTCGTGCAGGACGCGATCGGAGCCCGCGACGTCCCCGCCTTCGACCTCAGCGCCGCCTGCAGCGGCTTCATCTATGCCCTGCTCGTGGGAACTCGCATGCTCCGGTCCGACGGGTACCGCCACGTTCTCATCATCGGCGCCGAGACCATGTCACGCATCACCGACTACGAGGACCGCGCAAGCTGCGTCCTCTTCGGAGACGGCGCCGGCGCGGCGGTCCTGTCCGCCACTCCGGATGCTTCCGGCCCGTGTCTGCTGTATGGCGAGATGCACGCCCGTGGCGAAAACCCCTGCATCCTCTGGGTGCCGGCCGGCGGTTCCCGGCTGCCGGCGTCGGCCATGACCGTCCAGGAACGCCTCCATTACATCAAGATGCAGGGGCGCGAAGTCTACAAGCTCGCCGTCAAGAAAAACCTCGAAGTCATCGAAACCACCCTTGCCGAGGCCGGAGTCAAACCCGACGAACTGGCGCTGCTGATCCCCCATCAGTCGAATCTGCGAATCATCGAGTCCGTGCGACAGCGGCTGGGCCTCTCCGAGGACAAAATGTTCGTCAACATCCAGGAGTGCGGGAATACCTCCGCCGCGTCGGTCGCCATGGGGCTGGACGCAGCCCGCAAGAGCGGTCGCCTCAAGTCCGGAGATGTCACCCTGCTCGTCGCATTCGGAGCCGGCTGGACGTGGGCGTCGGCGCTGCTGCGATTTTGAGGACACACAACCTGTTTCTGAGGTCGGCAACGCATCACCTGACGCATGAGGGAGCCTCGATCCCAGGCGCGTTGAGGGTGAATCGCCGGCCGGAGCAACTTCGAAGGGAACGATGTCGTGCATAAGACGGCGGTCATATTTCCGGGACAGGGGGCTCAGGTCGTCGGCATGGGACGCGACGTCGCGGACGCGGCGCCCCAAGCCCGCGCCGTGTTCGACCGCGCCAATGAAATCCTCGACTTCGATCTGGCTCGGCTCTGTTTCGAGGGGCCGGCCGAGCGCCTCAACGCGACCGACATGTCTCAGCCGGCCATCTTCGTCGTTTCCGTCGCCCTCTGGCACGCCATGGAGGCCAACGGCATCGCCTGCCGGCTCGCCCCCGCCGCAATGGCCGGCCTGAGCCTCGGCGAGTACACCGCCCTCCACCTCGCCGGATTCATCGATTTCGAGGACTGCCTCCGCCTCGTCGCCGAGCGCGGCCGGCGGATGCAGGCCGCGGCCCGCGCCAAGCCGGGCGGAATGGTCTCCCTGATCGGACTCGAGGAGCCGGTCGCCGTCCGGATATGCCGCGAGGCCGCCGAGAGCGAAGTCCTTGTCCCATCGAACTTTAATTGCCCCGGACAGATCGTCGTCTCCGGCGACCGCGAGGCCTGTCAGCGACTCCTGCCCCTCGCCGAGCGAGAGGGAGGCCGAGCCGTCGAGCTGGCCGTCGCCGGAGCGTTCCACTCTCCACTGATGGCATCAGCCGCCGCCGGCCTCGAGCCGGCCCTCACCGCCGCCGCAATCAAACCCGGCCGTTTGTCGGTGGTGGCGAACGTCTCCGCCGACTATCATGGCGGCCCGGCCGATGTCCGCTCCTTGCTCCGCGAGCAGGTCGTCCAGCCGGTCCGATGGCAAGCTTCCATCGAGCGATTGATCGCCGATGGGGTCGACCGGTTCGCGGAGGTCGGGCCGGGGCGAGTCCTGACCGGTCTCATGCGGAAAATCGATCGGTCGATAAAGGCGGTCAACTATTCGACTGCCGCCAGCTTGGAAAAACAACCGGCCTAGTCGCGTCTTGCCCGAAGCAACGACCCGGCGCGTGCAGAGCGGAACTTGGTGACCATGAACGAAAAGATCGATCTTCTTGATCGTGTGGCCATCGTGACCGGCGGATCACGCGGCATAGGCCGCGCCGCCAGCCTCGCGCTCGCCAACCGAGGGGCCACCGTCGTCGCCTGCGCACGACACGCCGACCGACTGGCCGCGCTCGCCTCCGAAGCCGCCGACCGCCGCTGCCCCGGAAAAGTCATCGCCCGCACACTCGATGTCACCGACCCCGACGCCGTCGAAAAATGGGTCGACGACGTCGCCGCCGACCTCGGCCGACTCGACATTCTCGTCAACAACGCCGGTATCACCCGCGACGGGCTTGTCATGAGCCTGACCGACGAGCAATTCGACGCCGTCATCAACACCAACCTTCGAGGCGTCTTCTTCATGACGCGCGCCACCGGAAAACACATGATCCGCGCCCGTTGGGGACGCATCATCAACATCACCAGCATTTCCGGCATGATGGGCAACACCGGCCAGGCCAATTATGCCGCCAGCAAGGCCGGCGTCATCGGCTTCACAAAATCCGTCGCCAAGGAAGTCGCCCGCCGAGGAATCACCTGCAACGCCGTCGCCCCCGGGTTTATCAAGACAGATATGACCAATGTCCTGTCGGACAAGGTCAAAGAGCAGGTCCTGCCGCTGATCCCCTTGCAGCGATTCGGCGAACCCGAAGAGGTCGCCGCGGCCGTCGCGTTTCTCGCGTCCCCCGCTGCCGGATATGTCAACGGACAGGTCCTGGTTGTCGACGGGGGTCTGCATATGTGAACCGGGGCACGCCGCCCGTCGCGGGCTGCGGGAGCCTCGATAATGGAGTAGTGTTTTCGGTTTCTGGGGTCGGACGCGGTATCGTGCCCGGCGAACGCATCGTTAGTGGCGGGAGGCTCCCGAATGGAGTGCAGCGCGGCCGGTAGGGCTCCGAGCCGGATCGGCGCGGCGAAACTGCTCTGTCGGCGCTCTCCCCGCCGGATGTGAGTCTTGGAACTGGTTTGGAGGTTCGAGCGTGACATCAACGGAAGAGATCAAGGAAAAAATCATCAACATCGTCAGTGAGCAGATGGGACAGGACAACACCTCGGAAATCACCTTGGAAACGTCCTTCGTCCACGATCTGAACGCCGACTCCCTCGATACCGTCGAGCTTGTTATGAAGTTCGAAGATGAGTTCGAACTGAGTATCCCCGACGAGGAGGCCGAAAAGATCCAGACGGTCGGCCAGGCGGTGGACTACATCAGCAAGGCCAGACAGTAGGGCCGGGGACACGCGGTCGCCCTGCCGTGTGCCGCGATCCGTGAATCCATCATCGGAACACATACAGCGGAGTCACTATGTCTCAACGACGTGTCGTCATCACCGGGATGGGGCTCGTCTGCCCGCTGGGGTGCGCCGTCGACACGTTCTGGGAGAGGCATCTCAACGGCGACAGCGGCGTCGGGCCGGTCTCGTTGTTCGATACCTCGGACTTCTCAGTACGTTTCGGCGGCGAGTGCCGCGAGTTTGACCCCACCGTCCATCTCGATCGGCGATCCGTCCTCCGGTGCGACCGCTTTGCCCAGCTTGGGGTCTGCGCCGCGCTCGACGCCTTCCAGGACAGCGGTCTCGCGCCTGGCGCCGGCAATCCCGATCGGTTCGGCGTCATCACCGGATCCGGAATCGGTGGCCTCCGCGAGCTTGAGGATCAGCACACCCGTCTCACCACCAAGGGGCCGAGAAAGGTTTCGGCCTTCACCATTCCCAAGCTGATGGTCAACGCCGCCAGCGGCAACATCTCGATCCGAGTCGATGCACGCGGCCCCAACACCGCCATCGCCACCGCCTGCGCCTCGGCGACCCATGCGATGGGCGCCGCCTTTCACACCCTCCGCTGGGACACCGCCGACGTCATGATCACCGGAGGCGCCGAGGCCGCCCTGACCCCCATCGGGCTTGCCTCCTTCGCCAGCATGAAGGCCCTCTCCGAGCGAAACGACGACCCCACGGCTGCCTCCCGCCCCTTCGATCGCGACCGCGACGGGTTCGTCCTCGGCGAGGGCGCCGGCATGTTCGTCTTCGAAGAACTCGAACACGCCCGGAAAAGAGACGCCCGAATCTATGCAGAAGTCCTCGGCTTCGGCATGAGCGGCGACGCCTTCCACATCACCCAGCCCCTCGACGGCGGCGAGGGTGGCGCCCGCGCCATGACTCTGGCCCTGTCCGACGCTGGAGTCGACCCCGAACGCGTCGATTACATCAACGCCCATGGCACCGGCACCCCCTTGGGCGATATCGCCGAGACCCTCGCCATCAAGTCCGTCTTCGGCGCCCACGCCTGCAAAGTCAGCATCAGCAGCACCAAGAGCGCCATCGGCCACCTGCTCGGCGCCAGCGGCGGCGTCGAACTCATTGCCACCGCCCTCGCATTGCATCACGGCGTCGTTCCGCCCACCATCAACCTCGAAAACGCCGGCGAAGGCTGCGACCTCGACTACACCCCGCTCACCCCCCGCGACCGGAGAATCGACGTCGCCCTCAGCAATTCCTTCGGATTCGGCGGCCACAACGCGTCCATCCTCATCGGGAGACTCGCCTGAAAACGCGTGACATTCACCTCGGGCTGGGAAGGCCCGATCCGAACCGCGCCTGTCACCAAGCGGACGACTTGCACACGCCTCTTCCGTCCCGCATTCCCTGCAATCCGCCACCGTTTCAGGGAATGCCGACCGGCGGTCGATAAAACGAGGACAGATGCGGTGCGCGCCCCTCGGACCGGGCAGCCGTGTGAACTGCCTCGACGCGAAACGGCCCAGGCGAAGACAAATGTTCAGTCAGGACGACATCGACGCGGTTCTCAATGACGCCGAACAGGCCGTCAATTCCCTCGCCGACCAGACCGACGCCCTGACCGGGACCACCGCGGCACCCGCCGCCACAGCGAGCCGGCCGGACCCACGCCCCAGCGAGCCGGCCGGGCCCACGCTCCATGCTCTCACGCGCCCGGGAAACGTCCACCGCATCCTGCGACTCCGCGTCCCTGTCGTCGTGCGCCTCGCCGAATGCACAATGAGCATCGGCGAGATCATGCGGATGTCGCCCGGATCGATCATCGAGTTCGACCGGCCGATCGAAGCCGTTCTCGACCTGCTCGTCAACAATGTCCAAATCGGCACAGGCGAAGCGATCAAGGCCGGAGAGCACTTCGGGCTGCGGGTCACCCACATCGGCGACCTCCGCCAGAAGATCAACTCGCTGGCAGGCCCCTGACCGCAGGAAGCGATCGGGAAGCTGGCAACTGATAACTGATAACTGATAACTGATAACTGATAACTGATAACTGATAACTGATACCACGGACGTCGTCATCATGAGAATCATCGTCGCCGGCGCTGCCGGCTTTGTCGGCTATCACCTCTCGCGCCGCCTGCTCGATGCCGGCCACGAGGTCGTCGGCATCGACAGCATGACCACCGGCAGTCGAGCCAACGCCGCCGATCTCGCTGGCTGCGACCGTTTCCGGTTTATCGAGCAGGACATCGTCCGACCCATCTCGATCGACGGCCCCGTTGATCGGATCTTCAACCTTGCCTGTCCCGCCTCGCCGGTCGATTTTCGCGACAAGGCCCTCGAAATCATGCAGACCTGCAGCGCCGGCGTGCGTAACCTCCTCGAGCTGGCCCACGCTCGCTCCGCCCTGTTCCTTCAGGCCTCGACCAGCGAGTGCTATGGAGACCCCGCCGAGCACCCTCAGCCCGAGACCTACTGGGGCAACGTCAACCCCATCGGCCCCCGCGCCCCTTACGACGAAGGCAAACGCTTCGCCGAGGCCCTGACCTTCGCCTACCACCGCACCCACGGCGTTCAAACGCGGATCGTGCGCATCTTCAACACCTACGGCCCGCAGATGCGCCCCGACGACGGCCGCGCCTTGCCCACGTTCATTCATCAGGCCCTCGCCGGCGAGCCGATCACGATCCACGGCGACGGCAGCCAGACCCGCTCGTTCTGCTTTGTCTCCGATCTGGTCGAGGCCATCATCCGCACCGCCGACAGCGACTGTCTCGACCCGATCAACATCGGCAACGACGCCGAGCTGACCGTCCGCCGAGCCGCCGAAGCCGTCGTCCAGTTGGCCGCCAGTTCGAGCCGGCTGATCTGCGTCGACCGTCCCGTCAACGACCCCGAGCGCCGTCGCCCCGACCTCACCCGCGCCCGCGACGTCCTCGGCTGGTCCCCCGCCGTCCCCTGGACCGAAGGCCTCTCAAAGACCATAGCCTACTTCCGCTCCCTCCATTGACCCGCTCGGGATCGGCGTATGGGCGGCCCATCGCCTTCCGGCATGGGAGAAGACTTCTCAGCTTTCGGTTTTCGGCTTTCGCGTGCGGTGCCCCATCCCCTCCTGGGGTGGGGGACGGACGCGCTCGCGTTCATGTCGTCACCGTCCTTGACCAGCAGATGGGCGAGCGGTATATCCTGCGGGCGAGTGACTGCTATCAGGCAGTCTCTCGCCTTGCGGAGCAGGTCGGCATCGACCTAACCCAGCATAGCCGGAACCAAAACGGTTAGACTTGTCTTCCGCAGGCCGCATGAGTCGGCGGTGTGCGGGAGGGACGACACATCATGACGCTGATCCAAGATCGTTAGGCCAAGAAGATTCTCGGGACGCTCTCGTGCTTCGACCGGGCTATTTTGACGGGGACACTCGTCGACATCGGCCACGCTAGGGCGATGGCGGCGACCCTGACTGCGAGCGGAACCCGGTTGTTCGACTACGCTCGTTTCGCCGAGCCCTTGCGCGGCGAGATTCGGGCGAATGCCGAACGGCTGGCTGCCGAGAACGGCCTGACGATCGAATACATCCAACGCAAGAACTTCCGCAAGGAGGAGCGGATCAAGACGATCCTCGCCGAACGCGGCGATCACGCCGGTTTGGTTCACATGTTCTCGGCCATGGAGCCGTGCGCCTCGTTCCGGCCCTGGCACGACAAGGCCTCGCACCGGACGTTCCTCAAGCCCCGCCAAGCCAAGTGCCTGCACTACTACTTCTATTTCGTCGACCCCGACCTGGGGTTGTGCTATCTGCGTGTGCCGACCTGGGCGCCGTTCCGCCTGCAGTTCTACTTCAACGGCCATCACTGGCTGGCCCGCCAACTGACCAAGAAGGGCATCGGCTTCACCCTGATCGACAACGCATTCACCGCCGTGGATAACTTCGCCAGGGCTCAGAAAATCGCCGACCGCTTCTCGGTCAAGCGACTTCACCGCACGCTCGACCGGTATGCCCGTCTGTTCTGTCCCGTCCTGGGCCACTTCCGCAGCGGCGTTCACTGGAGCCTGATGCAGGTCGAGTACGCCACCGACCTCGTGTTCAGCCATCGGGACGAATTGGCTCCGCTCTACGAAGCCCTGTCGCGCACCGCCATCCACGCGGTCAAGGTCGATCACGTTGCTACCTTCCTGGGCCGCAAGATCGACGGCCGCTTCGTCGGCGAGGCCGGTAGCGAGCGGGTCCGGTACCTGAAAGTGTCAACAGGTACCGCCGGCACGCCTCCAGACACTTCCGCCGCTGTCCGTCGTCGCCGACGGGCGCGGGCCGATCGGGCGACTCCGCCGGTTTCACGCGTGTTTCTCCCGCCCCTCAATCTCCGTCCGCGGGAACATCCGAGGCTGGTGCCGCGCCATGGGCGTGAGCCGCGCGGCGGTTCACGGCCACAAGCCACGCCCCCGCGACGACGGCTGACGCCAGACACACGATTTGGGATGCGGAGAGCAGACCCATGCCTCCATCGCGTTCCGCGGGGGCGCGAAAGAACTCGGTCAAGGGCCTCATCAGACCATAGAGCAGCACAAACCACGGCAGAAGCGTCCCGCGCCGTCGGTCGCATCGCAGGCGTGCGAGTACAACGGCCATCACGGCGAGCCCGAGGACTTCGTAGAGTTGCGTCGGGTGCCTCCACACGCCGGGCGGCGCCGCACAATCAGGCCCTCCCTCCGGGAACGCCACCGCCCAGGGAAGCGCGCAGGGCGCTCCGTAGCAGCAACCGTTCGTGAAACAGGCGACCTTGGCCAGCATTAACGGGATCGGCAAGGAAAGCGCCACGACGTCCGCCCATGCCCGGCGATCTCGTGCCAAAATGACCACACCCGCGACGGCCACCGCCAGGTACGCCAGTGGGCCGCCCCACATGCCATCCTGGAAGTAGTAGTCGATGTTGAGATAGTTGTGCCAGTCAAACCGGTGATACCGCATGTCATAGAGTATGTGCGCCCCCATGTTCATGCCCCAGATGAAGCACAGGCCCAGCGCCACCCCGCCCTTGAGGGAGAGTTTCGACCGTCGACAATACCACACGGACAGCGCCACATGAGTCAGCATGCTGACCGTGTAGGCAATCGTATACGTCTGCAGTGCGCCGATTCTCGGCCACATGGCGATCTACTCCATCGTGTTGTACCTGTTGCCGGCCCGAGCAGAGGCCGTCGTCCGTACCAGGCGGTCGCATCGGCAACGCCGATCCCGGGCATTGTCGGAACGGCTCGAGCGATTGTCCAGCGTCCGCCGATCATGCCGGCCGTTCGAGTCAGGTGTCCGTGCTCACTCCGTAGCGAACACGCCCGCGAGAATCCCCAACTTTTTGTCTACGTTCGCCCGCCCCAAGTCAAGACCGGCGCCGTGGCAAGTCCGGCCCAATTCGACGGCCATCCTCGCGCGACACCGACCTGCCGGACCGCGCATTCGGATATCAGGCCCTCGGCGTTTCCGCGTTCGCGCCCACAAATCGCCGCCCTCCCGGTTTTGACTTTTTGACTTTTGGGCTTCTTGACGTTTCCTCGCCGCGGTTTCCGGGCGCGGCCGTGCGGCCCATCGGCTACACTGCCCGGCCTATGGCTGCCAACGGGTTGATCGTGATCTTCGACATGGACGGCACGCTCACGCGGCCCTGCCTCCGCTTCGACGCCATCCGCCGCGAGATCGGCCTTGCCGAGGGATCGATCCTCGAGGCGATCGCGCGGATGCCACCGGTGCGGAGGGACCGTGCCGAGGCCATCCTGCGTCGGCACGAAGCCGAGGCGGCCGCCCACAGCCGCCTTCAGCCGGGCGCCGGCGACGTCGTCGCGACGCTGCGTCGCGCCGGCGTGCCCGTGGCGCTGATGACGCGCAACTCCCGCCGGTCGGTGGAGACCGTCCAACGCCTCCACGGCCTTGCCTTTGACCTGACGTGGACCCGCGAGGACGGTCCCACCAAGCCCGCCCCGGAACCGGTTCTGGCGATTTGCCGGGCGCTCGGCGTACGAGCGGACGCCGCGTGGGTGGTGGGTGACTTTTGCGACGACCTCCGGTCCGGCCGAGCCGCCGGGGCGCGAACGGTCCTGTTCCTCGAGGCTGAGCGTGAGCGGCCGTCGTGGGCGGACGAGGCCGATCACGTGATCCGCGCGTGGCCCGAGCTGCCCGCGCTGTTGGGCGTCCCGGCGGGAGCCGCCCCCTGACCGATTTCCTGCGGAGGCAACGGCGCAATTGGCATCCCTGGCACTCGCCCATCTGCGGCATAGAAAACTGCGAACGTCGTTATCAATCCTCGCCGTAGGCATCGGCATCGCCATGCTCCTGGTCATGCTCGGCCTGTCCCACGGGATGCTCAACGAGGTGGCCGACCGCGTCCAGAGCGTCGACGCCGACCTGATCGTGCTGCCCGAGAGCGAGAACGTCATCTTCACCGCCGGCGCCGCCTTCACCGGAAAGTACGGCCCGGTGATCGAGGCGTTCGAGATCGACGGCCGGCCCGTCGTCCGCAGGGCGATCGGCGTCATGCTCGACACGCTCCGCATGGGCGGTCAGCAGCAGCGGCTGTTCGGCGTCGACCGTGCGGACATGAGCGCGTTTCTCGGTCGCCGCCGGATCGTCGACGGGCGTCTGTTCGACGCGGAGCGGGCCTTCGGCGATCGGCTCGACGCCCTGCGCAACGCCAACGGCTACTACGACCCCGAGGCCGTCCCCGAGTCCGTGGTCGACGCCGCGTGTGAAATGGTCATCGACACGCGGCTCGCCCGCGTGGGCCGCTACCACGTCGGCGATCGCGTGACCTTCCTCGGCCGGTCATTTCGCATCGTCGGCATCGTCGAGTCCGGCGTGGCGGGCCGCGTCTTCTGCCCCGTCCAGGTGCTGCAGAATCTGAAGAACGGCGGCGCCCCGTGGGTCAGCCTCTTTTTTGTGCAGTTGCGCCGTCCGCCGGGCGGCGCCCCGGCCGACTACGAAGAGCGCGTGGCCGACGCCCTCGGCGATCGCATCAAGGCAAAAGTCGAATTGAAGAGCGGCTATCGGCAACTGATGTATGACAGCTTCTCGCAGGTCTATATCTACATCAATGTCGCCAGCGGCGTGGCCCTGGTCGTCTGCTTTCTGTTCATCCTGCTGACGATGTATACGATGGTCTTGGAACGCACGCGTGAGATCGGCCTCCTCAAGTCCCTCGGCGCCGGCCGGTTTTACCTCGTGCGCCAGTCGATGGCCGAGGCCGTCTGTGTCTGCTGCTCCGGGTCCGTGCTGGGGATCGGCCTCGCCTTCCTCTGCAAGGTCGGGCTGGAGAGCGCCCGGCCCCTCCTGACCCTGACGATCGAGCCGAGGTTCGTCGCCCTCGCCCTCGCCATCGGCATCGGCGGCGGAACGCTCAGCGCGATCTATCCCGGCTACCGCGCCGCCCGGCTGGACCCCGTGGCGGCGCTCGGTTTTGAATAGCCAACCGGCGCGTCACGGCCGCGCCGGCGCGTGCCACGGCCACGCTCGCGTGGCCGTGCGGCCTTGGCCGCGGCGGAGAGTTGATCCGATGGCTGACGACACCGACATCCTGCTGACCGCTCGCGGCATCTGCCACACCTACCGCGCCGACGGCGTGGAGACGGCCGTCTTGCACGGGATCGATCTCGATCTGCGCCGGGGCGAGTTCGTTATCCTCATGGGGCCGAGCGGCTGTGGAAAGACGACCCTGCTGAACATCCTCGGCCTGATGATGCCGGCGACCGCCGGGGACGTCTGCCTCAACGGCGCGTGCGTGTCGTCGCTCGGCGACGCGGCCCGCACCGCGGTCCGCCGTGAGAGCGTGGGCTTCGTGTTCCAGCGGTTCAATCTCCTCGGCGTCCTCACCGCCGAGCAGAATGTCGCCCTCGCGCTCCGCCTCCGCCGCCGGCGCCCGGACGGCCGGCCCGTCGAGGCGCTGGAGCGCGTCGGGCTGGAGGCCAAACGTCATTGCCGGCCGGTCGCCCTGTCGGTCGGAGAGCAGCAGCGTGTGGCGATCGCCCGGGCGCTCGTCTGCCGGCCGGCCCTCGTGCTGGCGGACGAGCCGACCGGCAATCTCGATTCGCGCAGCGCCAACGCTGTCCTCGACCTCCTGCGCGAGGTCACCGTCTCGCACGGCGTGACCACTCTGATGATCACCCACAACGAGCACCTGGCGGACCGGGCCGACCGCGTCCTCTTCATGCGCGACGGCCGGTTCGAGTAGAATCCGCACCGCGATGTTAGCAATACACTCGTCGACAAACAGCACGGCCCCCGATGCCGGCGACCGGTGCAACCTGCGGGCATGGTTCGCGGTCTACCTGCTGTGGCTCGGCGGATGGACCGCGGCGGCGATCGGGGGGCTGGCCGCCGTCGAACACGGCGGTTCGCCCGTCGGGTGGGGCGTGTGGATGCTGGCGCTCTACACGTTCTACCTGTCGCTTTGCTGCACGTTCGTCCCCTTGCCGACCACTTGGTTCATCCTGCTGGTCGCCAGTGACCTGTTCGCCGCGCGCGTCGGGCTGGCCGGCGACTGGATCATCCGACTGTTGCTCGTAGCAACGCTCGGCGCCGTCGCAACGGCCATGGCAAACCTGAACGAGTACCACGTGTTCACGTATCTGCTGCGCTTTCGGCGGGTGGCGAGGCTGCGCGACACGCGCACCTATCGCTCGGCGGCACGGTGGTTTGGCACGAGCCCGTTCTGGGTGATCGTCCTGTTCGCGTTTCTGCCAATCCCGGTGGATGTCGTGCGCTGGCTGGCGATCACCTGTCGATACGCGCGCGTCCGCTACTTCGCGGGCTACTTCTGCGGTCGATGGGTGCGCTATGCCATCCTGGCGCTGTCGGCCGTCTGGTTCAAGCTGACGCCCTGGCAAATCGTGTGGATTCAGGCCGCGCTCGCCGCGCTGGTCCTCGGGCGAATCGTCTTCAAATTCGCGAGGAAAAGGCGAAGCGGCCCGCCACACGCTCCGGCGCACCTCGGAGGCCCCGCGTCTGCCGTTGCCCGCGACGAGCCACCGGCATAGAATCCCGCGGCTGCACCTGACCCGGACGGAACAAAGAGCTTCATGAGAATCGGGACTGTCATAGCGACTCTGCTGACGACGATCGCGCCGGCGCTCGGCGTGGCGAACTCCGCGCCGGCGAAGGACCCGCTCCAACCCCGTGCGACATCGAAGCCCGTAACGTCGCGGCCCTCTTCCGGGGATCACGACGTCGACGAGGTCCTCGACCGTCTCGAGATCAAGGGAGAGGCGATCCAGGGCCTGGCGTGCAAGCTGACCTACCGCTACATCACGATCGAGCCGGTCGAAGACCGGCAGGTCAAGACCGGCACGCTGCTGTTCAAGAAGGCCGCCCCGGGCGCCGCCAATTCCATGTTCCGCATCGATTTCGACACCATGATCCTCGATGGCGTCCGGTCGCACCGCGTCGAGACGTTCGCCTTCGACGGACAGTGGCTGACCGAGCTCAATCAGAAGGCGAAGACCGTCATCCGTCGGCAGATCGTCCGGCCGGGCAAACACGTCGATCCGTTCCGGATCGGCAAGGGACCGTTTCCCATGCCGTTCGGCCAGAAGCGAGATGACATCCTGAAGAACTTCAAGGTCACGCAGAAGCACCTCGATGTCGGCGACCCGCCCGGATCGATCCACCTCCACTGCGTGCCGCGTCCGAAGACCGAGCTGGCCCGAAAATACAGCCGGGTGGAAATCTACGTCGATCGAAAGATAGAATTGCCGGTCCGTATCGTGACGGAGCGGATCAACGACGGCAATCGAATCGAGGTCGACTTTCAGGACATCGACACGAGGGCCGCGCCGGCCGGATCGCGCTTCCGGGTCGCTGTGCCGAAGGGAGGCGGCTTTGAAGAGCGCGTTGAGCCGCTGCCGGTGCTGCCGCGTCCTGACCCCGTTTCGGCCGCCGAGCATTGACCGGCGTCTCGCCCGAAGACGACAGGAGTCCCATGACCGGAAATATGTCTCACGGTTTTTGTGTTCCGCTGCTGGCCCTCCCGCTCGTGCTCGCGGGATGCCCCGAGGTCCCGCGCGGGTCACCGCAGAAGAACGACCTGTCCGCCATGCGCACGATTCAGATGGTCATTACCGGTCGCACGACCTACACCGTCTACATTGCCGACACGCACGAAACGCAGCAGATCGGACTGATGAACACGACCGAGGCGGAGTTGCCCGCCGACCGAGGCATGATCTTCGTCTTTCCGGTCGATCGCCACCAGTCGTTCTGGATGCGCAACACGATCATCCCGCTCGACATCGCCTACATCCGGTCCGACGGAACGATCGTGAAGACCTATACCATGCGGCCGCTGGACGAGTCCGGATATCCGTCGATCGAGCCGGCCCGTCTCGCGCTGGAGGTTCGAGGCGGCCAGTTGGATCAGTGGGGGGTCGTCGAGGGCGATCACGTCGAGATTCCCGCAGAGCTGCTAACCCCGCCGCCGTAGCGAACCGACACATCTGACAGCATCGTGTCGAATGCGGTCGGATGATGTTTTCCGGAGGGGAACGCATGGGCAGCGCGGTCACACACACCGGCGGCGGCGGTCATCCCGCCGCCGCCGCGCAGGCTTCGGGCCGGACCCCGGTCCTCGGTCGAATCGTTCGCGCAGCGATTCTCGGACACGCCAAGCCCTTCCCGCCGTTTCTGAAACTGCTCTTCGATCAGTCCGGATGGTTCTCCGCCAGGTGCCTGTCGAGCGCGACCGACGAGCTGACCGAGGGCCTGCACCGCTACGACGTGGCCATCGTGCTCGATCGCAGCCCAACCCGCCCATCGGCGCCCGGCTTGGACAACGACGAGATCAGCCGTCTGGTGGATCTGCTCAAGCGGGCGAGAATCGGCGCCGTGGTGCTGACCGATCGATCGTGGCTGTTTGTGGACAGCGTGGCGCGAATCGTCTGCCTGCCGTTTGACGTGCCGGCCGATGTCGCCCAAGGTGCGATGCTTGCCATGGCCCAGTTGCGACCGGCCTTCCAGCAGATCGAATCCGACCTGATGAGCATGCAGCGTATCGGGCAGCGGCTGCACCGCCACTTCCAGGCGGTGGACCAGGAACTGGCGCTCGCAGCACGGCTTCAGCGGGAGTTCCTTCCGCATGATCTGCCCGAGATCGGACCCCTGGGCTTTCAAACGATCTTCCGTCCGAGCAACTTCGTCAGCGGCGACACGTTCGACGTGCTCCGGCTGGATGAGACACACGTCGGGTTCTACCTCGCCGACGCGATGGGCCACGGCGTCGCGGCGGGGCTCCTGACGATGTACATCAAGAACGCCATCCGGCCCAAGCGGATTTACCGAAACAGCTATGAACTCGTCTCACCGGGGACGGTCGTCGCCAACCTGAACGATCATCTGGTATCACAAGCGCTGCTCGATTCGCAATTCGTGACCGGCTGGTACGGTCTGATCAATATCGAAACGCTGGAGCTGAAGTACGCCTCGGCCGGACATCCCCATCCGCTGCTGATCGACGAAGGCGGCTCGATTCGCGAGTTGCCCGGCGGCGGATGTCTGCTCGGCATCTTTCCCGATCAGACCTATGACGATCAGGCGCTCCAGCTTCACCCCGGCCAGCGGATTCTGCTCTACAGCGACGGCCTGGAGGCCGCCCTCATCTCCGAGCGCTATCCCGCGCCGCAACAACCCGCGTTTCAACCCGGCATCATCGAGACGCTCACCAAACGGCCGGATCGCTTGATGGACGACCTTGTCAGGCGGCTGGATGCGGCGCCCGGCAGCCTGGCGCACGCCGACGACGTGTCCGCGCTGCTGATCGAGATTCATTCGA
>CAYQDV010000034.1:0-2415 GCA_964416295.1 uncultured Planctomycetaceae bacterium
CTGAAGGGTCTTGGCGCTCGGCGAGTGCTGCCAAGTCCTCAGGCAAAACGTCATCGCTTGGCATTTCCGCCCCACCCCCCAACACGGGAACCACGGATTTACCCTGTGCCAGTGCCGCCGTAATCTCGATACTCTCCTGTCCTGTCTTACAGGTGATATCTATCGGCGCCGGCACGGATAGCGGGGTCAACAGGGTGGCGGACGCGGGGAGCCATTGAAGATGACGAAAGTCTGTTCTGTGTTGTCCTGTAAATGGATGGGAAGGCAGCGCAGGCCTCGTGCACGCACGCGTCTGCAGAGAGTCCGATCCGGCCCCGGCCTTGTCGAGACCACCCGCCGGAATCTTTCAAGCCCCTGCGGGCCGGCACCCGCCGAGAACCCGCGTCATCAATCGAATCGGTAGGTCGTATACTTCCAGCGCACGACATCCTTCGGTTTCAGCCCGTACAGGCCGAAGCTCTTGTCCGCCGGCTTTTCGTTTACCCAATAGATCCAGTTCTTCCGGTCCGCGCCGGCGCCGGCGTTCTTCAGATCGTCGATCTGCGTCAGCAGCGCCGTCTCGCCGCGGCCTTTGTGCTTGAAGACAATGCCGTGGCGATGCGATGCCGCGGCGTTCAGCGTAGCAAGGACCGTCATCCCTTTCTTCCAGGGGATAGCCGTAAAGTGTTTCTCGACACCATCGCCGTAGTCGACAATCAGTCGGACCACCTGCTTCCGCCCGGCCGGATCGCCGACGACGCCGGCCAGGACCGCAGGTACCGCGACGGCCGGCAGCACCAACAGAACGAACCGAAAACTCATCCGCCTGTGCATGACGATCTCCCAAGGATGACCCCCGGCGCTTATAGGCCCGCCATGCACAAGCGTCAACCGCTCGAGCGTCCCCCTGCTCCCGGACCTCAGCGTCGCCATCACCGGCCACGCTGTATGACTGCGAGGCAGGACACGTCATAATGACCGCATGGCGACCGATCCCGAGCCGATTCCGACGCCGCCGATCGCGCCGCCCATTGCCTATGCCCCCGCCAGGCCCGGTCCGGCACCGCCGGCTCCGGTCGGCGACCGCGAACGCTTCGCCACGCTCGACGTCCTGCGTGGCGTCGCGGTGCTCGGCATCCTGCTCGTCAACGTCCAGTTCTTCGCATTCACCTTCGCCGAGGCGTCGCAGTGGCAGTGGGATCAGTTCGCCGGCCTCGACAAACTGAGCAGAGCCTTCGTGAACTTCTTCGCATTCGGAAAGTTCATCACGATCTTCTCCATCCTGTTCGGCATGGGCCTGGCGTTGCAGAGTGAGCGGGCCCGGCGGGCGGTCCGGCCCTTCGCCGGGCTTTACACCCGCCGCCTGGTTTTCCTGCTCCTGTTCGGCCTGATCCACGGCATCCTGTTCTGGTACGGCGACATCCTGTCGCTCTACGCCGTGATCGGGTTCGTCGCCCTGCTCTGCCGCAACGTCCGCCCCGCCGCCCTGCTGATCACCGCCGCTATCCTGCTCTTCATTCCGATTCTCGGATTGGGAGGATGCGCTCTGAGAGACCCCGGCGCCGATTGGGGCAACCCGTGGGCTTGGGACCAACTGGGCGCCGAAATCAGCGACGCGTCGCAGCCGATCACAGACGACCCATCGACCACCGCGCCGGCGACGCCATCTTCGGCCCCGGCTTCTCGCCCGGCCGCGTCGGACACCGCCCGGATCAACGCACGAATCGCCGAGCTCATGGAGTTCCTCGGCGACGAGGAGCGCATCTATCGATCGGGCACGTGGACCGAGATGCTTGCCATTCGATCCTTCTACTATCTTGTTATCCTTATCCCGACCTACGCCCTGCTGTTCAGTTGGCGCACGGTCGCCTTGTTCTTCCTTGGCATGGTCTTCATCAGGGCGGGCCTGTTCGACGACACCGATCGCCGCCGGCCGGTGTATCGACGGATGCTTCTGGTCGGGCTGTTGATCGGCGTGCCCTTGCAGGCCCTGTCCCTCGCAATCCAAATGGGCGGTGACAAACGCGCCGTCATGGTCTTCGCCCAGTTCGCCATCGACTCGTTCGCCACACTGGCGCTGGCACTGGCCTACACCGGCGGGCTGGCGCTGATCTGCCTGCGTCCCGCATGGGTCGCCCGCCTGCGGCCCGTCGCGGCGGTGGGGCGGATGGCGCTAACGAATTACCTGAGCCACACGCTGATCTGCGTCTTCATCTTCTACAGTTTCGGCCTCGGCCTCTTCGGAACGGTCAGCCATCCCAAGGCCCTTCTCATCGTGGCCGGCATCTACGCCGCCCAACTCATCCTCAGCCCGATCTGGCTCCGCCGCTTCCACTTCGGCCCCTTCGAGTGGCTCTGGCGGTCGCTCACTTACTGGCGCCTCCAGCCGTTCGTCAGGACATAGCCAGATGCACGCGCCGAGATCGTGCTGGACCG
>CAYQDV010000034.1:2515-7463 GCA_964416295.1 uncultured Planctomycetaceae bacterium
GGATTCTCGTTCCAGCGGGATTCTCGTTCCAGCGGGATTCTCGTTCCAGCGGGCCGACCGGCGGGGCGCGCCAGCTACGATTCCAGAAATGACCGGCCGGTCATCTCGGGTGGCTGGTCGATTTCGCCGAGGGCGAGCAGGGTCGGGGCGATGTCGGACAGACGGCCGCCTTCACGCAGCCGGGAACCCTTGAAACGATCATCGGCGACGATCAGGTCGACGTCGTAGGTCGTGTGGGCGGTATGGGGGCCCCCGGTGGCCGGGTCGATCATCTGCTCGCAGTTGCCGTGGTCGGCCGTGACGATGGCCGCGCCGCCGCGGGCGAGGACGGCATCCACGACCTTGCCGACACAGCCGTCGACCGTCTCGACCGCCTTGATCGCCGCGTCCAGATTGCCCGTGTGCCCCACCATGTCGCCATTGGCGTAATTCAGGACGAACAGGTCGTATCGGTCCGACTCGATCCGGCGGAGCATTTCGGCGGTCACACCGTGGGCGGACATCTCCGGCTTCTGGTCGTAGGTCGTGACGTCGCGCGGCGAGGGCACGATCTGCCGCTCCTCGCCGTCGAACGGTTCGTCGCGATAGTCGTTGAAGAAGAACGTGACGTGGGGATATTTCTCGGTCTCGGCGCAGCGGAACTGGCGCAGGCCGAGCAAAGCCGCATACGCGCCGAGGATACTTACCATCTTTTCCGGCCGCGGAAACGCGACCTCGACCGGCAGCCCGGTCTCGTATTCGCACATCGTGCAAAAATAGAGATTCTCAATCTTCGGCCCGCGATCGAAGCCCGTCCGGTTCTCGCTCTGCCGGCTCGACGCAGAACCGTCCATCCCGCTGGAACGAGAATCCCTTCTCGTTCCTCTCTCCACCCAAGGAAACTCCTCATAGACAAACGCCTTCGTTATCTCCCTTGGCCGGTCCCCGCGGAAGTTATAGAAGATCACCGCGTCTCCGGCCTTGATCGGGCACGGCTCGCCGACCACGGTCGGCTCGATGAACTCGTCGCCCGCGCGGTTCGGCTCAGTCGGATGGTCGTAGTAGTCCTGAAACGCCCCCTCGGCGGTGGCGGCGCGGCGACCCTTCGATTCCGTCAGCAGTCGATACGCCTTTTCGACGCGGTCCCATCGATTGTCGCGGTCCATCGCGTAATAGCGGCCCACGACGGTCGCCACCCGCCCGATGCCCAGTTCGCGCATCCTGGATTCGACCTTCCGAATGAAGCCGATGCCCGACCTCGGCGGCGTATCCCGCCCGTCACCGAAGGCGTGGAACAGCACGCGACCCGCACCTAGTCCGCCGCGCTTCGCCAGCTCGAGCACGCCGAATGCGTGTTCCAGCATCGAGTGGACGCCGGCGCTGCTGCACAGGCCCATGAGGTGAAGATTGCCGCCGGTCGTGCGGCAATGCTCGACCGCGGCCGAGAACCGGGGGTTTGTCAGGAAAGAGCCGTCGCGGATCGTTCGCGTGATCCGCATGACCGCCTGATCGACAATCCGGCCGGCCCCGATGTTCTGGTGGCCGACCTCGCTGTTGCCCATCACGCCCGCCGGCAGGCCGACGTCTTCGCCGCTCGTATGGATCTGGACCCACGGATAGGCCGCCCGCAGCCGATCATCCACGGGCGTCCGGGCGAGATGTACGGCGTTGGCGTGGTTCCACTCGGCGTGCGGATTGTGCCCCCATCCGTCGCGAACGATCAGCAGTAATGGACGTCTGGCCAGTTGAATCATCATCTTGCTCCTCATCGGGCGCGGAAGCCGGCAGGCGCACCGACAGCGACCCTCCATTCATCGGCCTGATCGCACACTCCACTTGGCGTACGGCGGCCAAATCGTAGCGAAACCGGACGGACCGCCCGGAAATCCGCCACGGCGGCGCAACCCGTCGCTTGACCTGCGCCAGCAGGATAACTACATTCCTGTGTTCGGAGAATACCACCAAAATCCTGTACAGCCTCATCGAAAAGGAGCGCCACCATGGCTTTTGAACTGCCCGCTTTACCGTATGTCTTTGACGCCCTCGAACCCCACATCGACGCCCGGACGATGGAAATCCATCACGACAAGCACCACAACGGCTACACGACAAAGCTCAACGCCGCCCTGGAAGGCCAGGCGGCGCTCGCCGGCAAGTCTGCCGAGGACATCCTGCGAAATATCAACAGCGTGCCCGAGGCCATTCGTCAAGCCGTCATCAACAACGGCGGCGGTTATGTCAACCATGCCCTGTTCTGGCAGATCATGGGACCGAACTGCGGCGGAAAACCCGGCGGCTCAATCGGTGCGGCAATCGACGAGGTTTTCGGGAGCTTTGAGACCATGAAAGAGAGATTCTCCAAGGCCGCCGCGACCCGGTTCGGCAGCGGCTGGGCCTGGCTCGGCCTCGACGCCAACGGAAAGCTCCACATCGGCAGCACGGCCAACCAGGACTCACCCTATATGCAGGGCCACACGCCCATCCTCGGCCTCGACGTCTGGGAACACGCCTACTATCTCAACTATCAGAATCGCCGGCCCGACTACATCGCCGCCTGGTGGAACACGGTCAACTGGAAAAAGGTCGACGAACTCTACACAGCCGCGAAAGGCTGACGTCCCGACCGCCTGACCCGCGTCGCACCCGTACGAGCCGTGTGTGTGCATCCACAACCCCGGGCGGAAGCCCGGGGTTTTTTTGTCGAATGAAAACGCCTTGGAGGACCCGCACCATGAACACACCACCCTGCGACACCGCACACGGCCGCGCCCGGCCGCTCTCCGTCCTCCGCGCGATGATCGACGCCGTCGATCGCGACCTGCTCCAGCTTCTCGGTCGGCGTTATGCCCTCGTTGCCGAGATCGCGGATTACAAGCGCGAGCACACGGTGCCTATCCGGGACCTCCAGCGCGAGCGCGAGTTGATCCGCGACCGCCGCGACCGCGCCGTGCCACTGGGCCTTTCACCGGACCTGACCGAGAGCCTGTTTCGCCTGATCCTCTGGGCCAGCCGCGACCGGCAGGCCGCCCTCAAGGCCGAACTGCCCCTCGATGTCGAATCCCGGACGGTCGCCGTCATCGGCGGCCGGGGTGCGATGGGCCGATGTATGGCCGACCTGTTCGCCGATCTGGGCCACGCCGTCATGATTTCGGATGTCGACACCCGCCTGACACCCGAAGAGGCGGCCGCCGATGCCGATGTCGTCCTCGTCAGCGTTCCCATCGACGCCACCGAAGCTGTCATCCGACGGATCGGGCCCCGCGTGCGACCCGACGCCCTCTTGATGGACGTGACCTCCGTCAAGGACGGCCCTGTTCGCGCCATGCTTGAGGCCTCCCGATCCGGCGTCGTCGGCGCCCACCCGCTCTTTGCCCCGTCGGTTCACTCGCTTCAGGGCCAGCGCGTCGTCCTCTGCCGCGGTCGCGGCGACGAACGGTTCGACTGGCTCCGCCGGATGTTCCATGCTCGCGGACTGACCATCGTCGAAACCACGCCGAAGCATCACGACGAGATGATGTCCGTCGTGCAGGTCCTCGTGCACTTTGCCACCGAGGTCATGGGCAAGGCCCTTGTCGACCTCGGCGTGTCGATCGACGAGACACTCGCGTTCACATCGCCGATCTACCTGATGGAATTGTGGATGACCGCCCGGCACTTCGCCCAGTCGCCGGAGCTTTACGCTTCAATACAAATGTCGAATCCGGCATCGCCGGGCGTCATCGACGCCTTTGTGCGGGCGTCCGCCGAGCTTCAATCACACGCCGCCGGGCGTGACCGGGACGCCTTTGTAAACATGTTCAACGAGGTCAAGGCGTTCTTCGGGCCTTTCACCGAACAGGCCCTTGAACAATCGAGCTTCCTGGTCGACCGCCTGGTGGAACGCGCCTGACGGCGCCGTCTCGTGGGGCGGACGCGGCCCGCGCTCGCCTCGGATTCACGAATAGCGCTCTCCATGCGCAGCGCCCAATTGCGCGACGAGCTCCTTGATCCGCTGGGCCTGGTCCCGGCGGCAGACGAGTGTGGCGTCGGGGCTGTGAATGACGACGAGGTCCTCGACGCCGATCGCCGCGATCAGGTGATCGCCCTCGCTGACCAGGATGTTACGGTGACTATCCATACTGGCGGCGTGAGCGGTCGCGATCGCGTTGCCGTCGGCGTCCGGCCCAAGGGCCTCTGCCAGCGCCGGCCAACTTCCGACATCCAGCCATTCCAACGGCATTTCAACAACCAGGACGTTCGGCGCTCTCTCCATCACGGCGAAGTCGATACTGATCCGCTCCAGCGTCGGATAGACATCCGCGGCAAGCCGGCGGCCGTCTTCCCTGTCCCAGGCCGCGGCCAGCCGCAGAACCGCCGCGTGCGTTCCCGGAAGATGCTGTCGCAACTGCTCCAGGATCGTGCCGGTCCGCCAGACGAACATGCCGCTGTTCCATGAGTAGCGGCCGGAAGCCAGATACGCCTTCGCGGTGTCGGCGTCCGGTTTCTCGCGAAAGGCCCGGACCTCCCAGACGCCGCCATCCCGGGCCGCGCCCCGCTCGATGTAGCCGTATCCCGTCTCCGGGCCGGTCGGTGTGATCCCGAACGTCACGAGAGCCTCGGCATCCCGCTCGGCCGTCTCAAATCCACGCCGGACGATGTCCGCAAATCGGTCCGTCGGTCGGATCAGATGGTCGGCCGTGAAAACGCCCATCGTCGGACCGTCGCGGCGAGCGTGCAAAAGGGCCGCGGTCAGGGCAATGGCATTGGCGGTGTCCCGGCCGGTCGGCTCGCCGATCAAGTTCTCCGGCGGCAGCTCGGGCAACTCTTCGCCCATTGCGGGAAGATGCTCCGTCAGCGCCACGACGAAAATGTCCGTCGGCGGAAAGATCGCCCGCAATCGCTCAAATGCGTGGCGCAGGAGGCTCTTGCCGCTGATGATGTGGAGCAACTGCTTCGGGCGGCTGCGGCGGCTCAGCGGCCACATCCGCGT
>CAYQDV010000034.1:7563-13117 GCA_964416295.1 uncultured Planctomycetaceae bacterium
GGGCGGTTCCCATACACGCGCTGAATCCTGCTCAGCACTCGGTCAGCTCCTGTGTCGCATAGTCGAGTGCAAACGCACGCGTACCAAACGTGTCGAAGCACACCCGGACATAGACCGTGCCGCAGCGCGGCTCGACCGTGAGCACCCGGCCCAAGCCGTACTCGGGATGGGTGACCCCCCGGCCGGGTTGAAACCGCGAGACGTCCACGGCGTCGTCGTCGGTCTCATTGTATCGTCTCAGGTGAGAGTGGCTGCGGTCCGCCGACGGCTCGCTCGACGCAACTTCCACTTCGTCGACCGGCAGTTCCGTCAGAAACCGCGAAGCCAGTGTTCGCTCGGACAGGCCGCGAATCATTCGATAGCGCGCATGGCTCATCGTCAGCCGGCGCATCGCTCGCGTCATCCCCACAAAACACAGTCGGCGCTCTTCTTCCACATCCTCGTCGCCGGCCTTCACGGCCCGTCCATGGGGCAACAGACCGTCCTCCAGTCCCACGATGTACACGACGGGAAACTCCAACCCCTTCGCGGCATGCAGCGTCATCAGCGTCACGGCCCCGCCGGACATCTCCAAGCTGTCAATGTCCGTCACGAGGCTGATCTGGTGGAGCCACTCGGCGAGGCCGCCGTCGGGATTATCGATGTCAAATTGCCTCGCCGCCGACACCAGTTCGTAGACATTGGCCAGGGCGTCGTTGTCCACCTCTCCGGCCGCACTGAGGGCCGCCTCGATGCCCGACCGCACCAGGACCTGTTCGATGACGGCCGTCACCGGACGCGACGGCAACTCCCGGAGCCGCGCCAGCATCTCCGCAAACGGCCCGAGCTTCTTGCGCGCGGCCTTCAGGGTGGCAATTCGATCGACTTCCGAGAGTGCCTCTCCCAAGGTGATTCCACGGGCCGACGCGTGAGCCTTCAGCCGGCCGACCGTGACCTTTCCGATGCCGCGAGCCGGCGTATGGATGGCCCGGAGAATGGCCGTGTCATCGGCCGGGTTGGCCACCGCGCGAAGGTAGGCCAACACGTCCTTGATCTCCTTGCGACCATAAAACTCGACACCCCGCGCAATCTGGTAGGGCACGCCGGCCGAACGAAGGGCCTCCTCGAGAACGCGCGTCACCGCGTTGACGCGGTAAAAGATGGCCACGTCGCCGGCCCGACCGCCCGACGCGCTCTGCTGCCGAATCTCCTCTGCAATCCGACGGGCCTCGTTCTGCTCGTCCTCGCACGGCCAGACGCGGACCGCCGGACCGCTGTCCTGCTCGGTCCATAACTCCTTGCTCTTGCGACGCCGGTTGTGTTTGATCAGGCACGACGCGGCCGACAGGATCGCGCCGGTGCTCCGATAGTTCTGTTCGAGGCGAACCGTCTTCGCATCGGGATAGTCGGCCTCGAAATCAAGGATGTTTCGGAGGTCCGCCCCCCGCCAGGCATAAATGGACTGGTCCGGGTCGCCGGTGACGCAGATGTTTCGATGGCCGGACGCCAACCGCGCCGCAATCAGATACTGGGCATGGTTCGTGTCCTGATATTCATCAACCAGCAGATAGCGAAAGCGTTGTGAGAGTTCGCCACGCACATCCTCGTGCGACTGCAACAGGGTCGCGACGAACATCAGCAGGTCGTCGAAATCGCACGCATTCTGTTCGTGGAGCCGCAACTGGTATCGGGCGTAGATGCCGGCGATCGTCTTCGACATGAAATCGCTCGCCTCGTCCGCGAACGCCTCCGGGCCGAGCATCCGGTTCTTGGCATCGCTGATCACCGCCTCCACGGTCCGCGGACGCCAGTGGTCGGCCGACAGCCCCTGTGCTGCCACCGCTTCGCGAATCATCGCCCGGCGATCGCTCTCGTCGAAGATCGAGAAATTGGGCCGCACGCCAACGGCATCGCCATATTCCCGCAGCAGTCGGGCACACAGGGAGTGAAACGTGCTGACCCACATCCGGCCCCGACCCCAGGGTCCCCGCGCGCCGCCCCGGATGCCGAGTGCCGCGATCCGCTCGCGCATCTCGCCGGCGGCCTTGTTGGTGAAGGTGATGGCGAGCACCTCGTCCGGCCGCGCAACGGTCGAGGCAAGGTGCGCCGCGCGGCGCGTGATGACCCGGGTCTTCCCCGACCCCGCGCCAGCCAGCACGAGCAGCGGCCCCTCGACATGCGAGACTGCCTCGCGCTGGGGATCAGTCAGTCCGTCCAAGAGCCTCTCAACGCCCATACATGGCTCTATAGGCCAGCCGCCGGTATCTGTCCAACACCCCGCCGTTCATGTTCGACGAGCGGCTGTAGCGTCGGCCTCCTGTGGCCGACGTCGCCCGGCCAGTGGCCTCCCGTCTACCACTCAACGTCGGGCACGGGGGCACCGACGCTACGGGGGACGTCTGGGAACGCGCACCCCGATTGTGTCACCGGCCCCACGGCGACTGTTGTCCGGCGGTTCGCGGCGGCATAGAATCCGTTGCTCCTTCCGATCTGACTGGGTCAGCACCGTCGGCCTCGCACGGCAGCCGGAGCCGGTCGTCCGGGACACTGGCGGCAAACACCTTCAGGATGACGCACTCGACGACATGGCGACAATACCGGGCGGCGATGATTGCGGCCGACGCCGTCGCCGTATTTGCGATATACATTGTGGCAGACATCCTCCGCTGCCACGTCTGGCAGCACGCCACCTGGCCTGAGCTGGTCGGCGGCCACATCAATAGCGTCCCGATCCACTTGAAGATCCTCACGCTCCTGCCGGTCGCCTGGCCCCTGATCCTGGCTCGCCTGGGTTGGTATCGCCCGCAATGGCGTTCGTGGCACTGGGTTCTGCAGCGAGCCATGACCGCCAGTGTCCTGCTGGGGCTACTTATCGCCACGCTTGCCATCCTCTTCGAGCGGACACTGTACCCCCGAGTGCAGATCGCCTTCGTCTGCGGGCTACTGCCTGCGACCACAGTCGGGCTGCGGGGTATCAATACGGTAGTTGGGCGGTGGCTCGGCTCGCGCCCCGGACGGCGTGTGCTGATAGTCGGAACAGGCCGGGACGCCGTCCGCTTGCGCCGGCTCCTGCGTTCCGCCCGGCTCGATAGACCGGTCGTGGTAGGCCATCTACAAGGGCCTTGGGAGCGGGACGCGGCGGAATCATCGGGGCTTCGGAACCTCGGGGGCATGGATCGTCTTCGTCCGATATTAGACGAGGAAGTTATTGACGAGGTTGTTTTCGCGGCACCGCTGGAGGCCCTCTCCGAATTGCTGCCGTACGTCGCATTGTGTGAGGAAGTCGGGGTCACGGCCCACGTCCAAGCGGAAACCAGACTATGCCGATCCACCCCACAAGTCGTGAACTTCCATGGCGTCCCCCTCCTGTCGTACATGCCCGCGCAACATTCGCCGGAACTGCTCGGCATCAAGCGGTGCATGGATGCGGCTTTTGCGATTATCGGAATTATCCTGACCGCGCCGATAATGCTGTTATGCGCGGTGCTGATCCGAACGACGTGCGGAACCCCCATTTTCTTTCGCCAGCGGCGCAGCGGGCTGAATGGGCGCGAATTCCGAATGTACAAATTCCGCACGATGGAGCCCAACGCCGAGGCGAAATTGGCCGACGTGGCGCATCTCAACCAGTGCGATGGGCCGGTGTACAAAGCACGCGAAAGGGATCCCCGTGTCACGCGGATCGGCCCGTTCCTTCGACGATGGAGCCTCGACGAGTTGCCGCAACTCTTCAACGTCCTACGTGGGGACATGTCCATCGTCGGACCACGGCCGCCGATCCCCAGCGAGGTCCGGCAATACGACCGCTGGCAGCGTCGCCGGCTCAGCATGCGGCCCGGGTTGACCTGCCTCTGGCAGATCAAAGGACGACACCGCATCCCGTTCGAAGATTGGATGAAACTCGACCTGTTTTACATCGATCACTGGTCGCTCAAGCTCGACTTCCTTATCATCTGCAAGACGCTCCCAACCGTTTTGTCGGGGTCCGGGGCATAGTGCTTGCCCCGAGACTCGCATTACAGGTAGCACACCATCGCTCCGTGTCCTCAGCGAGTCGGTGCCTCATGCCGACCCGGGGCAGGATTGTGGAGACAGGGTCCGGGGCTTGGCGGGGCGGGTGTCCAGCGGAAACATCGGTCGAACTGCGATTACATTCATCACGCCCACCAGAGCTCGCTTGTCCGTGGCCCGCTCCGTGTGCAGCGACCAACCCTCCGGCTGTGAGACTCTGATGCGAACTGCCTTTCAATATGCTGTCGTTTTGACTGCCTGCGTCCTCAGCCAAGCGAGAGCCGATGACTCGGCGGACGCCACGCCTCTGGACAACCTCCCCAACCTGATCGACGTCCAACTGCGTCCGGCGAAGAAGATCGTCCCCGTCGGCGGAGAGGTCATGGTCGAATTCGTCATCGTGAATCGAACGCCGGAACCGTTGACCCTCAACGTCCCTAACGCGGTCACGGCAAAGGTGAAGCTCCCGGAAATGGGTCTGCCGCTGGAGCATGTTTACTCCGGTATCAATTTCACCGGGCTGAAGATCTCGACGGACGGTAACCCGACGCTCGGTGAGCGGGTCGTCCGGAAGCCTGAATACCCTGTTCCGCCGATCACGTTGGCGCCATTTGGTTCTGTGGGGCTGCGTTTTGACGTCGCCCGTTTTTATCCCGTTCTCCATCAGAGCGGCACTTATGTCCTCCAGTGGAGTCCCTACGGTGGGGCGGTCCAGACGCCGCCGGTGACCATCCAGGTCGTGCAGTACAAGCAGGTTGTCGTGTACACGAACATGGGCTCGCTCACGCTGCGATTGCTGTATGACAAGGCCCCTCGCCACGTGGAAAACTTTCTGGAACTCGTCGGGGAGAGGTTCTATAACGGTCTTAACTTCCACCACGTCTTCGCGAATCAATTCATGATCGGCGGCTGCCCGAACGGCGACGGAACCGGCAAGCGACCGGACGGCCTCACTCTGAAACAAGAATTCAACAACACCCCGTTCGAGCTTGGCACGGTCGCCATGGCGCTCATTGAATCGCCGGACGGGCGCGACGAACACTCCGCCAGTTGCCAGTTCTTCATCTGCCTCGCGAGGCAACCCTCCTGGGACGGTCGCTACACCGCTTTTGCAAAGGTTGAGGGGCCTGAGTCTCTCGCGACGCTTCGGAAGATGTCTCAAGCCGCCGTCGACAAGGACAACCACCCGGTTGAATCACTCAAGATCAAGTCCATCGCCGCCGTGGACCTGCCCTATCCCCCGCGACTCGCCCAATAGACCGCTCGCCAGCCTCACCACGGTGGCCGGGGGCTGAGCTTTGTGTCGGACGTTGGACCCCGCTATAATCGCCAGCCGCCACAGCGGCGGTTTCGCACTCGGCGTCAACCGGTGTTGATGGCTTGGTCCCATGCAATGCGTTGCGCCGGCAGCGGGTCAGGCGGGAAACCGAGCAGCCCACTTGCGTATACCCATGTGCCGTGGGTCGCTGGGCCGGAGCCGATTGACGCCGAGTGCGGCACCGCCCCCGGCTGTGGCGCTGTCACCCTGCGAGTTCGTGTTTGCGATCGACGAGAACCGGAAAGA
>CAYQDV010000034.1:13217-22105 GCA_964416295.1 uncultured Planctomycetaceae bacterium
TCGGAGACGATGTCGACGTGATCGAGATCGACGCGGCCAGCAACACCGGGGTGGACAATATCCGCGAACTCCGGAGCAACGCCATCTATCGACCGGCGCGGTCCCGATTCAAGATCTACGTCATCGACGAGGTCCACATGCTGACCAAGGGCGCGTTCAACGCCCTTCTCAAGACGCTCGAGGAACCGCCGTCGCATGTAAAGTTCATCTTCGCCACCACCGAGCCGGAGAGAGTCCCCGCGACGATCCAAAGCCGCGTCCAGCGGTTCGAGTTCAAGGCGATCCCCACCGCCGAGATTGCCGGACAGCTCGAGAGCATCTGTCAGACCGAGAAGGTGGAGGCCGAGACACCGGCCCTTCGACGCATCGCCCGCCTTGCCAACGGCTCGATGCGCGACGCCCTTTCACTGCTGGACCAGATTCTGTCGATGGCCGGCCGTGTCACGGTGACCGCGGTCGACGAGACGCTCCCGCCGCCCCACGACGAACTGCTTGCCCGGCTGATCGATCATCTGGCCGATGGCGATGCCGCCGCCGCCCTCGACGACGTCGACGAGAGCCTCGGGCAGGGATACACGATCGAGCGGTGGTGCGACCTCCTGATCCGCCAGATTCGTGACCTCATGATCCTCAACGTCTGCGGCGCCGAGACCGACCTCGTCGACCTTCCGGAGGGCATCCGCCCGACGCTCATTCGGCAATCCGCCCGCTTCGATGCCGGGGCCTATGTCCACATGATCACGCTCCTCGAAGAGCTTCGCCGCACGACGCGCTACGCCGGCAGCGGGCGCGCGTTGGCAGAGGCGGTGATCATTCGCCTGTCCGAGGCCTCGCGCTTCTCATCGGTCGAATCCATCCTGCAACGGATCGAGCATGGCGGGGCACTGCCGACGCTGCCCCAGACCGCCAGCACTCCCCGATCCGCCGTTCCCGAGCCGGCCTCAAAAAAAAAAGCGGCCGTAGCAGTCGCAGCCACGCTCGGTCGACCTCAAGCCGGACCGCCGCCGAAGCAGATCATCCGACCGGCGCCTAAGCCGCCCTCGGTCGCCCCGCCATCGCGGGTGTCTGGTGGACGCGTCACCCAGCTTGACCTGCAATCGGCTCATGCCGAGCCGATGGTTCGAGCAGCCATCGAGATGTTTGAAGGGCGTATCATTGACGTTCAGCGCGGCGCCCCACGCCCCCCCGCGCCGGTCGAGTCATAAGGAGACCCCATGTTAGGCGGATTGGGAAACATGGCCAGCATGCTCAAGCAGGCCAAGCAGATGCAGTCGAAGATGAAAGAGATGCAGGCGTCGCTGGAATCCATGACCTATGAAGCAGACGCCGGCGCAGGGGCGGTCACTGCGACCGTGAACGGAAAGATGGCCTTGCTGGGTTTGAAAATCACGCCGGAAACCGTTACTGCCGGAGATGTCGAGATGCTGGAAGACCTGATTAAGGCCGCCGTAGCCGCTGCTCAGCGCAAGGCCGCGGATGGCATGAAAGAAACGATGCGCCAGATGACCGGTGGTCTCAACATTCCCGGCGTGAGTGAGCTACTCGAGGGAGCAGGCTGATGCTCCGTCACGTCTGGATTCTTGGAAGATATGGGCACTCCACCCGCACGTTTTCAGAGGAAACATACCGGCGGGACACCGATGCTCCCCACCCAGCGAGGTGTGACGCAACACTTGGCCCGTAGGGCGTACGGCGCGGGTCGTGCCCGCCGCCACTGCCGCATCGCCCGCTACCGCGATTCCAGTATCCGTTATGACCGAATCCATGCCGTCATCCCTGACGCAACTGATGTCGGAGTTCCAAAAGCTCCCCGGCATCGGCGCACGCAGCGCGGAGCGGCTGGCCTTCCATATCCTCAAGTCCGACCGAGACGCCGCCCTCGCCCTCGCCGATGCCATCCGTAGCGTCAAGGAGCATGTTCGCCACTGCCGCGTGTGCTACAACCTGACCGAGACCGACCCCTGCGCAATCTGTTCGAGCCCCCGCCGAGATCATGCCCAGATATTTGTGGTCGAACAACCTCGCGACCTGCTGATGCTCGAATCGACCGGCTTGATTCAGGGGGTCTATCACGTCCTGCTGGGCCGAATCGCCCCGCTTGACGGCGTCGAGCCGGGGGACCTGACCATTCAGGGCCTGGTCGATCGCGTCAAGGCGGGCGGCATCCAGGAAGTGATCATCGCCACGAATCCCACCACGGAAGGCGAGGGCACCGCCCTGCACCTGAAGAGCCTGATCGCCCCGCTGGGCGTCCGCGTCACTCAACTCGCCCGCGGCCTGCCCAGCGGCTCGCAGCTCGAATACGCCAGCCGTGCCGTGCTCCAGGACGCGATCGAAGGCCGGCGGGACTACTGAAGCAAACCCCACACCGCCGGCGAGAATCCCCTCGGCGCCGCTGATCCTTCGACGGCTCATGCCCCACCGCGGTCCCCGGAGGCCCGTGCGCCAAACGATCGCAACTCCGGCGACGACCACCGGTGGCACCAGTAGAATCGGTACGAATCGCTGTCCAGCGGCTGGTCGAACCGCAGTTGCACGGCCGTGACGCCCTCGCCGTTCACCCCGACGATCTGCGCGCGAAACGCCCCCGCATCCAGAACGTCGCCCACGCGCTTCGGTCGCTCCCGGCTGCGCCCCATCAGCCCGACAAATGTCGTCAAGAGCGCATCGTCCGTCGCCTCGATCCGCAGCGTGTGATCGTCCATGACCTCGATCCTTGGCGAGGCGACGTCGGACAGAAAACCCGCTTGGACACCCTCATCTCCCGTCAGCCAGCGGCACCGGTCCTGGGCAAACAGCACGTGGAAGTTCTGAGGGGAATTCAGAAAAAAGACATGGTCGCCGGACCGGAGAGGGCGGCCGAATCCTTCGATCGCAGCCGTCACCAGACGCGTGGCGTTGTGTTCCATGAAAACCATGACACCGCCAACCACGATCGTCGTCGAGATTTGAAGAGCCACAAACAGCACCACCGGCAGCGCTCGCAAACGCGCCAACCCGTCGATCCCGGGTCGTGTCATCCATACCGCCGCGAGATAGGCCAGGCCGATGCCCGGCAGGATCATCACCCGGTCGTCCGGAACCGTGCATACCAGAAGGGGGAGAAACGGCAGTGCCCAGAAAGCCATCGCGGCCGTGTCGCCTTCGCCACGATGATTCCGGTAATACGATCGCGCCAGCAGCCACAGCACGATCGCGCCGAGCGCACCGAAGGCATACAGCCCCCAGTACCAGCCCGGACAGAAATAGAAGATGAACGGATTCACGGGGATCGGCCAGGTGGAGAGCAACACCAGGGCGCGACCGGGCAACGCCGCCAGGTAGTCCAGGGGCGCGTGGACCGGATCGAGCATCAGGAAGGTGTCGGCTCCATATCCACCGTGGGCATAAACCGCCAGCCATCCGAGTCCGATCCCCACCAGCAGCGCCGTCACCCCGACCGCTCGCCGCCGGACCCGCGTTCGTCCCCGAAAGACCCACACCAACGCCACCGGCAGCACGGCCACGGCCAGCACGGCCTCCTTCACTCCCAGCCCGAGCGAATAGCACACGACCGCGAGAACAAGCCCCCACATCGCCCGATCTCGAATGAACCGTGCAGCGCCCAACATCGCCCCAGCCGTCAGCACGAGCGAAATGACGTCTCCCTGAGCCGAGAGAAACAGGACCGGAATGGTGTGGGACGCCGCGACGGCGAACGCCAGGGCGCCCCATCGCGCGCGCCGCTCTTTCCCGCCGAGCAATCTATAGAACGCCAGAACCAGCCGTATTCCGAGGGCGTACACCGCTACCGTCACCGCTCGGTAGAGGAGCGGCGTTTCGCCGAAGAGCCGGTACTCTGCAAGGATGGCCGCTTCCGCCAGCGGCCGCAGATGCCGATAGCGGACATCATCGCCCAGCCACCACGGGTACCACCCGGCGGCCCGCTTCGCCTGATTGTCCGGCCCGCCCGACAGAAATCGGTACAGATCCAGTGTTTCCCGGCGCCCGGCGTCGTACTCACGCAACAGGCGCATCATCCGGTAGTCGTCGAGCGTGAAATCGCAACCCAAAAACGGGCCATACAGACATGCCACGACCACCGCCAGCACAAACCCGGGGCATCGCACGCGCTCGTACCACCTGGCCCACCGGCGGCAGCAACCAACGCCGCGATCCGGCGGCGCGCCGTGCCGAGATTTGATATCAGACATCCAAGTCTCGGACGTGAACCGCGTTGGCCTCGATGAAGGCCCGGCGCGTCTCCACGTCGCTGCCCATCAGGATCGAAAACATGCGATCCGCCTCTCGCAGTTCCAACTCGGCCTGCTCCCCGTCGTCTTCTTCCGAGATCACGACCAGCAGGAGATGTCTGCGCTTTGGATCGAGTGTCGTTTCCCACAACTCCTCCGGGTTCATCTCACCCAGACCCTTGAATCGCTTCAAGGTCGAGCCCTTCTGCCCGAGGTCGCGGACCGCCGACGGCAGCGCGGCAATGTTGTCGAGTTCCGTCGCGCTGTCACCTTCGCCCAATAACAGGAACCGCGCCGCCGGCAACTCTCCCGTGACCAGCTCTTCGCGCCGGGAGAAGTAGTCGTCCAGCGTCAGATCGTGCTCGTCCAGCCACCGCAGCGCCCTCTCAAGCCCTTTGCTTTCCGGAAGCTCATCCCGAACCAGCCGGGCCATGGCGCCTCCGCCCGCGTCTCCGCCGGCCGTGCCGAGCCCTCCGTCCACAACCTCCAGCTCGCCCAGTTTCTCGTGGGCTTCTCGCCGGAACTGATTGAATTCGTCATCGCTGTAAAAGTAGTGCTCCTCGCCCGCCAGCACAGCCCGCACGCGGGGCAGCGCCCCGGTATGTGGCTGCCGTCGCTCGTGAACGAACGACGCAAAATCGATCCCCCGCCGCGCCAGCACACGCGCGCCATACGCGATTTCGTCCAGAACGCTCACGAGTTCGCTCAATTGGTCACCCGACAACTGCCGCTCACGGCCGTTCGGCTTTCCGGCTTCATCGAACTCTCGGATGGCCAATCGAGCGGAATTCAAGCCCCGCTCCGCCAGTTCACGATCCAGGACGGCGTCGTTCAGGACGAACTCCGAAGTCTTGCCGCGTTTCAGCAAATACAGAGGAGGCTGAGCAATGAACACCTTGCCGGCCTCGATCAACGGCTTCATGTAACGGAACAGGAAAGTCATCAGGAGCGTTCGAATATGACTTCCATCTACATCCGCATCCGTCATCAGGATGATCTTTCCGTACCGGCACTTGCTGACGTTGAAGTCGTCCGAGCCTGGAACGCCGCAGCCCAGCGCCCGGATGATCTGACTGATTTCCTCGTGTGAGAGGATGCGGTCCAGGCGTGCCTTCTCGACGTTAAGAATCTTCCCCTTCAGGGGGAGGATCGCCTGGGTAGTGGCATCGCGTCCTTGTTTCGCCGAGCCGCCCGCCGAATCGCCCTCCACCAGGAACAGCTCGCACTCGTCCGGATTGCGGCTCTGACAGTCCCACAGCTTTCCCGGCAGGTTCCCGCTGGCCAGGGCGCTCTTGCGCGTCGCTTCCCGCGCCTTCCGCGCCGCCTCCCGTGCAACCGCGGCCCCGACGCCTTTCACAACAACCCGTTTGGCGTCGGCGGGGTTTTCTTCCAGCCAGTGTCCGAGCTGCCGGTTGACGACCTGCTGCACAAACGAATCGACTTCGGCGTTCATCAGCCGGTCTTTCGTCTGACCCTGAAAGTCCGGCTCACGAACCTTGACCGCCACGACGGCCGTCAGACCCTCACGCCAGTCTTCACCGCGGATCGTCAGGTTGCCCTTCAGTTGGTTGGCTTTACGCGCATACGCGTTCAACGTGCGGGTCAGCGCCGTCGAAAACCCCGAGAGGTGCGTTCCCCCGTCCCGGTTCTTGATGTTGTTCGCGAAGGCGAGCGTGTTTTCGTTGTAGCTGTCGTTGAACTGAAACGCGACCCGGCACGCCAGCCCGTGTTCCTCGTCGGACCCGCTCAACAACTGCACCTTGTGGAGCGGCTCCTTGCCTTCATTCATGTAGGCCACAAACGCCTTGAGGCCCTCTTGGTAGCAGAATTGCTCCTTCCGGCCCTCCCGTTCGTCGACAAACTCGATCTGGAGCCCGTCGTTCAGATAGGCCAACTCCCGCAGTCGCGTGATCAGGGTATCGGTTCGAAACCGAGTGTCTTTGAAAACCTCGGGGTCCGGCTTGAACTCGACGCGTGTCCCGGTACGGCGCGTCTCTCCGAGTTCTTTCAGGGGACGCGTGACCTCGCCGCGCTCGAAGCCCATAGAGTAGATCCGGCCGGTCTTGGCGTCAGGCTCGATTCGCTCCACCTCGACGACCAGCCATTCAGACAGGGCGTTCACGACGCTCACGCCCACCCCATGCAGGCCACCGCTGATGGCATAAGAATCGCTGTCGAACTTTCCGCCGGCATGGAGCACGGTCATGACAATTTCAAGCGTACTTTTTCCATCCAGTCGAGGATTGTCGGGAAGCGATTTCGCCTCCACCGGAATACCACGCCCGTCGTCCTGGACGGTGCAGCTTCCATCTGAGTTGATCTTGACGAGAATCCGGTTGCAATAGCCGGCCAGCGCCTCATCGATCGCGTTGTCCACGACCTCCCAGACCAAGTGATGAAGCCCGTGAAGACCCGTGTCGCCGATGTACATCGACGGTCGCTTTCGAACCGCTTCCATGCCCTCCAGGACGCGAATGCTGTCGGCATCGTAGTGGTGGACTGGCGCGGCCGGGGGTGCCCCATTCGGCTCCGCTCCGCCCGTTGCTCGTTCTTCGACCGCCTTATCCACGGGGTTCCCCTCTCTCAGGTTTCATCTTCCCGATTCTGTAGTCGATACGATCCACGCGCGGCCCCTTGAGGTGATCATTAACAGCGGCCAAGAGCCCCTTTCCAAGCTGCCGGCTGAACAAGAACCGGGTCGCCGCGCTGTCGACTCTCACTTCCAAACGACCTCCTCGCAGCCCGTCAACCTGCGACCGACCGTCGAAGTCCTCGGGGACCACCGCGTTCCAGGCCGCTCGCACGGCTTCCAGCCGCTTCGCGCGATTCAGCCAGTTCTCCGACAGGACCTTCGCGGCCACGTCCCCCAATCGCGCGGTGCGGCGAAGGTGATCGTAATTGCGACTCTGCCAGAACGCCCGCTGGAAGCGCTTTGGGGCCAAGTGCAGGGCCTTGTCAGCGACTACCGCCTGGCGTCGAGTGGGCGAACTCTGTTTTCCGGTTGCCTTCACGCGCGATCGCTCCCTCGTCACGACAGGTTGACCGGCATTACGACATACTGAAAACCCGCTCCGCTCCCGAGAACCCCCGGCTTGCCCGAGGATTTCAGTTCGAGCGTCACAGTGCCGTCGCAGACCTTCAAGGCGTCCGCCAGAAACGTCGGGTTGAACCCGATCTCCAGCGACTCCCCGGTGTACGCCACCGCAAGGCGGACGGTCGCATCACCCTGTTCCGGAGCCCGGCTCGACAGAACCATGCCCTCGCCACTCAGGTGCAGCCGGATTCCCTTTGATTCCTCGTTGGTCAGCAGGGCTGCCCGTTTTACGGCGCTAAGGAATTCGCCGGCATTGACTTCAATCTTCTTGTCCAGGTCCGTCGGGATGACGTCCTGATACTTCGGAAAACGCCCCTCGACCAGGACGCTGCTGATCGTCATCTGTTCGGCGCGCATGATCACCTGATTGGGGCGCATCTTGAACCCAACTTCTTCATCGGCATCCAAGTGTACGCGTCCGAACAAACTCAGCGCCTTAGTCGGAATGATGGCGGTCATATCCTCCCCGACCGATTTGTCGAGCGAGGCTTCGGCCAGCGCCAGGCGCCGGCCATCCGTTGCGACAAGCCGCAGCCGCCCGCCATCCTTTTCCCACAGGACGCCGTTGATCGCGTAGCGCGTCGTTTCCCGCGCCGCCGCGAAGAGCGTGCGCTCGACCAACTGCTGAACCACACCCAGCTTGACCGTAAAGTCCGGCTCTTCCTCCATTTCCGGAACCGGCGGAAACTCGCGAACGTCCTGACTGACCACCCGGAAATGGCTGTCCTCCCCCCGGATGCTCAGAAACTCGTCCGAGGTCTCGAACGCGAGGGTCTCGTCGGAACTTTCGCGCACAATGCTCATCAGCCGATCGCCGTTAACGAGAACCTCCCCGGGTTCGGACACCTCGACTTGGCGCACGCGGCATCGCAGCCCAACCTCCTGGTCATAGGCCGTCAGTCTCAAGGACCCTTCCTCGGCCGTCACCCGAACACATGCCAGAATCGGTTTCGGCGTCCGTGTAAGGGTGACGCCGGAAGTCATGCCCAACGCTTCGTTCAAGGCCGTCCGCTCGCAAATGCACTTCATGGTTCGTTCCTGCCTTCCTCAGTCTTGATACGCAGTCCTGTCGGATTATTACGTATATCAAGTCGTATACAATATCATAATCATAGTCGAAACAGGTGCTGTGAGATAGCTGAGTAAAACGGGATGCCGCTCGGAATCTCTTTGTTTCGCGGAGGTTGGAACGGACGGGGCAATCCGACGCGGTGGATGACCTGTGGTTTTCATGGTGTGATCCTCCGAATCTGTTCACCGCTCGACACAGGCGATTCTGCCTCCGGTATGCTTCGCTGACGCATCTCGCAGGTTGGCGATCAGTTTATCCACCGGGACTGACAGGAAGCCTGTGGAGTGCGTGCCACTCCCGATTACTGTCGACGAAGCTCTTCTTCGATGCCTTCCAAGCGTGAGCGGAATACGATGTCGGTCTCGCGGCGCCGCGCAATCAGCCGGTTGGCATGAAGCACAGTGGTGTGATCCCGTCCGCCGAAGAACCCGCCGATCTCCTCCAGGCTATGAGGCGTGTACTGGCGGGCGAGGTACATGCAGACCTGCCG
>CAYQDV010000035.1:0-8604 GCA_964416295.1 uncultured Planctomycetaceae bacterium
CATGACCAGCCCGCGCCACCCGGGCGCGGGTTTGATCCGTGCGAAATAGCGGCTCGTACGATTGGCGCGGCGGTCCCGTTTGGCCCAGAGGCGGTTCGCGTGCCGCTCGGCTTGGCGGGCAAGATCGGCGGCGAGCGTGCGGGGATCGATCCGCCAGTTTCTCGCATAGGGGCTGGCTTGGGCGAAGCGGTCGCGATCAGCGAGATAGCGTGTGAGAAACCTCAGCCGCTGCGACCGCGTGGCATGGCGCCGGAACCACTGGTTGAGTTGTGCCAGGTTCGTGATGACGCCGCGAAGCGCCACGGAACGCCCGATACCGACCTTGTGAAGGTCGACGAAGAACAGATCGCAGAGGTGGCGTTGGGGACGCACCAGGATGTTGCCGGGGTGCAAGTCGCCGTGGCGAAAGCCACATTGATGGGCCCGCGCGATCAGCCGGGCGAGGGCCTCGACGAGGGCGTTTGCCGCGTGTGGGTCGTCACGAATAGTCGGCCAATAGGTGTTCAGCGGCAGGGCCTCAGGGATTGCCTCCGTAATCAGGACCGACGGCCCGTTGGCCCCGCGCCGCCCGGCCCACGCACAGGCGACCGGCCGCACCGCGGCGATCGAATGGGCTTCGGCGTAGCGACCGACCTGCCACTCCTCGACCGCGGTGGGGCCGCGCAGCAGCAGCTTCAGCCGTGCGGCGGCTCCGTTGGGGTGATAGATCTTGACGAAGACTCCGTGGTCGTTCAGCGAAACGCGCCAGACGTCGCGCTGGCTGTTGGATTTGATGCGGTCGCCCCGATCTGCGCCGGCCGGATTGAGCCAATCGAGCGTCGCGTGCTCAATCGGCTTCCTGTAGCATTCGAGGACGCGCCATCCGTAGGCACCGCGTCTGAATTCGGAGAAAGGGGCCGGCTCTTCGCGGGTGGAGTCCGCGCGCATTGCAGCGCTGCAACTCATGTCGTGCTGTCCTGTCTCGAGCCCGGCGGTTGATGATACGTCCCCCGACGACGGCAGAACCGGCGCAGCCACTGCCACGCCAACGCCGCCTCCCGACTGCGGGACTTGTCCGCTAATCTTATTCCGTTCGCGTGCTGCTTTCAATTGTCGGCTCGCGCGTTCACACTGATCCGACCGGATTGCACCGCCCCGTTTTTCAACGCTGATGGTAAGGCCATACGATCCAACATCCAACGTGGTCGATCCGGTTTCAGGCTTCGAGCGCTGATAGTGGTTGCTTCGCCTTTTTTTCGGTCCGGCGGCGAAGCTCGGCCTCGATGAACGGGTCCAGATCTCCGTCGAGGACCTTTGTGGGATTGCCGGTTTCCACGCCGGTGCGGAGATCTTTTACGCGCCGGTCGTCGAGCACGTAGTTTCGTATTTGATTTCCCCAGGCGATTTCGCCCTTGGCGCTGTAGATCTTGGCCAATTCGGCGTCGCGTTTCGCCTGTTCCATCTGCTCGAGCTTCGACCGGAGGATCCCGAGCGCCTGTCGCTTGTTCTGGGCCTGACTGCGTTCGTTGACGCATTCGACCGTGATGCCGGTCGGGATATGCTTGATGCGCACGGCCGTGGCGAGCTTGTTGACGTTTTGCCCACCGGCCCCGCTGGCGCGCCGGAAGGCCACGATGTCAAGATCTTTTTCCGGCAGATCGATCTTGCTTTCCTCGAACACCGGCAGCACGTCGACGGCGGCAAAACTGGTCTGCCGCTTGCCCTGGGCGTTGAACGGGCTGATTCGGACGAGGCGGTGCACACCCATCTCGGTGCTGAGGGCGCCGTAGGCATAGGGTCCGCCGACCTTGAGGTTGACGGACTGGATTCCGGCCTCTTCGCCGTCCTTCCTTCCGAGTTCCTCGACCTTGAACGTGCGGCGTTCGAAATAGCGGAGATACATGCGCAGGAGCATGTCCGCCCAATCGCACGCTTCGGTCCCGCCGGCCCCGGCCTGTATCGAGAAGTAGCAATCTCGGGCGTCGTTCTTGCCCGACAATAGTGCCATGAGCGAGACCCGCTCGACCTCATCGATCAGGGCAAGGCGTTCTCCTTCGGCCTCGGCGCGGACGTCGTCGTCATCTTCCGCCTCGGCCAGCTCTGAGAGTATTTTGAGGTCTTCGGCCCGTTTCGACGCGGTCTCGACCGGGTCGATGACGGCTTTGAGCGTCTTGATGGCCGCAACAACCTCCTGGCTTCCGGGCGTTTCCCAGAACCCTGGCTCGGCCATCCGCTTTTCGTGCTTCGAGAGGAGTTGCCTTTTTGTCGGGAGGTCAAAGAGAGTCCCGGATGGACATCAGCCGGGCCGCGAGTTCGTTGATGGATGGGGTTCCGTCCTGCATCGCCATGATTCGTTCTCCGTTACCGAAAGCCGTAGTATAGTGAAGGGATGTCGCCGCTACAACACGGTGCCGATCCGCCCGCCCAAAGGGGGTCCGTGACAGTCTCGGCGGGGCAACGCCTGACTGCCCCGATGGGTGCCACTGGTGGCTTGTCCGCCAGTGCATCGGCGGACAGTGCCTTGCACGGACACGGGCAGGCAAGCTGCCTGTGGCACCCCGCGGCCGATTCTGTCACGCACCGGCCCAAAGGGCTTGAAGGGGTCGAAACAGCCGTCGAGTCGGTTAGGATGCCGAGATGATGAAACCGGGTGTTTTGCGAGGCGACCGTGTGGCGGCGGGGGGGGCGTTCCGCGTGCATCGTCTCGGTGGTGGGATCCGAACGAACGTCCTCGTGGCGGCGGCGGCGCTGTCGGCGGTGCTCGCCGCCGGGGTCGTTGCTGACCGCGAGACGCGACCGACCCTGATCTGCGGACCGTTGATTCAAATGCCCGCCGCGGACCGCCTCGTGGTCGTCTGGAAGATGGACGCATTCTTCGCGCGGGGTTCGGTGGTGGTGTCGAGCGCGGGGCGTCGTCTGGAGGTAGACGCAACGCAGCGCGACGGGCAGCGTTATGAGGCGGTCCTGACGGGGCTGCCACCGGGTACCGCCTTCGAATACACGATTGTCAATTACGGATTCCTGCACCGAGCGACGGTCGTAGTGGGTCCATTCCGGGCTGCGATGCCGGCTCCTCGCGACCGGTCGGTTCGCTTCCTCGCGTTTGGGGACTCCGGCAACGGCAGCCACACACAGGCGGCTTTGGCGACGGTGATGGCCGAAGACAAGCCGGATGTCGTAATCCACACGGGCGATCTGATCTATCCCGCCGGAGCCGCGGCGAACTATCTGTCCAACTTCTATGAGCCAAACGCCGCCCTGATCCGGTCGGCGCCATTCATGCCGTGTCTGGGCAATCATGATTGCCAGACGGACCATGGCAGCCCGCTGCTTGATGAATTCGTCCTTCCGACCAACGGACCCGCCGGCGTCGAACCCGGCCGATACTACTGGTTTGATTTCGGCGACGCCCGGTTCGTGGCGATGGACACGAATTCGGCGGAAGACTCGTCGCGCGGCGTGCTGACGCCCGAGCGAATGAAGGACGTTGTCGCGCCGTGGCTGACGAAGGTTCTGACCGACTGCGACGCCCGATGGAAGATCGTGTATCACCACCAGCCGATCTATACGGGCAGCATTCATTCCCTCGACGAACACGCCTATGTGAAAGAGATTTTTCAACCGGTCTTTGACGCGTGCCACGTGGATCTGGTTTTCGCCGGCCACAATCATCTGTTCGAGCGTTCCGCTCCGATGCGAGCCGACCGCGTCGTCGCCGACGGCGCCGGCGTGGTCTATGTGACGACCGGCGCGGGCGGCACGACACGTTACATGGAGGGCGAGCCAACGCCGGCGTTCATTCGAGCGTTCAACGACGAGGTTTTCAGCTTCACGCGGGTCGATGTGTCGGCGGATCGCCTCGAACTCCGGCAGATCGACCCGCAGGGCCGTGTCATCGACGAATACACGCTCCACAAGCCCACCGGTCGGCCGGCCGCGTAGCCGCGGGTCCGCAACGCGGATCGCGGGCTATCGCGCCTCCCGGCCCCACAACTCCGCCAGTTTGACGAGCACGTCGACGGCCTTCTGCATTTCCTCGACACAGGTCCATTCGAGCGGCGAGTGCATGTTGTGCTCGCCGGTGGAAAGGTTTGGCGTGGGCAGGCCAAGCTCGGTCAGGCGCGAGCCGTCGGTGCCGCCCCGGATGATGCTCTGCCGGCAAGGGAGGCCGGCGGCTTCAGTCGCCTGGATCGCCTTGTCCAAGGCTCGCGGCTCCTTCGCGAGGCCGTCGCGCATGTTGCGGTATTGCTTGACGATCTCGATGTCCACGGACGCTCGGGGATGCTCTTGGCGGAGTCCGGCGGCGATCGATTCGAGCCGGTCGGCGTATTCCTTCAAATCCGACGTCTCAAAGCTGCGGAGCAAGATTCGCGCCGTTGCCCTCGCCACGCCGGCCTCGATGACGTAGGGGTGCATGAAGCCGTCGCGCCCATCGGTCGTCTCGGGGCTGAGGGTATCCTGCGGCATGCGATGGATGAATTCGCAGAGGATGCGGGCGGCGTTGACCATGGAATCCTTGCCGACGGCCGGATGCGTATTGACGCCTGTCACGGTGACGACGGCCAGGTCCGCCGAAAACGTTTCGGCGTCCACTTTTCCCGCGCTGTCGCCGTCGAGGGTGTAGGCGCAGACGGCACCAAGCTTTTCGATATCGAGCTTGTCGACGCCGTGGCCGACTTCTTCGTCGCATGTGAAGGCAAGGCGGATCGGGCCATGTGGTATTTCGGAGTATGTGAGGAGGTGGGCCGCGGCGGTCAGGATCACGGCGATGCCGGCCTTATCATCGGCGCCAAGGAGCGTCGTTCCGTCGGACGTGATGATCGTGGCGCCCATGAGGTCGTTGAGCTCGGGGTTGTCCGCGGCTCGGATGACCCTGGAAGCGTCGCCGGGCAAGGGAATGTCGCCTCCCGCATAGTTGTCATGAACGACGGGTTTCACGTCCGCGCCGGTCGTCTCGGGGGAGGTGTCGACGTGTGCGACCCAGGCGATGGTGGGGGCGTTGGCGGGGGCGGTGGCCGGCACCGTCGCCATGACGATTCCGAACTCGTCGATGCTGACTTCGGCAAGGCCCAGATCGCGACATTCCCGGGCGAGCAGGCGGCAGAGATCGAGCTGTGCCGCGGTGCTCGGATAGGTGTCGCTGTTTTCGTCCGCCTGCGTGTTGATGCGGGCATATCGGAGGAACCGGTCCAAGAGCGTATCCATTGTGTTCTCCAGTTTGGGAAGGTCGGACGCGGGGGATTGTCGGCGGTTTGCCAGGACCTGACAAGGTGGCCGTGATAGACTGGCGGGCGGCGACCGGTTCTTACGGGAGAAGTTGTGCCATGAATATGATTGACTTGCTGATCGACCGGGTCGAGACGGCCCGGACCTGGACCTGCAACCTCGTTGAAGGCGTCGACGCGTCACGCTGGTTTGAACAGCCGGCCCCGGACGTTCAACACATCGCCTGGCAGGTCGGCCACCTGGCGGCGTCTCAGGTGTCGCTGATCCACGGGCGGTGTTGTGGCAAGTCACCCGAGGCGCATCTTCCGGCCACGTTCACGGAACAGTTCGGCCGGGGATCAAGACCGACGGCGGCCGCGGCCGCGTATCCGCCGATCGCCGAGATTCGTCGCGTTTTCGACGGCGTCCATGCGGAGGCGATTGCGTTGATACGGACCCTTCCGGAGGAGGAGCTGGACGCCCCCACGGCGGGGGGACCCCACCCCATGTTCGTGACCAAGGGACAATGCATCGCGATGGCGGCGATGCATGAGAGTTTCCACGCCGGTCAGATTGCGCTGATGCGCCGCATTTTTGGAATGCCCCCGCTGCGATAGCCTCCGACCGCCTCGGGTCTGTTTGGTATCTGCGTCAGGAAGGGGCGTCCGCGGAGGCGTTGTCCGGGTGTGGTGCGGTGGCCCGCATCTCTTTGTGAATCTGGATGCGCACCTTCTTGAGGGCCTCGACGTAAGGCTCGCCGATGGCTCGCTCTTCGGGCGTCGTGTGTTGAATGAGCCATTCCTGAACCTTTTCGGGGCGCGTATCAAAACCGCTCCGAAACGCGTGGCCGACTTCTTTCATGAACAGGGCGTTGTCGCGATACTCGTCCTGTTTTTTCCGAAGAAGGGCGTAGGCTTGGTCGGTGCCCCGGATCTGCGAATACTGCCGGGCGTCGTCCATGAAATCCCGCTTCATTTGCCTGAGGACCGCCTTAGCGAAGGCTTTTCGCGTTCGTTCGTCCGTCGTCTCGAAGCACTCGGCGAGTTCCTTCTTTCTTGCCGCGTCCGGCATGAGCAGCACCTTCCACTTTCGGAGGAACTGAATCTGCTCGATCTTGGGCAGCTTGGCCAGCCCGCGCCGGTCGGCGACGAATCGAACGATCTCGGCGCCGGACGCGATCTGCACATTGGGTTTGGCGGGCGTGGCGACGATTCCATAGACGCCCCAGGCGCACAGGATCAGGACGAGCGCCAGGCCGGCCATGCCGCCGTAAAAGGCCGCCGTGCGATGTTTCCTGACGACGTTCCGCATTTCATCTCTGGTCATGGGTTTTCCGTTTAAGTCTTGTGTCTCTCTTGTGTCCGCGTGGCGACTTCGTGGGTCGCGGCGGCTCAGTCGATGTTCTCTGCGGGTTCACCGGTCATGGACTTGTCGGTCCACGCGCCGATCGGGCCTGCAGGTCGGCGTACAAAGTGTTGAGCGAGCCTGCGCCATCGCCGGTGTGAAACAGGTCGAAGTCTCTCAAGATCGGCTGATCCGCGGCGCCGAGGCCGAAGCCCTCGGATCTGGACATCAGCTCCGTCCCCACCTCTTTTCCCGCATAGGTCTCGCCGAACAGCCATTCATAGCTCGCTCCCTCCGTGTCGAAGTAGGTGGTCCGCCGAGGAAACCGTTTGGCCAGAGGGCTGTCCGGTGCGAGGGTCCGGGAATCCGCCGGGCAGCGGAAGACTCCCGCATCCTCTACATAGGGTTTGAGGACCTCCGGCAGCATCGGCCATGGCGGATCATGGACCGCCAGAGATTTCAGCTTTGCCACCGCGGGCCAATGGTCGTCCGACGCCTCCATGTATCCCCCCATCGCCTGTCCGATCTCAGATAGATTCGCCAGGCAGGCGGCGCGCCGGGCAGCGACGCCTCCGCCGGTCGGGGACAGATAGACGGCCATCGTCCCGGCCAGCGACAGCATAAACACGACCGCGAGCCACTCGATGCGACTCAAACCCGGTCGGCCGTGTGTCCTTTCTCCGAGGTGACCCACAGGTGACAAGGCTCCGGCTTCTCAGGAGGCAAGAACGGGTTCTGCCGGCTCGCCTCACGAACCCCACAGACATTCGATTGCGAGGAGAGACCCTAGTAGCCGTACCGCCGGTCGTCAAGCGAGGCGGGTCGGTCGGCCTGCATTTCAGGCTGTACGGACGCCGGCGTACGCCGCTGAGCGGCGGGATGAGGAGTGGGGCGGCGCGGTCTTCAAGGAGGCCTTGTCCGCTGTCCGATAAGACTTGCGAGCGGCGGTGCGCCGGGGCGCAGGAACTGCGCCCTGTATCATACATTCAGCGTGGATGACGATGGCGGATATTCTCGATCAGAGCGAAGTCGACGCCCTGTTGAACGCCGTTTCGCTGGAGGACGACGTAGAGGAACAACCGGCGGCCGCGCCGTCTGATTCTGAGCCGGAACGAAAAGACATATCCACATATGACTTCAAGCGTCCGGAGCGGGTCAGCAAGGACCAGATGCGGGCGCTGCACTCGATCCATGAAGGGTTCGCGCGGAATTTCGGGGCGTCCCTTTCGGCGTTTCTCCGAACGATCGTGGAAGCCCGCGTCGCGACGACCGAACAACTGACCTACAGCGAATTCATCCATTCCCTGCCGAGTCCGACGTGCTTTAACCTGCTCTCGGCCGAACCGCTGAACGGCAACATGTGCCTGGAGATCAGCCCGCTGATCATCTACCCGATCGTGGACCGGTTGCTCGGCGGTACGAACAGCGACATGTTCATCCCGCAGCGACCGCTGACGGCGATCGAGGAGCGTCTGGCGAGCCGGATCATCGACCGCGCGCTTGAGAACCTGGCTGAAGTCTGGTCCGATCTCGTGGACGTCAAGTTCCGCGTGACGGATTGCGAGAGCAACCCACATCTGGTTCAGATCGTCGCGCCGAACGAGATCGTCGTGGTCATCGGGTTTGAGATCAAGATGGGTGCCCGGGCAGGAACGATGAGTCTGTGCATTCCGTTCAATGTGATCGAGCCGGTGATCGGCAAGCTCGCGACGCAGACGTGGGTTGCGTATTCGCGGCCTGACACGGACCAGGACCAGATGCGACGTGTACGGATGGGGTTGCGTCGGGCGGAGATCGGGCTGCGGGCCTACTTGGGCGAAACACGGATCAAGATTCGCGATCTCCTGTCATTGGCTCCCGGGGATATCATCAAGCTGGACAAGCTGCTGGAATCGGAGTTGGTTCTGCAGGTTGGCGGCCGCAGCAAGTATGTGGGCCGATTGGGACGACTCCGCGGCAACCGCGCCGTTCAGATCACACGGTCGTGCGACCCGACCGAGCCGCTCTGACCGGCGCGGACCCCGCTATGGACCGCGAATCGCCCCGCTGACGACCAGCCGGATTCTCTCGTCGGGA
>CAYQDV010000035.1:8704-20993 GCA_964416295.1 uncultured Planctomycetaceae bacterium
TTGAGGCGTCCGCGGCTGCGGGGACAGGAGATCGTGGCCAGGGCCTCGACGGCAGTTTCGATGACAGTCTTGTCGGAATCAAAGAGGAGCGAACGGTAGGCATCGCACACGCGATCGCGAGGGATTCTCCGGTTGACTGCGATCGCGCGGATCGCCAGTCGGCGGCGGGCAGCGTGGAGATCGGTGAGGGCGTCGAAGAACCGGTCGGGATCGATCGGTTCCCACGTCTGATCCGGCGCATCACGGTTGCGCCATCGCTTGTCGATCGCCTCCCTGACATCGCTCCATCGCCACTCGGGCAGTTCCGCCAACACCGTGGGGTCTCCGTGGCGTTTCAGGAAGCGATGGATGTAGATACCCGGATCGCCGGAACCGAACAATGACGCCAACATGCTTCCGGCAGCGTGCTCGTCAACGCCCCAGAGGAAGTAGGGAAAGACCTGCTGTCCGCCGATGCGTTTGAGCAGGGTGTAGGCGGTCCGCCGCCGTTTCGCGTTGGTCATGTCATAGAGCACTTCGTTGCCGAGGGCCGTGAGCCAGGGCGGTCGTCCCAGATAGCACTCCGCCGATCGCTTCCGCTCCGAGTCCAGGCCCGCGCGCCACTGGTGCCACGCGGCGAACCCCTCGATGTGGCGCTCGGGATCGTTGGACCGGAGCAGCAGCAGGATTTCAGCGGGCGGGGCGAGTTGGGCGGCGGGCCGCGTGGCAACGGGGCCGTCTCCCGCCGCTGCGCGGCAGGACACCGCGAGCACACAGGCTGCGCCCACGACTTCGCACGGTCGCATCGCGTGACGGATCCTCTGCGCGGCGGACGTCCACATGGTCTTCCTCTCATCCCGATCGGGAGCGGCCACCATTCGGTTCACAGGCCACCGTTAATCGTGCGGTTCGGTCATCGCACGGGCGTCCAGCAGGGCATTGAGCCGGTCTTCCGGAAGGACCTTCTCTTCGAGCGCGACCTGGCGGACCGTCTTTCCATCGGCGAAGGCCTTCTTGGCGAGCGCGGAGGCCCGATCGTAGCCGATGACGGGGGCCAACGACGTGGACATGGCGAGACTCTGTTCCACGAGTTGCTCGGCTCGCTCGGTGTTGGCCTCGATGCCGGCCACGCAGCGATCGGCGAACACCCGGGCGGCGTTGGCGAGGATGCGTGTCGATTCGAGGAAATGCCAGGTCATCACCGGCATGCCGACGTGCAGGTCGAACGTCCCCATGACCACCCCGGCGTGGATGATGGCGGCGTCGGCACCGATGACGTGGGCCATCGCCTGAAGCACCATTTCGCTCATGACGGGGTTGACCTTGCCGGGCATGATCGAGCTGCCCGGTTGGGTGGCGGGGATCTTCAGCTCGCCGATGCCACACCGCGGCCCCGATCCGAGGAGACGGATGTCATTGGCGATCTTGCCGAGCGTGACGGCGATCGTGCGCAAAAGGCCGGAGACCTCGACGAACCCATCCTTGGCATGTTGGGCCTCGAAGTGGTTGGCGGCCTCCACAAATTCTATGCCAGTCTTGTTAGAGAGCAAGCCGGCGACCGTCCGGCCGAAATCCCGGTGGGTGTTGATGCCGGTGCCGACTGCGGTTCCGCCGATGGGCAGTTCGCGCAAGGCCCGAATCGCCTTCTGTGCCCGCATGACGGCCAGCCGGACCTGGGCGGCGTAGCCGGAAAACTCCTGACCGAGGCGGATCGGCGTCGCGTCCTGGAGGTGCGTGCGGCCGATCTTGACGACGCCATCGAACGCGCCTGCCTTGTCTTCCAACCCGGTGGCGAGGTGCTCGAGGGCGGGGATCAAATCCTGCTTGAGCGACTCGGCGGCGGCAACGTGCATCGCCGTCGGGATCACGTCGTTGGAACTCTGCGACTGGTTGACGTGATCGTTCGGGTGGATCATCGACCGGTCGCCCGCGGCGCCGCCGGCAAGCTGGGCCGCGCGATTCGCGATGACCTCGTTGGCGTTCATGTTGGTCGACGTGCCAGAGCCGGTCTGGAAGACGTCGACGACGAAGTGATCATCGAGCTTGCCATCGATCACGTCCTGGGCAGCGCGGGCGATCAGATCGGCCTTGTCCGCCACCACGGTGCCGAGCTGCTTGTTCGCCTCTGCGGCGGCCTGTTTGACCAGTCCCAGCGCCCGGATGAACCGCCGTCCGAAGCGGTATCCTGAGATGGGGAAGTTCTCCACCGCTCGCTGCGTCGAAGCGCCCCAGAGGGCGTGGGCGGGAACGGTCATCTCACCCATTGAGTCTCGCTCGATCCGCGTATCCTGTGGCATGGCATGGCTCCTTTTGTGATCGATTGCCGCGTTGTCTGCGGCCGGTGCAACGCGGGAGATTGTAATGGCAACACGTGTCATGCGGCGAGTGGTTGATCGCGGGGCCATGCCCCGTCTCGCTTGAATTGGAGGGAGGCGTGGGCACGGCGGCCAGGGTTTTCAGTGGACATACACCGGCGGGACGCCATTGCTCCCCACCCAATGGGGCGTGACAGGGCACTCGGTCAGTGGATGGCCTTGGAGATGGTGAAAATCGGTAGGAGCAGGGCCAGAACGAGACCGCCGACAATGACGCCGAGGAACATCACGATGGCCGGTTCGAGCAGGCTGGTCATGGCCTTGATCGAATCATTCATTTCGGATTCGGCGAAGGTCGCGACGCGCTCCATGACCGTTCCGAGTCGGCCGCTGCGTTCGCCCGCCCCGAGCATCTTGTAGACGACCCTCGGGATCTCCGCCCGATCCGCCAGCGCCTCGGAGAGCTGCTGCCCGGTCTCGAGACGTTGGTTGACGGTATTCCACAGTCTTTCGTATCGCAGGCTTCCGCACGACGCCGCCGTGAGCCGGACGCCCTCCAGCATGGACACACCGGACTCGATCATGGTGCCGAGGGTCCGAAGGCTTCGCATCAGATAGGTTTTGTGAAACAGTGAACCGATGAGCGGCAGCCCCAATTTGATCGATTCGCGTTTCGCGCGACCGGCCGGCGTGCGAAAGTAGAAGAACAGGCCGATGGTCGCGGCCACCAGCACGGCCAGCGCATACAGGCCATAATCGACGAGCGTATGACTGAACGCCATGAGGTACCGGGTGAGCACGGGCAGGGCCTTCTCGCGGCCGGCATAGATGGCGGTGAACTTCGGAAGCACATATGTCATGAGAAAGATCGTGACGCCGATGGCAAAGACGACCATGACAAGCGGATAGGTCAGCGCCCCCTTGATCTTCTTGGTCATCTCTCGCTGATTCTGAAGGTAATCCGCCAGGCGCCCGAGCATCGTCCCCATCGTGCCCGACGCCTCGGAGGCGCGGACGAGATTGACATAGATGGTTGGAAAAATGCGAGGATAGGATGCCAGGGCTGCGGAGAACTCGGAGCCGCCCTCCACCTGGGCGATCACGCCACGGAGGGCGCGATCAAACGCGGGCGAGTTGCCTTTGTGGACACACGATTCCAGCGCCTCGGACAGAGAGACGCCCGTCTCGACCATGACGGCGAGCTGGTTGGTGAAGAAGATCACGTCCTGGGGACGAAACTTCTCTCCAAAGAGTCCGCCGGTTCCGGACGATCGTCGCTTCTTCCGATCTCCGCCGGAGACCCTCCCGCTGGTCCGCTCGAGCCGGACGGTGAACTTTCCTTCCGTGCGCAACGTGCGCGCGGCCTCTGCCTCGGATTCGGCCGTGAGGCTCCCCTCGACGCTGCTGCCGGCGCCGTCCCTCGCGACATACTTGAACAGAGCCATGCGTGCTTCCTCAGCGACGGTCGCCCGGCGCGCCGGCGCGGCTCGATGCTCCGGCCTTCGGCCCTCCGGATGCGGACGGTTGGAGCAGCCGTTCCAGCCGTCCCGGCTCGGACGCGGCAGCAAGGGCCTCGTCCGGGGCGATCCGTCCGTGGGCAACGAGTTCGGCGAGCGACTGCTCGAGCGTGTGCATTCCGGCGGATCGCCCGGTCTCCAGCATTCCGTAGAGCAGATGCGGTTCGTTCTCTCTCAGCGTCCGGCGTATCGCGGGGCTGGCAAAGAGCAGTTCGGTGGCCGGCGTCAGGGCGGCGGCTCCTCGATCCGGCGTGGCGTGAGGGCACTGACGATTCGCGACGAGTGTCTGACACACGACGCCGCGGAGCGAGCCGGCCAGTTGTGTGCGAATCTGCGGTTGCTGGCCGGCGGGGAATACGTCCACGATCCTCGTCAACGTCTGAGTCACATCGGCCGTGTGGAGACTGGCCAAGACCAGATGGCCCGTCTCGGCCGCCGTCAGGGCCGCGGCGATCGTGTCGCGGTCACGCATCTCGCCGATCAGGATGACGTCCGGGCGCTGCCGAAGAACGTGCCGAAGCGCCTCGGAAAAGGAGGGACTGTCTTCGCCGATCTGTCGCTGCTCGATCACGCACCGGCCGTGCTCGAAATTGAACTCAACGGGGTCCTCAATCGTGATGATGTGGGCCGCTCGCGTCCGATTCATGTGCTCGATCAACGCGGCGAGGGTCGTGCTCTTTCCCTGGCCTGTGCCACCGGTGACGAGAACAAGCCCGTGCGGCGCGTCGGCCAGCCGGAGCACCTGCGACGGGAGATTGAGTTGATCGAAGGTCGGAACCTGCGGGGGAATCCGCCGAAGGGCGGCCGCCAGCGTGCCGCGTTGATAGTGAACGTTCACGCGATACCGGCCGATGCGCGGGAGCGTGACGCCGAGATCGACGTCACGGTGTTCGTGGAGACGTTGGCGCTGCGGCTCGGTCAGGATGGACTCGATGCAATCGACAACATCGCCGGAGGTCAGGGGGGTATCGTCCAGAGGGGACCATTGCCCGCCGGCAAAGAGGGTCGGAGGCGCCCCAGCCACCAGCAGCACGTCGCTGGCCCCGCGGCGGTCGGCTGCGGCCAGCAGGTGAGGCAGCGAGCCGTCGGCGGCTTCGATCGAGCCGTCGCCGCGCGCCGCCCGAGTCGAGCCGGACGGTGGCGTTCCGTCATCAGGCGGAAACGCGGCCTTCACGACACTCTCCTCGAACGGGGCCCCTACCCATGGGGTCGATTCAGCTTGCACAGACACGGAAGATCTCCTCAGGCGTGGTGATTCCGGCACGGACTTTTTCCATGCCGTCTATGTAAAGCGTCGTCATATCCTGCTTCCTGGCACACTCACGGAGCTGCTGGAGCGTGGCCCGATCCGAGATGGCCTGGCGAATCTCTTCGTTCGGCACAAACAGTTCATAGGTGCCGATGCGGCCCGACAGGCCGGTTCCGTGACACTTGGAGCAGCCCTCGCCGCGCGTGAGGGTCTGGACCTCATGGCCCAGCTTGGTCATAGCATGGACGATGTTCGGCGTCGGCTCGTATTCGATCTTGCAGTGGGCGCATATCTTTCGGACGAGCCGCTGAGCCAGTACCGCCACGAGGGACGCGCTGACGAGAAACGGCTCGACGCCGACGTTCTGGAGTCGCGTGACGGCCGCGACGGCGTCGTTGGTGTGGAGCGTGGAGAGGACCTTGTGGCCCGTCAAGGCGGCCTGAACCGCGGTTCGGGCCGTATCCTCGTCCCGGATTTCGCCGACCATGATGATGTCGGGGTCTTGTCGCAGCAAGGCCCGGAGCACGGACGCGAACGTCAACCCGATCTTCTCGTTGACCTGAAACTGATTGACGCCGCGGAGGTTGTACTCGATCGGATCTTCCACCGTGCAGGCATTGACCTGGGGATCGCTCAGCTCGGACAGAGCGGCATAGAGGGTGGTGCTCTTCCCGGATCCGGTCGGACCGGTCACGAGGACCAGGCCGTGCGGATGGGCGAGCTGTTGGCGCAGACTCCTCAGCATGTCGATGGAGAATCCGAGGGTTTCCAGGTTCACCAGAACCTGAGAATTGTCAATAATCCGGATGACGACCTTCTCTCCGTAGGCATTCGGGAGGGTCGACACGCGCAGGTCGATGGGGCGGCCTTCCATCATGACGTGGATGCCGCCGTCCTGCGGCAGCCGCCGCTCGGCGATATCAAGCCCCGCCATGATCTTGAGGCGGGACACGATCGGCGCGGCCATCGGCGCGGGTGGCGTGAGCTTTTCATAGAGCACGCCATCCACGCGACTTCGGATGCGCAGTGCTCCGTCATCGGGTTCGATGTGGATGTCGCTGGCGCCTTCCTTCACAGCGGAATAGACCAGGTAGTTCACGAGCTTGATGATCGGCGAATCTCCGGCCATGCCCTCCAGGTTGGTGATGTCGTCGACCTTGTCCTCGATCAGCGCGAAGGTGTCGCTGTTCACATCTTCGATGATGTCGTCAATCACGAAGACGTTCGCGCTCGTGACATACTGCCCGAGGATGGCGTGGATGTCGGAGGCGGCCGCAGCAACGACCTGGACGGTGGTTCCGGTCATACGAGAGACTTCCTCGATGAGGAAGACGTTGGACGGCTCGCTCATCGCGACCGTCAGCGTGTCGTGGACCTTGAACAACGGGAGCACCGTGTGCTTTTCGAGAAACTCGCGCGGCAACAACTCGATGCACTTCGCGTCCGCCAATCGAGGCGTCAGTTTCGCATACGGGACGTTGTAGGCCTCGGCGAGGGCCTCGATGATCTGGTCCTCGGTTGCGATCCCGAGTTCTACGAGGATCTCGCCAAGCAACTGGCGGTGCCCGCGCTCCCGTTGCTCGTCGATCGCCTGATCGATCTGCTCCTGGGTGATGATTCCCTTGTCAATGAGCACCTGACCGATGTGCTTTCGCATGGATGTCGGTTTTCGTCGGCTCATGTGACCTCGTCCGGCATGGCCTCGATCCCACGGCGGGGACAACGCCACACCCACGTGCCGTTGTCGCGGCGGGTGCCGGTTATGAGAAACTCTTGACGGCGGCATCGAGGTCGTCGAAGACCTCGAAGCGCCGCGACAGCCGCGTCAATTCCAGTATCTTGCGGATCGTCTCGTCTGCTCCACAGAGCTTGACGGTGCCCAGCTCGCCTTCGCACGAATTGAGCAAGTCGACCAGGGCTTCCAGGCCGGCACTATCGATCTGGCTTAGCGAAGAACAGTCGACGATCATTTCGTAGCGGTGTTCGTCGACACAACGAGCCGCCGACTGGCGGAATGTCTCCACGGATTCGCCGGTCAATTCATTCCTGACCGTGATCACTGAGATCCGTCCGTATTCGGTCACGTCGGTGTGGACGGCCACGGTCTATGCTCCTCCCGACCGGCCGGCCGACTTGGCGTGTGGATCGTGCGACCGAGGCAAGGCGTCCGAGCCGACGGACAGCACACCCAGATGAGAGAAGGCACGGTCGTTGCTCGCGGAAGCGTGGGCCTCTCGCATGGCCTTCTTCAGGTCGAGGCTGAGGAACAGCTCGGACAGGTGGGGGTCGAACTGGGTTCCGGCGCAGCGACGAATCTCGCAAATCGCGAGTTGCAGAGGCAGCGCGGTCCGGTACGTCCGGCTCGTCGTCATCGCATCGAAGCAGTCCGCCAGGCAGATAATACGTCCCAGCCGAGGGATGTCTGCACCGACCAGGCCGCGGGGGTACCCCCGACCGTCCATGCGTTCATGGTGGTACAGAACACCGGGCATCAGGTCGTGGATCTGTCGAATCTCGGCGAGGATGCGGCCGCCGATCTCCGGGTGTCGCCGGAGTTCGGCGAACTCCTCGCGCGTCAGCTTTCCAGGCTTGCAGAGAATGGCGTCGGGCACACCGATCTTTCCCACGTCGTGCAGAAGGCCCGCCAGGTAGACGCGCTGGCAATCCACGGGGGGCAGTCCCGCCGCCTGCGCCAGAATCCGACTCAGGTAGGCGACGCGCTCTGAATGACCGCAGGTGTATGGATCCTTCGCGTCGATGCTGTTGATCAGGGCATGGAGCAGGCCCATCAACAGGTTTGCGAGATCGTCGTAGAGCCGCTGGTTCTCCAGGAACGCCGTGACGCGGTCCGCCACGGCGCGGAGTAGTTGCACGTCGACGGACGTGAAATCACCGTCGTCCTCGCAGTTGATCGCCAGCAGAGCGCCGAAGAACTTCTGATTGTCATACAGGGGGATGGCGACAATGTGTTGGAGCCAGGCGGAGGCCCAGGCGAGATCTTTTGTGCCGGCCGCTTCGTTGATGAGCAAGTAATCCCGGTCGCGGTCATTCTCGATATTCAACGCCTGGACAAGACGCACCACGTCCGCAAGGCTCGGAGCGCCTTTCCCCACCTGCAGAACGTGTTCGTCGATCTCCTCCATGGCGGAAACGCTTGCGTCATCCGGTGTTTCGCCGAGTCTCTCAGGATCGTGCGCGACGAACGCGATCGCCGATGCGCGGGAGACCGGGAGCGTCTCGCGTCCCACCTGTTCGAGCATCCGGATCGGATACTGTGGAATCCCCATCCGCGCGCTGATGCGGTAGATCAGGTTCAGCTCTTCGTAGGTGTTGTCGAGATTCCGGGCGAGGTCGACGGTTTCGTATCGGCACCTGTCGATTTCCCTCGCCTGGTCAACGGTCAGGTCGAGAAGATCGGCGACGCCGTCGAGTGCCTCAGCACGGATGGGCCGAATCCGGCGGGCAAGGTCTTTGGCAACCGTCCGGTCGACCTCGCACTGCCCACACAACCGGTCGAGCGCCTCATCCGGCTCATTCACGAGGACCACACCGGCCAGCAGGACGCCGAGCACGCGCCGTCGCTGCCGAACCGGGATGGCGAAGATGCCGAGGTCCGGCTGCCAAGGCCCAAGACGGTCCAGGGTGGGGCGCGGAAGCTCTTCGCCGCCATTTGCCGCGTCATCGATCGCCCGCAAGGCGATGGCACACAGTGCGTCCCGGAAATGTCGTCCGTTCGCGAGCAGCCGGTTCCACAGACTCGGACCCTCTGAATCGTTGGCGACCAGCTCGCCCCGGCGGCTCCACATGCTCAGCCAGACATCGGAACCGCGCCAGCAACGCGCCAGACGGACGAAGCCTTCCGACGAGAGCGGTGCGCAGACCTCCGGCTCGGGCAGGCACCCCACGTCTGCAGGGCCGCCGCGGCGGTGGCCCGGGGTAGCGGCGGGATCGATCGGTGTGGGCGTCACGCGTTCGGATCTCCAGCAAGTTCGGCCGTGTTGGGCTCATCCTGTGTTTTGCCGCGCGCGGCCCTGGCGGCCTGGAGCACCTCTCGGACTGTGTCCAGGACGCCCCGCGGGCTAAAGGGTTTGGCCAGCAGCTTCTTGATGTTGGTCCCTTGCAGGTCGTCGTCGTGGAGTGAGAACCCACGTGCCGTCAGCATGATTGCAGGGATGTTCTGCAGTCTGGGATCCCCGCGGAGTTTGGCGCACAATTCGAGGCCGCTCAGCAGCGGCATCTGATAGTCCGTAATCACGAGGTCCGGCGGCTGTCGCATGGCGAGGTCCAACGCCTCGGCGCCGTCGGCCGCCGTCACGACGTCGAACCCGGCGTTGCGCAATTTCGTGGCGACGACATGGACGATGTGGGGTTCGTCGTCACACACCAGGATGCTCTTGCCGGCCATGTGAACTCCTTGATCTCCGTTCTGCATGTTCGGGTCAACTTATCAGGGGCAGGATCATCGTGAAGGTGCTGCCCCGGCCTACCTCACTGCTTAATTTCATTTTGCCGCCGTGGACGGTTTCGACGATGTGCTTGACAAGATTCAGCCCCAGGCCGGTGCCGCGGGCCATCTTGGCGTTGGCCGCAACGCGATAGAACTTCTCGAACATGTGCGGCAGATCGTCTGTCGGAATACCGACACCGGTATCCCTTACGGCTACGGAGATCGTGTGGTCCTCTTCGTGGGCTTCGATCTTGAGCCGCACCTTGCCTCCCTCGGGCGTATACTTGATCGCGTTGCTCAGGAGGTTCAGCACGGCCCGGTGAATCGTGTCGCGATCGGCATGAATGCGGTACATGACGGGCGGCAGCTCCTCGGTGAGTTCGAGATGGCGCTCCTCGGCCTGCGGCCGCACGATGTCGAGGGCCTCCTTGACGACCATCGACAGGGCCACTGGCTCCTTGTTGATTCGAACCGTGCCGGCTTCGATGCGACTGATGTTGAGGAGGTTGTCGATCAGCCGCCCGAGGCGGTCGGCCGACGTCTGGATGATGTCGTAGTATTCGTCGCGCGTGTTCTCGTCGGCCGCCTCGCCATCGACAAGCATTTCGACATAGGCGCGGATCGACGAGAGTGGCGTCCGCAGTTCGTGGGATACATGTGACACGAACTCGCTCTTGAGCCGTGCGGCCTCGCGATCTTTCGTGATGTCCCGCAACACCGCTACAACGCCGTGGGTCTTACGACACGGCCCGGCACTGGAGTTGCCGTCTGCTTCTGCCTGGCCGGGATCGCGTTCATTGGACAGGTTGGACAGCGTCAGGGCGTAGGTGCGATCGCCGATCGCGTGCTCGACGCACCGCCTGGCACTTCGGCCATCCGACTCACGCACCTGTCCGATGGCTTGCAACAGGGTCTCGTCGTGGAAGATCTCCGCGATGGGCCGCCGAAGCGCTGTTGCCCGATCGAAACCGAAGATGGACTCCGCCGCGGGATTGGCCAGGATGAGCTGATCAAACGCGTCGGTGACGAATACCGCATCGAAGATCGAGTCGATGATGGCGGCGGAATGGCGTTTTTGCATGTGCGCGACGCTTCGATCGAGGCTGAGCTCTCGCTGCTGCTCGATCAAGTCGGCCAACTGGGCGTCCACCGCGGACATGTGCGTGTCGATCGCCGACCAGAGCGGCCCGAATTCGTGATCGGCACGGGCGGTATCGAACCCAGCGGCTGCGCGCGTACCCGTACGGAGCACGTCGTCACAGAGCCGGCTCAAGGCTGCTCGTTGGGCGCGCCAACCCGCGATCATCAGGCCCGTCGAGAGCAGGAGCAGGCTGATCACTCCCACGGCAAAAACGGAGGGCACCGCCGGAGTGTCCCCCGAGGTGTGAATCGCGTTCCAAGCCGTCCACCCCGCAGCGAGCATGATCGGCGCCAAGGCCCACCCGGCGGGGGTCATGTGGTCGCGCAGCCGACCCCTCGATGGCGGATGACCTTCAGACGCCGCGGTGTCCGGCGGTTGCTGTCTCGCCTCCGGTCCCGGGCTTGACGGAACATCGACTGCGATCGCAGTCTCCGCCTCATCGTCGACCTGAGACCACGGTCTGAGCCGTCCGGCGGTCATGATCCCTCCACGTCATCGATGCCGGCGAGATGCCGCACGGGTTCATGTGGTCCCGGTTCGCTGCGCGAGAGCGGCTTCGCCGTCTCATAGGGTGTCGGCTGGGTTAGGTCGCACAACAGCTTGCGTGGTAGCGGCGACTCGGGATCGATCGCGAGGGCGTCGTGGTAGGCTGTCTCTGCACGATCGAACAGGCCGATGGCTTCAGCGGATTGACCGAGCACGCAATAGGCCACGATGAGACTCTTGTCGAGTTGAATCGCCGTTTGGGCGGACTCCATCGCGTGATTGAAATCACCCCGTTCGAGCGCGAGATACGCCTCCAACAGATGGGCCTCAGGCCCCGCCGAGCCGGTCTGCGTGGCAATGGACAACGCGCCGGCCGCTCGCTCCGGCTGACCCGCCATGAGCGCGGCCCGGCCGTAGAGCGTCCACGCGACCGCGTCGTTCGGACGCATACGGGTCAGTTCTTCCAGGGTCCGAAGGGCCGCCCGGACCTGCCCGGCCGCGAGCTGCAGACCCCCGAGGCGATAGAGCACCCGCACGTTGGTTGACACGGTCGGGGGCGTCTTCGCCCTGCCATCCTTCTCGTGATCAGCCGCCTCGGATTCGCGTTCTGAATCTCGGACGAGCGGCGTCAGGACCTCGACGGCCTCATCGAGACGGCCGGCCCAAGCAAGTGTGAGGCCGAGATACTCGACGGTCTCCGGATCGCCGTCGCTGAGCAGGACCGCTTCGCGGGCCGCTTCGACGGCCGGTCCGCGCAGGTCGAGCGACTGCAGGACCCGCGCCGCCAGCGTCCGCATCGGCGCGTTGCGGTCGAAGTCACGCATGCGTGAATGGATCAGGGCCAGGGCGTCCAGACGCCGGCCCGTGGCGATGAGCATCTCCGCCCGTGCGAGCACATATTGGGCGACGAGCGGCACCTTGCCGGACGCCGCCGTGTAGTGTTCGAGCGCTGCGGAGGGGTCGTCATATCGCTCGGCGACGATGCCGGCGAGGAAATCGATCTCCGGATCGTTGGAGAGACCGGCAGCGGTCTGTACGGTGTCTCGGGCCTTGGCCAATTGGCCGTCTTCCAACCACACGCGTGTTGCCAGCTTGTACGCGTCGGCGTTGTCGGGTGCGGTCCCCAGCGCCAGTTCGAGTTCTTTCTTCGCGTCA
>CAYQDV010000036.1:0-10906 GCA_964416295.1 uncultured Planctomycetaceae bacterium
GCGTCGCCCACTCTGTTACCCAGCTCCGTGGCGTTCCCCGAACCCCCCCGCGGGCCCGGAGCGTCGTCGTGCTCGGGGACGAGGCCCCAGTCGTGCAGCACGCCGAGCCAGTCTCTTGGATTCGTGGACAGCAGTTCTTCCCAGACGCCGCAGTCGCCGTGGCCCACCCAGGACATCCTGAGGAGTTTCCCCATGATTCTTGCCAGCGCGCGGCGCAGTTTGTTGACGCCGTGCCGGCCGCGGATCGCCCGTTGGATCAAGGCCAGTTTGACCCAGCCGTCCGCCAGTCCGAGGCTCAGCGCGCCGTGCGTGACGAAGATGATCCTGCATCGTCTCTCGAGCGGGTCGTCGAGCAGCTTGAGAAACTCGACGGCGCGTCTGGCCGTGGCACACTTGAGTTCCTCGGCCATTTCGGGCGGGAGACATTTCTTCTGGAACAAGTCGAAGTCCGTCGGCCATTTTTCTGTCAGCGACGGCGGGACCATGACGACGACGGGGCGTCTGTGGTAGTCCTCGACGGCCACGGACACGGCGACGGCGAGCGCGACGAACGTCTTTCCCATACCGACCTCATCGGCGAGAATGATTCCCGGTTGATCGTAGAGGCGTTTGAGGATCTCACGGGCGGTCCGTTCCTGGCGCTCGGCGTCCTCCTCTGGGATGCGGCCCGCGACGTGCAGGTGGACGTCTTTGCAGAACGGGTACAGGTACTTCACGCTGGCAGCCTTTCAAAAACCTCATCGAGGTAGTTGCGGAGATTCGCGGCCATCTCTCCGCGTTTGTTCGGGATGCGTGTCTTCAGTTCGCCGATGAGTTTGTGAACCTCTCGTCTGACCTGAGGCACGGGCACGCAGCCGCGGGCGTGCTGCGGCCGGACGCGGGACAGCTCGAGGGCCAACTCCGACAGGAGAAACGCCGTTTCGCCGGTAGAGACCGCCTCGCGCGCCAGCGCGTCGGCCATCGCGATCACGCCGACCGGCCCCCGCAGGCGCCAGTCGAGCGCCTCGGCCGTGATCGCCGGTCGTTCGAGTCGTTGGCGAAGAGCGTTGAAGGCCCCGGCCACGCGGCGGGTCCGCTGCAACAGGAACTGGCTGGTATAGACGGGTGGCGGCCGCGGCGGGGGGCCGCCGTTGTTCGGCGGGGGCGTGCGTTTGCGAATCACATCGGTCAGCGGGCGGGCCGACGTCAGAATATCGATCAGGACCGCGAGCGACAGGTCCTTCAGCTTCTGGGGTGGGGGAAGCGAGGCCGGTGTCTTCACATTGACCGGCCACCAGACCGAGCCGTTCGCTCCATGCCACGCCACCCAGAGGCCGGACGGCGGGCGGTGGCGGTTCCAGGTCAGGCAGCATTTGCTGGGGCACTTGCTCTGTTGCCGCTGGACCTCCGAGAAGAAGGGGGCGTCATCCTCGTCCAGCCGGACGATCCAACCCGGCGGCGGCTTGCCGGAGAAGGCGAGCGTGAGCGTCGCTTCCTGCCGGGCCTTCTTTTCATAGACCGCCGTAGAAAACGCCTTCGGCAGGAGAACGGTTTCACCAGGGGAGTCCTCTTCGTCGTCGTCACGAGGTTGCCACTTTGCGGCATCCAGGTCAATTGGATCGCCGGAAAGATGACATTCACCGAAGCGTTTGTCGGCCTTCTCGCTCCGATGGGTGTCGACAACAAATGCGAGATTCGCCTCGACGTTCGCATTGCCACCGATGCCGAGGCCGGCGCTGGTGAAGTTGCTGGAGCCGATCATGTACACGATCCAACGGTCGTCTTCGAACCAGATGCTCTTGGCGTGCAGCGGGCGCCTGGGCTCCGAGTCGACCTGCAGTTCGACCCGATGGAACGTTGTTGAGACGCCGGAACGACCGGAGGGTTCGGCCAGATTCAACGACCGAGGCGCGTGGACGAAGACGGTGTTCTCACCGGGGATGTCGTCGGCCGTCACGTAGAATTCGACGTCGGCCTTCCCGCGCTGGCGCAGGTGGTTCCAGAGTTCGCGTGCCGGACGGTTGGGCGGTCCCGGCGGATCAAAGAACGGGCTGACCACGCTTGCGAGATACGGCGGGCTGGCCGCGGGCCAGATCCGCGTGAGTTGGTTCAGGGCATCGGGACGGCGCGGGCCACACAAGATGGCCTCGACCCGGATGGTTGGACGGCGTCGGCCAGTCTCCGCGCACCAATCCGTCGGAACGCTCAAAACGCCATCCAGGAAGTGATTCCAACGTGAGAGCGCGGGGGACGAGGCGTTGCCTACCTCGCTGAATGCTGCGGCGCCGCGGAGAAACTCGACGACCTTCTTCAGAACGGGGCGCGGGGCTTCCCCATCGGGCCGGTAGTCGAGGACGCCGAAGATCTCCTGATTGCGGCGGTATCCGTCCTCGGTCAGGTTGGCCGAGGTGATGATGAGGCGAACGCACCGGCGCCAGTGCAGCACGGCCACCTTGGCGTGGAGGATGCCGCCCGGGATTCGGGCGGACAGCAGGTCCCATCGCAGGCTGCGCACGCCACGGCAATAGTGCTGGTCGACGAGGGCGGCGGCACAGGACACCTGCGCAAGCTTCTCCTCGCGGTCGATCAGGTAGAGCGGGCCGTCTTGGTTCGGATCGGTCTGCAGTTGAAGGAAGCGTCCGAGGCACGCCTCCTCAAAAAAGACGGGTGAAAACGTGAAGGTCGTCGCGACACACCCGATCGCCTCGCCGGCGTCGGGCGGGGGCACCCACGCATCGAGGAGTTTGCCGTAGCCGACTCGTTTCTTCTTCTTGCGTGCCATCTGTCAGAACATCCTCAGGTCTTGCGCGAACGACCAGAGCGAGCCGGTGCGATACTTGTGGACGTAGGCGTCGTCGCGATCAGGGGGATCATCGAGCCGGTACGCCGGCCGGATCACGCAGGCTCCGTTGTCGAATCGCTCAAACCAGGGGGCCTTGCCGTCGGGAGGCTTGGCCCGCTGGATCTTCCGGTGGTGTTCGAGCAGGCGCTCGGTCGAGTCAGCGGGCGACGCGGATTCTGCGAAGGCACCGAACGCTTCGCTGAACCGGACCGATTCGTCGGCCACAGAAAGCTGTTCGATAAGCTCTTGATACACTTTGGGGACTTGCGCTGCGGCCGTCTTCACGCCAGGCGTTGCGGCAAAGGTAGACGACGGCGTTGGCCCGCTGGCCTTGGACATGGCCAGCAGGCAGTCGTCGAAGGCATCGCTCAGCAGACGGGAGAACCGCTCGTAGGTCATGATCGCTTCGAGCAGGGCTCGCAGCGATGGATCGGATCGTTTCGCGAGCGCTTCATGAAAGCGCCGCTCGGAGATTACGGCAGGGGCCAGAGTCTCTTGCCCCTCCTTGGAGACGAGAAACTCGAGCACCTGCCGGCGAAACGGCTCCGACGGATCGAGCAGGGCGTTGACAATGAGTTTGCATTCTTTGCGGCCGGCGTCGTACGGCGTGAGGTGATCGGCGAAGAATCGCCAGCCCGACCAGCCGGGCGTGCGTGCGACGGCACCCTGAGTGAGACCGGCTTCCACTGCCTCGCGGAGGCGATTGCGCCAAGCGAGGCCGGGACCATCGGCCGTGCCGATGAAGCCCGTCAGTTTCTGTTCGGTGGCCCACGTGTCGAGCACGACATGGCCGAATTCGCCGAGCCGCCCGCTCATGTCGACGCGGAGCGCCTCCGACAGCGAGCGGTACACACCGTGAAAGCCCGTCGTCGAGGGGGCTTTCAGGTATCGCAACGCGGACAGGGGCACCTTGTCCTGAATGGCCTGCTGTGCCTTGTCGCGCCCCGGAAGCCCCTTGATAGCGTCGGATTCCCGCGTGGCTCGGACCATGCCTTCGACGGCATACCATTCGAAGACCTGCCACGGTTCGCTCCGGCGGTCGGCCGCAACGGTGTCTTCGTCGAAGGTCTCGCAGACGGCGAGGGAGACGGCGATGGCGGTCACGAAGCGGGGGTGCTGCTGGCGCTCGCGGACGCCCGGGACGAGGCGGCCGGCGAGCGATTCGGCGATGGTGCTGAGGCCAAGCGGGTCGACCGATCCTTCGCCGGTTGATGCGAGATCCTTGGCAGACAGCAGCGGCGCCAGCATGACGGAGCACCTCGTGGTGGACCGGCGGCTCTTTGCGACACCGGCGGGTGCATGGTAATCGGCGCGTCGGGAAGTGTCATGATCTCGGCGTCCATGTGGCCCTGCAAACGGATCACAGGTCGCGGCAAACATCTCGTCGGTGTCCGACCGCTACGATCTCGATCACCTGCCTGGCGTCGTTCACAGTATAAGAGTGTACGGTAGGCGCCGATACGCAGACGGTAGGCTTGCAGGCCACGCAGCTTCCTGGAATCATGCGGCCTAGGATCAGGTTCCAGTCCAAGGATCACCTCGGCCACACGGTCGAAGGTGTTGCGCGGGAGCCGGTCCATTTCCTTTTCCGCCGAGCGTTTGATACGGACCGCATAGTTCGAACGACGGCCCATCATCTTCTCTTCTTGGAAAGATAGTCACGGAATGGGCGTGATCGTTCCCCGCGCCGCTCGGCGATGATCGCCAGATCACGTAGGTCCCGGGCGAACGCCTTATCCTGGGCGATGCGGACCAGAACCGCATCGCGTTCCTTCTTGGGCAGTCCCTTCAGCGCCGTCAGGAACACGTCCGCTGTTGCCTGGGCCTTCGTCATCTCAACTCGTCCTTCCTGTAAGCGGGCGGGCCAGCGCCTCGATGGCCTGCCTTACTGGGCAGTGAGACGCTGCCGAGCCGATGTAGTATGGCAGCGCTACTTTACGCCATTCTGAGCGATGGGTCGGCAGGGTCGGCCGCCGGTGAAAGAAACCGCCCATTACAGCAGTGTCGGCCCCCCGTGAACGGCGGGACATGCGCCACCATGCCCGTTGGCCACGGGGGGCCAACGCTACGCTCTGCATAACGCCGGCAATGTACCGCTGCCATACTAATCGATGGCCGAGAAACGGGCGAGGTCGACCTCGCGCCCGAGCACGACAAGCACCTCGGATTCGTTCAGGACCTGGTCGGGCGTGGGCATGAAGTGGAACTCGCCCTGCGTGCCGGCCCGCGTGGCCAGGACGAGGAGGCGGTAGTTCTTGCGGATGTCCGAGTCGCGCAGCGTCTTGCCGGCGACCGCCTTTGGCACGACCACCTCCATGATCCGATACTCCTCGGCAAACGGGAAGAAATCGAGGAAGTGCGGATGGGCGATGCGGCGGGCGGTGCGCTCGGCGGTGTCGCGCTCGGGAAAGATGACCTCGTGCGCGCCGACCGCCTTGAGAATCAGCGCATGGTCTTCATTGACGGCCTTGGTTCGGATCTTCTTGACGCCGATCTGGCTGAGGTGGAGCGTGCAGAGGATGCTGGCCTCCATGCTCTCACCCAGGCTGACCACGGCCTCATCCACGGACGCGGTGAACAGCGACTTGAGCGTGTCCAGGCTGCGAGCGTCCGCCACGATTGCCTGATGCACGTCGTCGCGCAGGTCGGCGACGCGTTCCTCGAGATCGTCGACGGCGAGCACTTCGCAGTGCATTTTGGTCAGTTCCCGGGCGAGGTGCGAACCGAATTGACCGAGTCCGATGACGACCACCTGTTTCATGGGCTACCTCTCTGCTGTTGGGCCGCTGCCTGTCGGTGTCGGAACTGCTTGGCGCGGCGGCCTCCCGTCACTCATCCAATCATCAGCCTTTCTTCCGGATAGCGGAAGGGCGTCGGCAGGAGCGGCATGGCCGCCATCGCCGCGGTGAGGGGACCGAGTCGGCCCACGAGCATCGATGCGATGAGCCACAGCTTGCCCGTGACGGACAGCCCCGCCGTGATTCCAGTGGACAGGCCGACGGTCGCGAAGGCCGACACCTGTTCGAACATCAGGTCCTTGAAGGCGACGGCGTGGCTGCCGCCGTCGGTGGCCGCGAGGATGAGCCATCCCGCGAGGTTCCATGCGACGGCGAGGCCGATCACCGCGGCCGCCCGATCGGCGACACCGGGGGCGAGGCGTCGGCCCCAGAGGGTTGTATCCTGGCGTCCGCGTGTCCGGGCGCGGACCTCGGCGAATCGAACGGCGAGCGAGGTCGTCTTGATGCCGCCGGCGCAGGAGCCGGGCGAGCCGCCGATGAACATCAGCGACGTGAGGACCAGCAGTGAGGCGAGCGGCAGGGCGGCAATGTTCAGGGTGTTGAATCCGGCGGTGCGAGCCGTGATCGACTGAAACAGGGCCTGGACGCAGCGGACCGGCCACGACTCATGACCGTCTGGGATGCCGAGGACGAGGATGGCGATGGCTCCGGCGGCGATCAGGCCGGCGGACATCGTGAGGACGATGCGGGAGTGGAGCGACCAGCGGACGGCACCGGTGCGTCGGCGGCGGATGCCGTCGAGGCCGCGGCGGCCGATCTCCAGGACGACGGTATGACCCAGGCCGCCCAGCACGATCAGGCTCATGATCGTGAGCATGGTGAGGGGATACGCTCGTACAGCCGTCAGGCTGTCGGCGTGCAGCGAAAACCCGGCGTTGCAGAATGCGGATACGGCGTGAAAGACAGAAGAGAAGACGGGTGTCGTGTTTTGTCCCAGTTGGCGGAAGTCGAGGTAGAGCAGGGCCGCGCCGACCGCTTCGAGGCCGAGGGTGAGGCCGACGATCCGCTTCAGGTCACGGCGGAGATTGGCCGCGGCGCTCGTTTGATAGAATGTGTCGCTGATGATCGCCTGGGAGCGAAACGAGAGCTTGCCGCCGATGAGTTGAGCCGCCAGGGCCGCAAAGGTCATGATGCCCAGCCCGCCGAGCTGTATCAGAACAAGGATGACCGCCTGGCCGAAGGGTGTGTAGGCCGTCCCGGTGTCGACAACGGTCAATCCCGTGACACACACCGCAGACGTCGAGGTAAAGAAGGCTTCGAGCAGGCCCACTGCGTCGTTCTCGTGCGACACCGGAAGCCACAGCAGGACCGTCCCGATCACGATGAGCAGCGCGAACGTCGCGGCGAGCAGGCCCTCGGAGCGAAGCAGGAGGCGGCCGAGCCACGCCCCGATCGCCGAGGTGAGTTTGCGGGCGGTCGGCATCGGAGCAGAAGGGTGCGGCATGGTGTTCGAATGACGATCCGGACTACTGGTCCGTTCCACTCGTTCCTTCGGTCGGGGAGCATCGGCGTCTCGCCGGTGCGACTGGCAGATCGCCTGCCGCTCCCGCAACTTCATGCGGAATGAACCACTACACGTTGAAACGAAAGTTGATCACGTCCCCATCCTGCACGACGTAGCCCTTGGGTTCGAGCCGGACCTTGCCCGCGCTCTTCGCGGCTTTCATGTCACCGGCGGCCCGGAGGTCTTCGAAGGCGACGGTCTCGGCCCGGATGAATCCGCGCCGGATGTCGCTGTGAATCTTGCCCGCCGCCTCGACGGCCGACTCGTCCTTGTGGACGGTCCACGCCCGGACCTCATCGGGGCCGCACGTCAGAAACGATATCAGGCCGACCGCCTCGTAGCAGGTCCGAACCAATCGAACGCCGGCCGGCCGTTCGAGCCCCAGGTCCGCCAGAAAGGCCGGCCGGTCCGTCTCGTCCAGTCGGGCGATTTCCGCCTCGATCTCCGCGGAGAGGGCGACCGTGGCGGCGGCGTGTTCATGCTGGAAGGGTGCCGGCCGGGCGAGGTCGGCCTCGTCCACGTTGACGACGACGAGCACCGGCTTGAGCGTCAGGAATCCGAAACTGGCGGCAATGCCCTGCTCTTCGTCGTTGTGGATTGCGCTGCTGACGGGGGCCTCGTTCTCCAGCGCGGTTCGCACACGCTGCATCATGGCCAGCTCGCGCAGTTCCCGATCCTGTGTCTTCGAGGGCTTCTGGCTGGACTTCTCGAGTTTCTCGACGCGGTTCGTGACCTGTTCCAGGTCGGCGAAGATCAGTTCCATGTGCAGCTCGTCGATGTCTGCCTTCGGATCGATCCGGTCGCGGTACGGCGCCACCGAGTCGGAAGCGAACGCTCGCACGACCATGACGACTCCGTCGCAGCGGCGGACGGCCCCCATCGCCTTGCGGAAGGCGGCCTGTCCGTGGGCATCGGCAAGAGAAATGCCGGGTACGTCGAGGAACTCCAGGTGAGCCGGGGTGTACTTCTTGGGCTTGTAAAGCTCGGCGAGATAATCGAGGCGCGGGTCCGGCACGAGCACCGTCGCCAGGCGGTCCGTTCCGCCGTGACCGGGATCCGCCGGTTCGCCGGTGATGGCCGCAAACAAAGTGCTCTTGCCGGACTGTGGCGGACCGATGAGCGCGAATTTCATGGGGCGTCATTCCTTTCGGGCGTCATTCTAGCCCGGCGGGTGAGATTCTGCACAAGGGTCTCGGCAGATGTGGGAGCAGCGTGCAGATCGGGGGAGTGGGGGGCAGACAGCCTCGGGCGGTCTGCTATACTTGGCGGCCGAACCGCACGGAGGCTCGATATGTCGCATCGAAGTGGCGCTGCCACGTTGGCCCTGCCGGAAGCGGCCGCGGCCCGGCCCGAATCGAAACCGCGGCGGCAGCCCCGGTATCACGTGATTCTCCTCGATGACGATGACCACACCTATGACTACGTCATTGAGATGTTCATGAAACTTTTTGGCGTGAGCAAGCAGCGGGCGTACCTGATGGCGGTCGAGGTCGATTCGTCCGGTCGGGTCATCTGCGAGACGGCGGCCTTCGAGCGGGCCGAGTTCAAGCGCGAGCAGATTCACGCCTACGGCTCGGACTGGCGGATCGATCGGTGTGCAGGGAGCATGTCGGCGCTCCTCGAGCCCGCACCGGAATAGGTCGTGGCGCGGAGCTGTGGCGGTGGGTGCCATGTCCATCCGCGCAGCCGTGGACATGCGAGGCACGGCAAGAGCCGCGCGCACTCCGGCATTCTGTCCGAGTTTCGCGAGTTTCCGCCCGTCGCGCACGCCCACGGCTTCGCCGATGGGCGTCGCACCCGGGTGTCCGCCGCGGAGAGCATCATCGCTTTCGGCGTTCGAGGCGCGTGGTTATCATCCGCGAGGCGGGTGGATTCGGCGAACCCGTAGAAGGAGATCCGATTATGCGCAGAGCCAAGATCACTGTTATCGGCGCCGGCAACGTCGGGGCAACCTGTGCCCACTGGGCCGCCGCGAAGGAACTCGGCGACATCGTGTTGCTGGATATCGTCGAGGGGATGCCGCAGGGCAAGGGCCTTGACCTCCGGGAGGCGTCGCCGATCGGGCGGTTCGACTGCAACATCATCGGCACGAACCGCTACGCCGACACCGCGGGTTCAGATGTGGTCATCATCACGAGCGGGATTGCTCGGAAGCCGGGCATGAGCCGCGACGATCTGATGGCCACGAACATGAAGATCGTCCGGAGCGTGACCGAGGAAGCCGTGAAGGCCAGCCCCGACGCGGTTTACATCATCGTGTCAAATCCGCTGGACGCCATGGTTCAGGCGGCGTGGAAGGCGTCGGACCTGCCGACGAAGCGAATCGTCGGTCAGGCGGGCGTGCTCGACACCGCGCGGTATCGGGCGTTCATCGCGATGGAGCTGGATTGCAGCGTGGAGGACATCACGGCGGTGCTGATGGGCGGACACGGGGATGACATGGTCCCGCTGCCGCGCTACACGAGCGTCGGCGGGATTCCCGTGACGGAGCTGATGTCGAAAGAGCGCCTGGACGCAATCGTCCAACGGACCCGAAAGGGCGGCGGAGAGATCGTCGGCCTGCTGAAGACGGGGAGCGCCTATTATGCTCCGGCGGCGGCGAGCGTCCAGATGGCCGAGGCGATCATCAAAGACAAACGTCGTATTCTGCCGTGCGCGGCCTACTGCGACACGGAATACGGCGTCGGCGGCTATTTCGTCGGCGTGCCGTGCATGTTGGGAACGAACGGTGTCGAGAAGGTCATCGAGCTGCACCTGACCGACGACGAGCGCAAGCTGTTCGGCGCCAGCGTGGAACACGTCAAGGAACTCGTGACGTGGGTGGAGAAGCACTGGGCGGCATGACGCCGCATTCCGGGATGGCGCGATCGGCGCAATGAGACAGACCGAGTGAATCCTGCCGGCGCGAGAGCCTCAGCGCCGGTGTTTTTCCAGGAACGCGACGAACGCATCGGGCGAGCCGTATCCTCTTCGAGCGATGACGGCGCCGTCGGCGGGGTCGATCACGAGGACGGCGGGGATGCCGTGGATGTGGTAGTGGGTGGCGAGGGCGGTCTCGCGGGAATCCGGCGCGGGACCGCTCAGGTCGACCCGCACGGGGACATAGTCCGAAGCGGCCGAGGCGACCTGTGATGAGGAGAAGACCTCGGCGTCGAGTGCCTGGCAGGGGCCGCACCAGGATGCCCAAAAGTCCACCAGCAGGGGCTTGCCGTCGGTGCGGGCCTGCTCGGCGGCGGCGTCGAAGTCTGCGAGCCAGGTGAATTCGGCTGGGCCGCGGCGGGTGCCGAGCCAGACGATGGCCGCCCCCGCGATCACCAACAGGCCCAGTCGTGGGAAGATGCTCTTACCGCGATGTTCTCGTTGCATGTCCTGCTCCATACTCGTTCGCCCGCCGCTGATGAAGTTAACGCGCGCCGACCCGGAATTATTCCATGCCATCGCCGGCCCTCATGTCGGGACGTGACGCTGTATGGGGCCTCGCCCGGCGGTGACGCGTCTTGCCCCCGCCCCTATAATCGGACCGGCTCGGGGCAGCGAGACGGCCGATTCCCATCGTCGGGGCTCAGGCCGATCCGAGGACGCCCGCCGGAGCCGGACGGGAATCTCGATGGACCCCGCACCGCTGAAGATCGGAGACCAGACGTTTCGATCGCGGCTGCTTGTCGGGACCGGCAAGTACGCCGACTTCGAGCAGATGCGCGAATGCCTGGAGGCCAGCGGCTGCGAGGTCGTCACGGTCGCCGTGCGGCGCGAGCGATTGGTTGACGCGCAGAATCGCAACCT
>CAYQDV010000036.1:11006-20636 GCA_964416295.1 uncultured Planctomycetaceae bacterium
GAGGCCGGGGCGGCGAGCGTGATGCCCGCCGGCAGCCCGATCGGCAGTGGCCAGGGCGTGCTGAACCCCAACAACATCCGCATCATCCTCGAGATGCTCAAGGCCGGCGATCCGGACTATCCGGTCATCGTCGATGCCGGCGTCGGAACCGCCAGCGATGTGACGGTAGCGATGGAGTTGGGGGCCGACGGCGTCCTGTTGAATACCGGGATCGCCCACGCGAATGACCCCGTGGCGATGGCCCGCGCGATGCGCCAGGCGATCGATGCGGGCTACCTGGCCTTCCGGGCAGGGCGGATTCCGAGGAAGCGCTACGCGACGGCCAGCTCGCCGCTGGAGGGGAGCATCGGCCTGACCGCATGACGGCCGGCGCACTGCAGCTCCGGTCGAATCGACGCTGCCGGCGCGCCGGGGTACGCTGCCCGACCCATGGACCACCGAACAAGAAACCGCCTCTGTGTCTGGCTGATGCTGCTGGGGCTGAGCAACTTCCTCGTCTATGCCATCGTGTATGCCGTCATCGGGGGAGATGCGCCCAACGGCTACATCCGGCCGGCTGCCAGCGGCGGCGCACCGACGTATTACATCCGGGGCCACTTCGTCCATCGAAACGAAGGGTATGAGCAGGACGTGCCGCGGTGGGTGTGGGTCTATAGCTACATCCATTCGATTTCGATCTGGCCCTCGATCGCGACGGTCCTGCTGGCGATGCTGGTCCTGGCTCGCCCCCACATTATCGCGACCTATCAGAAGGGAATCATGCGGGGCCCCGCGCTGGTGACCGTCCTGGCGACGGTGATCGTGATCGTGACGTCTCTGATTATGATATTCTTTGTTGTGGAATTTGTCCGGACGTTGCGGTAAGGCGGGCATCGCCTGAGTCAAGGTGGGCAGTGCCCACCCTACTTCTGTGGAGCGAACCATGTTGCGGATCCGTGGAGGGTGATCGTTCTGGCCGTAGATTCAGCCGAGTCCGAACGAGGTGACGACGCCTCGGGGCGGCTGAAACGCTGCCCGGTGTGCGACTACTCCTTGCGCGGACTGCCGGCGGCGCACCGCTGCCCGGAGTGCGGGTTCAGATATGATGAACACACCACCGTGTGGCGGCCGACGAGCTTCCGGAAGCACTTCGGCACGCTGTTGGTTGTCGTCGCTGTCTTCGTTATCCCCGTCGCCATCCTGAAAATGGCGTTGTCGTCACCGCGTGTCCGCGGGTTTTGGGTCGACGCGGAAATGGCGATTGTGTGGACGACTCTACTGACTGTGGGCATTGCCGTGTTTCGAAAAGGGCCGTTTGTCGCGGTGGCGCCGGACGGGTTGTTCATGCGGCTGCATTGGTTCGGAATCCAGTACCTGCCGTGGGCTGACGTGCTCAGCGTTGAACAGATGAAGAACAAGCGCATTCGATTGCTTGTGCGGTCGAAGCGCAAGGCTGTGCATTTGACGCGGCTGGTCAACAACTCGCGGGAGAGAGAATCGCTCGTGCGTGCGATCCGAGAAGCGCTCGAGCGCTGCCGGACCGCATCGCATGACGACGGCGCGCGTGTGGTGGGCGACGGACGGGTGTGGCCCGCCGATTGAGCCAGGTGGGAGCGGCGGTGTACGGTTTGGCACGTCGGCCTTGCGAACGGCAAGCTCGCACGCGACAGTAGGCCCCATGAAGATCCTGCACGTGGTTCAATCGCTGGATCCGTCGTGGGGAGGCATTGCGCAGGTGCTGCCGGAGTTGGCGGGGGGTCTGGCGGAGGCAGGCGAGGCGTGTCGCATCGCCACACTGAGGGGCGGGCGGTTCGGGCAGCCGCCGGATATCGACGGCGTGGAGGTGCTCGGCTTCGAGGCCGACGGTCGCACGCGGCTGGGGCGATCCGGGTCATTTGACCGGCGGATCGGCGAACTCGTGGCCGACGCCGATGTCGTGCATCTGCACGGACTCTGGACCGGCCAGAATCGTTCGGCGGGGGCCGCGGCGCGGCGTGCGGGGAAGCCGTACATCATGACCCCGCACAGCCACATGATGCCGTGGGCCTGGCGGCGCAGCGCGTGGAAGAAACGCGCGGCCGGCTGGCTCTTTGAATACCGGAACCTGCGACGGGCGGCGTGCCTGCACGCCCTGGCGGAGGGCGAAGCGGCGCACATGCGGGCGCTGGCGTTCAACCCACGGATCGAAGTGATCCCGAATGGAATTCACACCGGGGCGTATGAGCACCTGCCGCCCGCGGACGGCCTGATCGCGCGGTTTCCGGAACTGAAGGGACGGCGCTGGCTGCTGTTTCTGGGGCGAATCGCCGAGCAAAAGGGGATCGTGCCGGCGATGCAGGCGTGCTTCGACGTGGCAGCATCGGGCGTCGACTGGAGCCTGGTGATCGCCGGTCCCGACGAATTCGGCCTGGCGAAAATGCTCCGGGCGGCGATCGCGCGGAAGGGTCTGGCGGACCGCGTGACCTTCACCGGAACGCTGTCGCGGGACGACGTCCGGGCCTGCCTCGGCCGGGCGAGCCTGCTGCTTCAGCCGAGCCTGAGCGAGGGGTTGAGTCTGTCGATCTTGGAGGCCATGACCGCGGGGCTGCCGGTGATCATCTCTCCGGCGTGCAACATGCCGGAGGTGGCGGACGCGGATGCCGGCCGAATCGTCGAGCCGACGCGCAGACACATCGCGGCGGCGCTGGCGGAATTGCTCGGCATGGCGGAGCCGGCACTGACGGCTATGGGGGAACGCGGGCGCACCTTCGCGGCGGAGCGGTTCGACTGGAAGCGGCTGATTCCGCGGTACCGCGATCTGTACCGGCGCGTGTGCGACTGAGTGGTGCCGGGCGTGCCGGCCCACGCGGCGGTTATACTCTGTCCGGTTCGGCACCGAGTGTCGCGTCGATGATGCGTAACCACTGGTTGGCGATGATGTCGGCGTGGAAGCGGTGGTTGAGCATGGCCCGGGCGGCGATGCCCATGCGTTTGCAGCGGTCCGGCGTGTTACGGAACTCGCGGATGACGCGGATGAGACCGCGGGCGTCGGATGGATCGACCTGGACGCCCACACCCCGTTCGACCAGCCATTGAGCGATGTCCGACCGGGCGTCGCCCACAAAGATGACCGGCTTTCCTGCGGACAGACTAGCGTATATTTTGTAGGGGATTGCCATGTCGAACATGCCAGCGTGCTGGCTGATCAGGCAGACGTCCGCCGTGGCGAGGACCTCTCCCAGCCGCTCGGCCGGCTGATAGTCGATGCGCTGGGCTTCGTCGGGGAGGCGTTCCTCCAGATCGGCCCGCCGGGGACCGTCGCCGACGAACTGAAACAGGAATCCCCGGTCCGGGGCCAATTCGCAGGCGGCGGTGATGACCGCGTCAAAGGGGTGCGACAGCCCCATGTTGCCCGCGTACTGGATGACGAAACGGCCGTCCGGGTTGTGCTGCTGCCGGAACGCGTTTTGGGTCGGCGGTTCCACTCTCCCGGGGTCGAATCCGTCGTGGAGCGTGAAGACCTTGGCCGCGGGGAGGTCGCGGGTTCGCGTGATGCGCTCGGAGATGCGTCGGGCGACGGTGACGACCGCCGCGGCGCGCCGCATCGTCGTGGTGTCCACCGACCGCCACAGGCGGTGAACCCGGCCGTCGGGTTTGATCCGCCCGAGTGCGACCACGAGGTCGGGGTAGAGATCGAGCACTCGATAGATGAACGGGCAGCCGCGGCGTTCGGCGATCCGGCGAGCGAGCCATCCGCCGTGCGGTGGGGCCGTTGTGCCGATGACCAGATCGACCTGATCGAGCCGGGACGCGGCGCGGATCACGCCGCGTCCGAACATCGCGAAGCCCAGCCCGCGCCTCAGCAGGCTGGCGCGCCGGACCGCCGGTCGGCGAACGCGGACGACGTGTACGCCCGAGACGACCTCTTCACGGGGATAGGTTCGCGACGGTGTGTCCCAGGCCCGATTGCCGGCGATGACGGTGATGTGGAGATCGTTGCGAAGCCGAAGCAGACGCGGCAACTGTTCGGTGATGACCGCGGCGCTGGCGCAGATGTCGGGGTGATAGAACTCATTGATGTAGACGATGTGCCGGGTGTTGCTCATACGACGGGGAGCATTCTACCGGCGAATGAGGATTGTGACAGGAACGGCGACAGACCGGCGATCCGCGGGAGTGAACGATCAGTGGATGTTGGCGCGGTCCATCTTGCGGATGAACCATATTCCGTAGGCGACCATCGCAAGCCCGCCGACGAGCGTGACGACGCCGAGCGTGAGGTTGATCACGCTGTGCGTGTCGCGGTAGTCCCGAATGGCCCAGACGCCGAAGACGTCTGCGGCGATGATCGCAACGACGATGAAGAAGATGTGAAAGGATCGTAAGGACATGGCGCGTGGCCTCCCTGTCGGAGCGTCTCGATTTCCAACCATGTGCATTATAGCTGTGTCGGCGCGGGTCGGGCAGCGGAGGGGAGGGCACCGCTATTCATAGCGGGCCATCGGACGGAAGAACATGTTTCGTCCGACATCGGGCATGGCGGCGGTGAATTCGGCGAAGTTCTGCTCCATGCCGTCGGTGGCGCCCAACTCCACCGTCAGCGATCGAGCGCTGTCCTGGATGTGGCGGACGAGATCATCGAGCAGCCGCGACACGACCGCGTCCGCGTCGTTGGTCAGAGGGTCGAGGTGGCCGAAGAGTCCGTCAACCCAGTCGATATTGGAGCCGTCGAGGGCGATTCGGGCGACGAAGACGGCGGCGGCGACGATTCGGGCGAAGGGGCCGTGTTCGCTGGCGAAGTCGTTCGCGGCCGGGTCGTGGTGGCATCGCACGGCCTCGATGATGCCTGTGTCGAGCTTCCAGTCGGTCAGGACGGCGGCGCCGACGTCGGCGTGCGTAATCCCGAGGATGCCTGCCTCGATGGATTCGAGATGGGTGGTGGGGTCGCGGGACCAGCGGTCCAAAACGGCCTTGTAGGGGCTCGCCAGGCCGTAAGCCAGGAGGCCGATCCCCATGTCGCACAGTAGCCCGGCGGTAGATGCCTCGTCGGCTCGCTCGGGCAGGAGCTGCCTGCACAGGTCGTGGGCGGCCATGCTCGTCGCGAATGCGGCCTGCCAGTAGCGGTCGGCCCGGAATCCGGGCGGTCGGGCGTTGCTCAGCCCGTTGACGACGTGCTGATTCACGACGGCGGCACGAATCCGCTTGAGACCGAGGCGCATGCACGCGTCGGCGACGGACGATGTCGGCGAGAGGAAGCCATAGAGGGCGCTGTTGGCTTGACGCAGAAGCTGGGCGGTGAGTCCGCCGTCGTGCCCGATGACCTCCGCGAGCGCGGCAATGTCTGTCTCGGGGTTGCGGGTCATTTCGAGGATTCGGAAGACGGTCTGTGGCGGTGCGGGAATCTTTGGGTTGGCGCGAATGGCTTCGAGAATCTGCTCACGGGACGGCATGTCGCATTGCTCGTGTTGGGGTCGAATGGCGGAAACGGCGCGAGCCGCGACACATCCTCATTCATCCTCGGAAGGCAGGCAACTGGCCAAGTATGTCCGCACGTCCGTCTGGTCCGGGCGCAGATCGAGCGAGTGTCGCCAGGCCTCGATGGCCATGGTCCGCCAGCCGGCGTTGCGCTCACGATGGAACAGCTTGATACAGCAGGTGCCGATGTTGGCGTAACAGTCCGGGTCGTCCGGGCGCAGATTGAGAAGGCGCCGGTAGATGTTCATGGCCCGGAATGGATCACCCATCTGTTCGTGGCAGGCCGCAAGGTTGAACCACGCCTCGAAGGAGTCCGGATTCACGGAGGAGGCCGTCTCAAAGGCCCCGACGGCCAACCCGAACTCCTTCCGCTTCGCGAGCCGGAGGCCCTCCTGGTAGGCGTTACGGAACGCTTCGGACCGCTGCCGGGGCGTTTGCGTGGATGCCGGATCGGGTCTCTTCGCGGGTGCCGAGCGGATCGCGGTCGTGCGGGTCCGGCCCGAGGCGCAACCCGTTGCCGGCAGGGCCGTGGCCAGAATCGCGAGAAGGAGACTCACGGGTCGCGGCCGGAGCACGCGGGCGTTGCGGTCGGGCCGCGAGCGAGTCGAGCCATTGGTTGATGGCCTCATCGGGATCGGCGACGGACGCGGCGGCGGGTCGACGGAGCCGGGATAGGCCGAGGTCAGAATCGAAGCCGGGCGCTTGCTCGACACGGACGTATTGAAGGCTTGGCGTCGCGAACGGGCGCGTGTCACGGTCGTCTGCATGGGATTCTCCCGTGGGTTTCGCGTGGACAATCGAGCTCGCGGCGACCGCCGGGTGGGCGTTACGCCCCTTTGGGGCTTCGCGAACGACTCGGTCTTCGTCGGGCACCGGTTTTGTGTCCTCAATATCCACTGCGGGTTCGATCGGAGGATCGCTAAACATGGGCTTGGGCAGGTCGTACTCAGTGGGCACCTCGAAATGCAGCGGCACGTCCTGCAAGCGGTCGATGTGCTTGAAGTGCGGCTGATAGCGGTCGAAGACCTTCCGGTCGCGCTCGGACAGTTCGAGGGCTCCGTCAATCCGAGCCGTCAGGAAGATCAGCAGGTCGGTACGTTCCGCGCTGGGATTTTCCTGCCGAAAGAGGGCGCTCAGGATCGGCACATCGCCAAGTCCCGGCACCTTGGACACGGCGTGCGTCTTGCGGTCGGTGATCAACCCGCCGAGCGCGATCGTCTGGCCGTCGCGCATGATGACGCGGGTACTGATCTCGCGCGTGTTGACGCGGTTGACACGCAGGCCGGTCGTGCCGACGACCACGTCGCCGAGCGAACTGATGGCCGGGTGGACGAACATGCTGACTCGGCCATCCATCATAATGGTCGGCTTGACCTCGAGTTGGATGCCGATCGGGATGTACGTGTCAAACGCCTCGGTGACCGTCCCGAAATCGGTGATGTTCGCCTCGAAGATCGGGTAGCGTTCTCCGACGAGGATGCTGGAACTGTGGTTGTTTCGGACGAGCATCCGCGGATTGGCGAGCAGGCGGACCGAATTGTCGTCCTGATTGGCCCGCAGGACGGCGCTGAAGCGCGAGAAGTCGATCGTCCCCAGGGCCAGACCGGAGACGTTTTGCGCAAAGCCGGTGAAGTTGCGTTGAATCTGCGATCCGCTGGCGAACCCCGCCTTGTTTCGGAGGGGCAGCTTGTGATTCAGGAGGGGACCGTTGGCGAAGATCTCGAGGTTCCAATCGATGCCGAGTTGCCGCTGGAGGTTGGTCGACATCTCCACGAGGCGGGCTTCGATGAGGACTTGCGGCGGTGTGCGGTCCAGGTCGGCGATCAGGTCCGCGAGTTGGTCGACGACCTCCGGGATGTCGGTGACGACGAGTGTCCGTGAAAACGGCGTCGGCGCGTCCTTCTCTTGTCCGGCGGCTGTCGCGTCGGTCGTGGAGCCGCCCGCCTCGCCGGCGCCGTCTCCAAAGTCACCGCCGAGCTCGTTCAAGGTGACGGTCTCGTACATGCTCTGACTGTCTTCGTCGAAGACCTTGATGCTCCCGACGTCCGGCGTCAGAACCGGTTCGAACACGTCCTTAACGTGCTGGGCATCCGCCGAGCGGAGCCTGAAAATCCGAGTGACGGTGGCTGGACGAACCTTGGCGGCCTTGTCCTTGTCGGGGTTGGAGATCGAGATGACGCCATCCTGAAGCGTGTAATGGAATCCGTTGTCGACGGCGATGCGATTGAGCGCGATCCGGACCGGCACGTCATCGAGGGCCACCGTGACCTGGCCCTCCACGCCCGGACCGATGACCAGGTTGAGCTTACCCAGGTCGGCAATGGTCCGCAGGGCCGCGCCGATCTCGCTCTTCTCCAACTGCAAGGTGATGCGCTTGCCGGCATCAGCGGTTGTGTCGGCCGCGGCAGCCGGCACGCCTGCACCCGCACCGCGGGCAATCAGGATCGTGACGAGCGCGGCGACCACCCGGGGGTTACGCTTCATGGAGTCTCCGATCTTGGACGAATCGTGGGCTGAGGGACCCCCAGTTCGTAGCGAAACGCCCATTCTTGAGAGGCCAGTGTCGTCGTTCGGCGCGTGATCTCGATCACTTCCAAGCCCGGCGACACGATGTCTCCCAACCGCAAGACGCGGTCACCGGCGAACGCCCGGAAGCTGTCGTCGACCCGCGAGACGCCGGTGAATTTGAAATCGGGGGGCTGCGGTTGCTCATCACCGGAGCCGGCCTCATCGTCGTTGTGGTCATCCTCGTCCATTTGCACCGGCCGGTCCGGTTCTGCGCGGAAGGGTCCGGCTTGCCAGGGTCGGGCGGCCAGGGTCGTTTGAATTTTCCACGTTTCCTCGCCGTCGCGAGCGAGGAGCGCATCGTTCGCGGAGGACGGCGGCATGGGCGTCACCCCGTCCACGGAAGCAGCCTCGACGCTGGCCGGGAATCGGTCGGTGACGACGGCGTAGACGCGCCAGATGAGGATCACACTGGCGCCGATCAAGACGGCTGCAACTTTTTTCTGTCGCGGTTCCATCATGTTTCCACCTTGGTGGCTTGGGTCTTCTCTTCAGGGACGAAGGATTCCACCGTGATGTCTGCCCGCAACAAGGGTTCGGTCCCGATCAGATCGGACTCGGACCGGGTGACTGAGAACTCGACGACGCGGACGGGAAGCCGGCCCTCGGCGCAGGTGCCCATGAACTCCGCAAGTTGTCGATAGGTTCCATCCGCCGTCACCCGGAAACGGGGGGCGTTTCCGGTGGTCGGGACGGGCTTGATCTCGCGGACCAGAGCGTCCACCTTGCGGGTGCACTCGCTGATGGCTCCCACAACGAGGTTTTGCTTGCGACAGTTGTGGAGGCGCGTCTCCAGGTCTGCCCGGCTGTCATCGAGGGCCTTCGCTTCGCTCGGGGACAGGATGCTCTGCGTGACCTGGACGGCGATGACATTGAGCGTGGTTCCAGCGGCCTGGAGTGTGTGGAGGTCGGCCGCGGCCTTGGACAGTCGGGACAGCGCAAAACCAGCGGCTACGATTAGCGTGCCGGTCGAGGCGATCGGCACGCCCCATCTGCGCAGTTGTGCAGTCAAACGCGACATCGCTTAGGATTCCTGCTTCTCGTGGCGATACGCCAACGCCACATCAATGGATACTTGGCCGGCTGCCTCCATTCCGCTTTGAGGATTCCGGCTTTCGTTCAATAGCGTGACTTCCTCAATGAACGGGCTTTTGCCGAGTTGTCTGAGCATGCGGTCGTATACGATCTCGTCGACGGTCGCAGCGTTCCCGCTTGTGTGCACGCGGCCGGTGATCGTCACATAGATGCCCTTGTCCGTCATGCGAGCCTGGAGTCGCTCGGCGTTGAACTCCTCCGGGAGCAGGATCGACAGTTCCTTGAAGAAGCCGATCCACTGAGGGCTGGAGGTTGCGAAGCGTCTGAGTTGTTGTTCCAGCGTGTCGGCGACCTGTTTCGTGGCTGTCCGCATCCGGACTTCGCCCAAGAGGTTGCCCATGGTGTTCATCTCTCGCCTGCAGGCGATGATGGTGGGTCGTGCGTCCGAACTGATCTGACCGAAGAGCATTGCCAGACCGATCAGGGCCGCTGCCGTGATCGGAGCGCAGGCGGACACCACACGGCGGGCTCGATCGATTCGCCGTTTTCGCCGTACTTCAGGCGGCAGCAGGTCCGGCAGCGTGCGCCAGTGGCGGG
>CAYQDV010000037.1:0-20526 GCA_964416295.1 uncultured Planctomycetaceae bacterium
CACCCCACGACGGGGCGCCCGCGGTGTGGCCCGCCTCAAAGCGCCCGCTGCGGGACCGGTTCGTGTCCACCTATCAGGGTGACGGCGCCCTGGCATCGATCGGCATGTCGGAAACGATTCACGCGGCCGCCCGCGGCGAGCCGATCACGGTTTTCTTTGTTAATAACGGCATCTTCGGCATGACGGGCGGACAGATGGCGCCGACGACGCTCGCCGGGCAGGTCACCACGACCTCGGTGGCCGGCCGAGCCTGCGAGACGACCGGCCGCCCCCTGGATGTCTGCAAGCTGCTGTCGTCGCTGCCGGGGGTGGCGTTCTTGGCGCGGGCGTCGCTGGCCACGCCGAGGGCTATTGGCACCTGTCGGACCTACATGCGCAAGGCGATTCGCGCCCAGTTGGAAGGCAAGGGCTTTGGCCTCGTGGAGGCGCTGGGGACATGCCCCACTCAGTGGCACATGGACCCGACCGCCTGCATGGAGCACATCGAGCAGGTCGTGGTCAAGGAGTTTCCGCCCGGCGTGTTCGTCGATCGCGTGGATTGTCCGGTATCCGAAGCGGCCAACTCGACGGCCGCGAAGCGGGGGAAGCTGTCGTGACAGAGACGGTGCTGATGGCGGGTTTCGGCGGACAGGGCGTGCTCCGATCGGGCACCCTGCTGGCCCGGGCGGCGCTGGCGGCCGGATACGAGACGACGTGGTTTCCTTCCTATGGCCCCGAGATGCGCGGCGGGACGGCCAACTGCACGGTCGTCATTTCCGACGACGAGATCGGTTCGCCCATCGCCGGCGCCTACGACACGGTCATCGTGATGAACCAGCCGTCGCTCGAGCGTTTTGAATCCGCGGTCCTGCCCGACGGCCGGCTCCTGATCAATGCATCCATGGTGCCGGCCGAGCCGACGCGGACCGACGTCCGCGCGTACCGTCTCGCGGCGGTCGACATGGCGCAGGCCCTGGGCAACCCGCGGGCGGCCAATGTGGTCATGCTCGGCGCCTACGTCCGGCTGTTTGAACACCTGGCGATCGAAACCGTCGCGCAGATCGTCGCCGAGAGTTTCGCCGACAAGGGCGACGACATGGTTCAACTGAACCTGGCCGCGCTGCGGGCCGGAGCGGAAGCGGTGTGCGTGCCCGCCGCGTGATCCGTGCTCTGCAACGCCCGTCGAGACCGCGTCTCCGACAGGCAGGCCGCAATCGAATGGAAAGGCGTGCATCATGCGATCCACCTTGTCACACACCGGACAGGCCCAACGCATTCTCGAGCGGCGCATCCGAAACTGGGAGTTGGCCCGATCTCAGCGCCGCCCCGAAGCTCTGCCAGAAGAGCGGTCGCTTCACCCGTTCATCGCGATATCCCGCATGGTCGGAGCCGGTGGGTCCTACGTCGCGCGCGCCGTCGCCGACGAGCTCGGCTGGTCGGTCTTCGATCGCGAATTGCTGGACGTCATGGCATCCGACGACCAGGTGCGGCGGCGCGTCTACGCGATCGAGGACGAGCACGAACGAAGCCTGTTGGAGGATGTGCTGCTCTCCGTCGGCTATCACGGACCGGGCGAACGCCACGACTATTATCACCGTCTGGCCCGGGCCTCGGTGGCCATCGCAACGCGGGAGCCGGCCGTCTTTGTCGGACGCGGCGTCGGCTTCATTCTACCGGCGGCCAGCGGCGTCACCGTTCGCATCGTGGCCTCGGTGGACTACTGCGACGCTCGCTATGCCGTCCGGCGGAATCTCCCTGCCGACCAGGCACGCAAGGAACGCCGCGACAAGGAAGAGGACCGGATCAGATACCTGAAAGAGCACGGCGGAAATCGCTTCGCCGATCTGTCCGGCTTCGACCTGACCGTGGCCGTCGATCGGATCGGTCCTCGCGAGGCGATCAACGTGATCGCGGCCCTGGCACGCTCTCGGTTTCGCGCATACCTCAGCCAGACCGCCCAATCAGAACCGCGACCGTGAGAGAGCGGCTGCAACGAGAATCTCCTGTGCCGCTGGAACGAGAATCCCTTCTCGTTCGCTGACCCGCTCGCTTGCGCTCGGGGCTCGGATAGGCTCCTTCGGCGGCAGTGTTGGACCTCAATATGCTGAACGAGTGCGCATTCGCGCACCGGCACTGTTATACGGGCTGGCGCTGGTCGGGCGGGGGGATCAAAGGCCGAGACAGACGGCGAGACCGCAGGCGCAGAGGACGAGGCCGGCGGCGGCGTGGCTGTAGCGGCCGAGGCTCGCGAAAGGGAGGGCGTTTGCGGCGCCGCGGGCCATCAAGACCAGGGTTGTCATAGTACCGATCGTCACCAACCCAAAGACGGCCGTCACGATCACTACGTCGCGGAGGCTGCCCCGCGCGGCGGGATACATCACGAGCGGGATCAGCGGTTCGCACGGGCCGAAGACGAAGATCACGAAAAGGACCCACGGGGTGATGGACGCGCGGTCTTCCTGTCCGGCGGGCGGCTCGCCGGAGGGCGAGAACGGCGCGTCGTGCGGATGGGCGTGCTCGCGGCTGTGGCCGTGGGTGTGAGCGTGGATGGTTCCGTCGGCGTGTGCATGCAGGTGACTGTGGGGGCGGTTGCGAATCGCCCGGTGGACGCCCCACGCCAGATAGACAACGCCGAAAGCCAGCAGCAGCCAGCCCGCCAGGCTGCCGCGAAGGCTCTCGATGGACTCGAGCCTGAAGACGTTCATGCCGAGGGCGATGCCGACTAGCCCCAGGACGACCGAGCTAAGCACATGGGCGATCCCGCAGGCCACCGTGACGGCGACGGTGCGCCGGAGCGACCATGATCGGACCCGTGAAAGGGCGACGAACGGCAGATAATGATCCGGTCCGAGAATCGTGTGAAGGAGTGCGATGGACGCGGCGGTGCCGCAGATCAGGCCGAGGTCGGTAGACATTCGATAGTTCCGTCTTGGCCCCGTTTCACCGATGGAGAACAGGGACGCTGCCTGAAGACGGTCGAATTGTACCTGAACGGGCGCGGTTTGCCAAGGCGGCAATGGCGATCCGCGATGGCCGAAGCGATCGATCGGGCTGCGCGCGCCGCGTCCGTGCGGACGGCGGCGGCGCGGCGACGGCGTTGACAAGTGGCGTCGGCTGCGATAGATACGCGTGGCGGTCGCCTAGAGTTTCCCACGCGAGAATGCCGTTCGGCAATACCGGGGGCGAACGGGATGATAACCTGCCGCAGGCGAAAGGTCGGGCACTGACTGTGAGGCAGTTGTTCGGATTGGTGCTACTGGCTGCGGTGGTGTTCACCGGCGCGTGGAGGATGGAGGGGCCTCCGACGACCGGGGCTGCCTCGTCGGCATCACCGAGTCACGCGGCCGGCACCCGGCCGGCGACGACGAACTTGGCGGCGGCCGGACCGCAAGTGGCCAGTGCGGCCGAGCTGGACGGATTCCTCAGTTTCATCACGGGCAACAATGAGCCTAACGTTCGGCGCGTGGGCGTGACCCGTCTTCTGGAGAACGGTTCGGTCGAGGCGGTTGGCCGCCTCGTCGATGTGCTCACGAACAGCAAGGACGTGGCGGCGAAGCTGGCCGTGTCCGACGCCGTGGCCGAGTTTAGACATCCGCCGGTCGCGCTTGTCGCTCCATTGATTACGGCCCTCAACGATGACAAGCCGGAGCTCGTCTCTGCGGCGCTATCGGCCCTGCGGGGGTTCGACAACGGCACTGTGATCGAACAGCTCGAGGCCGCGGCGCTCGATACGAAGAGTGAGACGAGCCGGCGGACCGTCGCGATCCGGGCCATGGGCGAACTGGGGGGCGAGATCCGGGCGATCGCCGCGTTGACCCGGATTGTGGGCGGCGGGGATGCGGCGCTTCGGGATGCTGCGCTGGCGGCGCTGCGTCAGGCGACGGGTGAGGTGTTCGCCGATGCCGCCGCGGTGGCCGTGTGGTGGGAGAAGACCAAGGCGACGTCGGAGACGGACTGGTTGCGGCAGCGGAACCATCGGCTGTACCGGCGGATTGGCGAGCTGGAGGTCGTGAACGGCGGGATCGGGAAGCGGCTTGTCGATGCCCTGCGCGACTTGCACGTGCGGACGCCGGAGGCCGAGCGCCCGAAGCTGCTGCTGGGATTCCTCCGTGATCCGCTGGCCGCGGTGCGTGGGTTGGGCCTGGACCTGATCAACGTGCGGATTACGGATCGCAAGGGGGTCGGCGCCGAGATCAAGGCGCAACTGGGGAAGATGATTGCGGATGCGGACGTCGTGGTGCGTGGCCGGGTGGCGAACGTGGTTGGCGACCTGCGTTTGAAAAAGAGCGGAGAGGTCGACACGTTGCTGTCGGCGCTTGGGCAGGAGCAGGATTCCGGCGTTCGGCAGGCCCAGTTGAAGGCGTTGGCCCAACTCGATGACGCGCGGTCCATTCCGGCGGCGATCGAACATCTCCATGATCCACAGCCGGCGGTGGTGGCGGAGGCGGCGCGGGCGCTCGGCGCTCTGGCGCGTCCCGATCATGCGCCTGCGGAGTCGACTACGGCGACCGTTGCCGCGCTGTCGACGCGCTTCGCGAAGTTGGACCTTCAGGATAACCCGACGCGCGAGGCGTTCCTGACCGCAATGGGTCAGATCGGATCGGTGCAGTTTCGGGACACGTTTCGGGCCGAGTCGGTCGAGGATCGCAGTGTTTCCATTCGCCAGGCCGCGGTCCGCGGATTGGCCTCGATCGGCGACGAGGCCGCGGCGAAGGATCTATGTGGACTATTGACCTCGTCGGAGCCTCGCGTGCGGCTCGCCGCGGCCGATGCGCTGGGCAAATGCGGGCGGAGCGAAGGGGAATTGACCAAGCTGGCGGAACGACTCGATGCCCCGGGAGAGCCGGACGCCTCGGTTCGAGAACGTGCGTGGAGCAGTTACAAGGCGATCGTGCAGCGGTTGCCGGTCGACCAGCGTGTGACGGCCTCCGATCGCTTCGCGGGATCGGCCGACGCGACGGCCCAGCACCGCCGTCTGGAATTGTTGAAAGAGGCGGAGCCGAAGTTCGGCCAGCTTCCGGAGGATCGGCGCTCCGAGGCTCTCGAGCGGATGGCGCAGGCCCACCTGACGCTCGGCGAGTTCAAGGCGGCGGCCGGCCGATTCGATCAGGCCGCGAAGCTGGTTCCGGACCGGGCGTCGGAGCGTTTCGGCGTGCTGGCGTCTCAGGCGGTGGCGGCGCTGCTGCGGAGCGGAGACGACGCGGAGGCCATCGGTCGTATAAAGACGATGGTGGAGAAGAGTGCCGCCCCGGTCATTCCTCATGGGGCGCAGTTGGGCAAGGCCGTGCTCGACGCGGTGACCGCACGGGTTGAGATGTCGCCTGATTCGGCGCTCGCGCTGATCGCCGCAGCGTCGCCGCTGGCGGGACGACTAGGGTCGGATTTTGGAATTCGGTTCGACACGCTCCGCCGTCGCGCCGAGGATCGCCACGCGGCGGTGCGCGATGCCGAAATCGACCGGCTCCTGAAGACGCTCGCCACCGATCCGGAGGCCGCAAAGCGGTTGACCTCGCTGGGGCGTGACGTCGTGCTGCCGCGATTGCACGCGGCCCTCGCCGCGCGGCCGACGACGACGGCGCCGGCGGACCTCGCCGAGACGGCCCTGATCGCGCTCGGCCGGCAGCTGGCCGCCGAGTGGAAGGGTTATGCCCCGGGCTGCCCGCCGGCCGAGCGGACGGCGGCGCTGGCGGCGTTGGAGGCGCTGTTCAAGCCGGCGGCCCAACCCCCGGTTCCGGCCACACGGGCCGCTCCGCCGCCAACTTCTCAACCGGCCTCGGTCTCCGCCGGGTCGTGAATTCACCCTGATCCGAAGCTCAGCCATTCGGCGGCGCCGGTCTGCGCCGCGCAATCGAGGTCGAGGCTTCCCACATCCCCACGGGCGGGCTATACAGGGGTTCGATGGAGGCGACGATGACACGAGGGCGGAGATCGTGATGACACAAGGGGAAGAACCCGCCGCACCGGATGACGCGACGCCGGCGTCGGACGAGTCGAAGCCGCGCCGGAAGGGATCGGTCGCCCCGCGGTCTTTCCGCGGACGGCTGATCGCCGGTGTGCTGCTCATCATCCCACTGGCCGTGACCGCCATCCTGATCCACTTCGTCTATCGCCAGGCCCTTCAGGTGGGCGTGTGGCTGGTCTATTGGGTGTCCAAGGCGGTGTTCTTCGTATTCCGGGTGCATAGCACGCCGCGCGTCATCGATCCGGATGACGCCCGGTGGTGGGAAATGACGGTGGCCATCACGCTGACAGTGCTGTCGTTGTACATCCTGGGATGGCTGGGAACGAATGTGGTCGGACGGCGGTTCATCGAGGCGGCGGAAAGTCTTGTCGAGCGGATTCCGTTTGTCGACACGGTCTACGTGTCGATCAAACGGATGGTGCGTGCCCTGTCCGGCGTGCAGGATCCGGAACAGGGACAAAAGCGCGTCGTGCTGATCGGTTTCCCCGACGCCCACCTGTGGGCTATCGCGTTCATGACCAATCAAATCGTCGATCGGAACAGCGGGCGGACGTATGCCACCGTCTATGTTCCGACGACGCCTAATCCTACCAGCGGCTATATGGAGATCGTGCCGCTTGAACGAATTACCGAGACCGATCTCACGATGGAGCAGGCGCTGTCGATGATCCTGTCGGGCGGCGCCACCGCGCCGACGGAGATGCGCCTGTCGCAACAGATCCCCCCGGGTCCCGCGCCGGGATCGGCGGAGTAGCCGCCGATGCGCACGCCGGGACCGCACGATCGACGATCACGGCCCTTGGTCGGCGGCAACGGCTCGGCGTGCCTTGGTAGACCGGACGGTGAATGGGTTGCTGCTCACTGCGGCCATGCGCGAGGTCGAGGTCGGCGTCTATTGGCCCGGCTACCCAATAAGAGAGGCTTGCTCCGCGCGGCTCAAATGACGAAAATGTACGCGAGGTCGGACAAACCCACGTGATCTGTTTGAGGATAGAGTTTCCGTCATCGGAGCGCCGCACATGACCGAAATCGTGTTTCTTATCCAGGACGACCCCGACGGGGGCTATACGGCTCGAGCCTTGGGTGAGTCGATCTTTACGCAGGCCGACGACATGGAAAAGCTGCGGGAGATGATCCGCGATGCGGTCCGCTGTCATTTCCCTGACGACCAGACTCGCCCCAGGGTAATCCGCCTGCACACGATCCGTGACGAGGTGATTGCTTCGTGAAACTGCCGCGAGACCTGTCCGGCCCCGATCTGGTCAAGGCCCTCGGCCGGTTGGATTACGAGGTGGATCACCCGACCGGCAGCCATGTCCGCATGACGACGCAGCGCGGCGGCGAACATCACGTGACGGTCTCTGCCCATGAGGCCATCAAGATCGGCACGCTCAATGCAATACTGCATGGAGTCGCCGATCACTTCGGCCTGAGCCGCGACGACTTGCTCAGGAGGCTGTTCCGGTAAAGCACGGCTCGGTGCGCTGCCCCGGAATCGTCGGAGTAGCCGCCGGTGCGCACGCCGGAAGCGTCTCTAGCAAGATCAGCGGCCCGGGTCTATCACTGCCGCGATGACCATTCAAGCAGACGTTGACCGGCGTCGTGAAGCGTCTCGTGGCGTTTGCAGAAGCAGAAGCGGATCTGTTGGCGCCCGAGCGATGGGGGGTTGTAGAAACTGCTGCCGGGCACGGTGGCGACGCCGGCTTCCTTGATGAGGCGCATCGCGAAGGCCGTGTCGTCCTCGTCCGGGCGGCAAAAACGCGCGATGTCGACCATGATGTAATAGGCCCCTTCGGGGTCGTGCCCTTCAAACCCGGCTTCCTGCAGCGCGGTCCACAGAATCTCCCTCCGCCGAGCGTAGTCGATGGCGAGCCGGCTGTAGAACGCCTTCGGCAGGCGGAGCGCGACGGCGCAGGCTTCCTGCAGGGGGTGCGGCGCGCCGACGGTCAGGAAGTCGTGGACCTTGCGGATGGCGGCGGTGATCTCCGGCGATGCAATCGCCCAAGCGACCCGCCAGCCGGTGACGCTGTAGGTCTTGGACGCGCCGCCGATGGTGATCGTCCGATCGCTCATGCCCGGAAGCGTGGCGATGGCGACGTGCCGGCGCCCGTCGTAGAGGATGTGTTCGTAGATTTCGTCGGTGAAGGCGAGGGCGTCGTAGCGTTCGCACAAGTCGGCGATGAGCTGGAGGTCGTTGCGGGTGTAGACCTTGCCGCAGGGGTTGTGCGGCGTGTTGACGATGATGCCGCGGGTGCGATCGTTGAATGCTCCGGCGAGTTCGTCCGGGTCAAACTGATAATCCTGGTCCCGAGTCCTGTGGAGGGTGACATAGCGCGGTACCGCGCCACAGAGGATGACGTCGGCGCCGTAGTTTTCGTAGAACGGACTGGTGATCACCACCTCGTCGCCGGGGTTGATCGTGGCCAGCAGTGACGCGATCATCGCCTCGGTGGTGCCGCAACAGATCGTGACCTGACGGTCCGGATCGATCTCCATTCCCTGAAACCATCGAACTTTTTCGGCGAGGGCGCTGACGAGGCTGGGCGCCCCCCAGGTCCGGGCATACTGATTGTGGCCGTCGCAGATGGCCCGGATGGCGGCCTCCTGCAACTCCGGCGGCGTGGGGAAATCCGGAAAGCCCTGGGCGAGATTGACGCCGCCCTGTGCGAGGCAGACCTGTGTCATGCGGCGGATAACGGACTCCTCAAACCGGGTTGCCTTGTCGGAGATGTGGCGGTGGATCGCGGCCGGGTCGTGCATGCGCGTCAGTATAGGGCATCATCGCTGCGAAGTGAAAACGGCCGGCGCGTCCCTTGCGAGTCGGGGATGATTTTTCTACAGTCGCGGCATGGCGCCCGGCCGTTTGCGCCGGTGGCGAACCCCCGGGATCTGTTTCGACGATCGATCTTCCACGGCATGGCCACGACGACAAAAAACGCGCAGACGCCGTCGAAGCGAAAGCCCGCCCAAGCGCGGTCGGGGCGGTCGTCGCCCACGCCCGCCATGCGACAGTACCACGAGCAAAAGGCCCTCGTCGGCGAGGCCATCCTGCTGTTTCGGATGGGCGATTTCTATGAGACGTTTTGCGATGACGCGAAGACGATCTCGCGGGTCCTCGGTCTGACGCTGACGACGCGGAGCAAGGATGCCGGCAATCCCATCCCGCTGGCGGGCGTGCCGTATCACGCCGTCGATGGCTACGTCGCCCGGCTCGTTCGCGCGGGCTACAAAGTCGCCATCAGCGAACAGATGGAAGACGCCCGGCAGGCCAAGGGCGTGGTCCGGCGGGAAGTGCAGCGGATCATCACACCCGGCACGTTGACGGATGACGCGTTGCTGGACGAGCGGGCGACGAACTGTCTGGTCGCGTTGTGTCCGGCCGGGGAGAAACGGCGGCCTGAACGCCGCGGCTCGGAACTCCCGATCGCCGGTCCGCGGTCGAGGTGGGTGGGGCTGGCCTGCGTGGAATTGGCAAGTGGCCGATTCTCCGCACAGATGCTGCCCGCTGAGAAACTGATCGATGAGCTGGCGCGGCTTCGCCCTGCGGAAATGCTGGTCCCGGAGGTCGACGTCGGTGTCGCGTCGTCACTGCCCGATGAGATTCGGCAGTTGCTCGATGTTCCGATCACGACACGCCCGCCGCACGTGTTCGATCCGCACCTTGCGGAGCAGGCGCTCTGTGGGCACTTCGGCGTTCGCGACGTGACGGGGTTCGGATTTGACGCCTTCGATGCGTCGCTGTGTGCCGCCGCCGCGGTGCTGGACTACCTCGGCGAGACGCAACGGGCCGCGTTGGGCCACATCTTGAAGATCGTTCCGCGCCGGATAGACGATTGTGTCAGTATCGACCAGGTCACGCTTCGGGCGCTGGAGGTCGAGCGGACGATTCGCGACGGCGCCCGCGACGGCTCGCTCCTCGATGCGGTCGACCGGACGGTGAATCCGATGGGGGCGCGGCGGCTGAGCGAGTGGCTGCGTTTTCCGCTTCGCGACGCCGGCGCGATCGTCCGGCGACAGGACGCCATTGCGTCGCTTCGCGGTCAGCCGGAGCGGTTGGGCCGGTTGCGGACGATGCTTCGCGACATGGCCGACGTGGAGCGGATCAACGCACGGCTCGGCGTGGGTCGGGCCTCGCCGCGCGATCTCGTCGCGCTGGGCCGCACGCTGCGGGGCTGCGAACAACTGGCGGACATCCTCGGGCCGCCCGTATCGGGCGACGGCGGCGACCTGCTGTCCGGCCTGATCGAGCACACGCGCGGTCTGGAGTCGCTCGCCGAACTCCTGACGACGGCGTTCAAGCCGGACGCACCGCCGGTCGTGCGGGACGGCGGCTTTATTGCCGACGGCTACGACGCCGAGTTGGACCGGCTGCGCGGCGTCGGCCACGACGGCAACCGCTGGTTGGCCGAGTTTCAGGCCCGCGAGGCGGAGCGGACGGGCATCTCGAAGCTGAAGGTGGGGTACAACTCCGTCTTCGGCTACTACATCGAGATCACCCACGCGAACCGGAACCGCGTCCCGGATGAATACGTCCGTCGTCAGACCATTCGCAGTGCCGAGCGGTACATCACCGACGAATTGAAGCGCTTCGAGCGGGAGATGCTCGGCGCCGCGGACCGGGCGAAGGCACTCGAGATCGAGTTGTTCGAGGGGGTGCGGGCGAAGGCGGCGGAGGAGCTGCCGCGTCTGCAGGCCGCCGCCGAGGCCGTGGCCGCGCTCGATGCGCTGGCCGGTCTTGCGGAGCTGTCGCGCGAACGAGGCTACTGCCGGCCGGAACTGGTGGCGAACGGTCCCGCTGAAAGCCGAACGCCCGAGGCCGAAACGCTCGCCGACGCCGGTGCGGCGGGGGCGGGCGGCGTGCTCGAGATCGCCGACGGACGCCACCCGGTGCTGGAGCGGACGCTGGCGGAGCGATTCGTCCCCAACGATTGCGCTCTGCTGCCGGACCGGGATCGATTGCTGGTCATTACCGGGCCGAACATGGCGGGGAAATCGACCTACATCCGTCAGGTGGCGCTGCTGGTTCTGCTCGCGCAGGCGGGCAGCGACGTGCCGGCGCGATCGATGCGGTGGTCACCGGTCGATCGCATCTTCGCGCGCGTCGGCGCCAGCGATGAACTGGCCCGCGGTCATTCCACGTTCATGGTCGAGATGGTGGAGACCGCGCGGATCCTCAACAACGCCACGCGGGACTCGCTCGTGATCCTCGATGAGATCGGCCGAGGCACCAGCACCTACGACGGGCTGGCGATCGCGTGGGCGGTGACCGAATACATCGTCGAGCATCTGGGCTGCCGGGGGCTTTTCGCGACGCATTACCACGAGCTGACGGAACTGGCCGAACAACTGCCGGGCGTCGCGAACTGGAACGTCGCCGTCCGCGAACAGCTCCGGCCGGATGGCATGGGTCGAAATGTGGTGTTCCTGCATCGGATCGTGCCGGGGGCGACCGACCGCAGCTACGGGGTCCATGTGGCCGCGATGGCCGGCCTGCCGGGTTCGGTGGTCAAGCGGAGCGAAGCGGTGCTCGCCGAGTTGGAAGACTGTTTTGCCCGGAAGTCGCATGATCGCGCGCTGGCCGCCGGCCGCGAGACCCACGAGGATCAGCCGTTGCTGTTTTCTGATCCGGAGCCGTTGCCCGATTGGTGGCGGGAGTTGGTCGATGCGTTGGCCGCCGTGGAGGTCGATCGGACCACGCCGGTCGAGGCCCTTTCTCTGTTGCAGCGATTCCAGGGCATTGTCCGGAGCCGCTCGTCAGGAACCGGCGGCGGATTCGGCGGAAAAGATGCGTGACACCGCGGACGGGCCGCGGTATCATAGAGTTTTGCGATTCCGATCGGGACCGGATGCCGCTCGGCAGCGTTGGGTCCGACACGATTGATGAAAGCCGCAACGCCGAAAGTTGAATACTGCGGCCTTTGGCCCCTGGCATCGCGGTGGCATGTACGGCACGGGAGACCTCACGTTGATTCCAACGATTGACACATGTCGTGACAGCGCTTCAAAGCAGCGCAAGCCCGCCGGCGGAGGCGGCTGGCGTGCGGCAGTCGGCGTCGTGTGTCTCGCCGCCCTGACCGGATGCGCGGCCCCGGCCCGCCCGAGTCCAGCGGACGCCTTCGATACGATCACGAAACGGGCACTGGCCGGTGACTCGGATTTCGTTCGAGCGCACCTGGATACGTCGCACATGGGTCGCTGGTCAGAGGATGGGCCGCCCTCGGATTCGGAGGCATTCGTGTCCGATGTGGTGACACGGCTGCAATTCTGCCGACCGCTTTCCTGGCAGGCCGGATCGACGCCGAACCGGGCGGTTGTGGAGGCGGCGTCCATACAGTCGGGGTTGTTCGGCGGGGCCATCTGGAAGTTTCAGATCGATATGGTCTATGGCGCCGGGCAGGAATGGCGGATCGCCAGCCCGCCGCGCGACCAACGGCCGATCGGCGCCGCCGCTGCGGACGACAAGGACAAGGGAGGATAGGGCGTTCATCGGGGGCGGGCGAGGCGCAGCCTCACGGCAAGCGATCAGGCGGGCCGGGAAGAATGAGTCATTGGACTATGTCGACTTTTTTCAAAGTATCGGTCTTGGCGTGGGCGGCGGTCTGCGTTTTCGCGGGGTGTCACGATCCCAAGGAAGAGTTCGGGCGGACGTGGTACATCGATGGTGCGGGGAACTGGGGCTACGGCGTTTTGGACGTGCCGCTGGGTCTGGCAGACAAGGGCTATCGCGGAGCGGTCACGAATCATCGATGGTCACTCACATTGAACCCCGCACTGGACCAGACGTTTCGCTTCATCGCGCGGTCGTCCGGTGCGGGACTCGGCCATGAGATTACGAACTACCTGAGGCGGTATCCCGAAAACGATGCCAACATCATCGCCCTTTCGGCGGGGACGGGCGTCGGCATCTGGGCCATCGAGCATGTCGAACCTCCGTTCAGGGTGAACAACTACATCATGCTCGGGTCCAGCCTGTCCAGTCACTACGACTGTCGCAAAGCCCTGAAGAACCTGAAGGGCAAGATCTATGTCTATCACTCGCCGTCCGATCCCGTGCTCCAGGGCCCGGTGCGGATACTCGGCACGATCGACGGACAATTCGGCGACGCGGCGGGGCTGGTCGGGCTGCGCGGCCCGGGCAGCGCGAGCGGGCGGATCGTGAACATTCCCTGGTCGCAGAAATATGCCCGGTGGGGCTGGACCGGCGGCCACACCGACTGCATAAACCGCCGATTCGTTCGCGAGGAACTGGCCCGGCGGATCGTGCACGACAAACAGACGCGACCCGCCGATGGGGTGGCTCGGGCGGCGGACGGCGTCGCTCGCGCGACCGTTCCGACGATCACCGATGCGCGTTAGTGTTCCGACGCTACTCAATTGACGGGGAGCATCGGCGTCTCGCCGGTGCGCTTCCTGCGAGTCAGTGCGGGTGGGATGTCCACATCACCCATCAACTCACGTGCGTCGAAGCACCCGCCCGCGTTGTGGCGGTTGCCCGGCGGCGTGGGGCGATTCTCCAATTCAACGACGGCCCAGTCGGTGTTCTGATAGACCGGTTGCCGGTCGGCGAGCGTTGACAGCGGAACGACCGCGTAATCGACGCCCTCCTCTCGAGCCAGGGCGTGGAGTTCGGCCCAGTCGATACGCTCCAGTGGAAAGTCCGTAAGCCCGGTCCGACGGAGCCGTGCCCAGCGGCGCTGAATCTCGCCGGTCAGGTCGGGGTGCCACAGCATCGCGTCGAAGTCGAACTCGAGCCACATGGGTCGGTGCGAGAATACGCGAAATCCGCCGACGTGAATGGGCGCGACAAATGTCGCCGTCCGCGGGGTATGGGCGCAGGCCCAGGTCTGGACGTCCCGCCACGGAGCGGGGGCGGATCGTGGCAGGATGCCCGATCGGTCACCGGTGACGTAGGATCTCACGAATCCTTGCAGGATAACCAAGGCGACGGTGATGCCTGCAACCGGCGCGAGCCGGCGGATCCGTCTTCCGATGGCGGCCGTGAGCCAACTTCGACCGGACCGGAGATCGACCACGATCGCGAGGCTCACCAACAGGATCGTGACGGTGCCTCCCTGAGAGAGCGACCATCCGAGTGCGATCGCGACGAAGACGAGGACGCCCCGAGCGCCCCGCCGTGACCAGCCTTGCCAGATGGCGCCGGCGACCAGCGGCACGGAGATGGCAACCGCCAGCGCGGCCGTCCGGCCCAGTTGAAAACGCATGAGGGCCCCGAGCGTGGGCAGGCGACTGGCGATGATCGCGGCCATCCACGTCACGGCGATGGCGATCAGCGAGGCGATCATCGGCCGGTTGAAGCGCGCCCGGCGTGTCGCGATCAGGCCGACGGCGAGTGTCAGGAGCAGCCCGAGCCATCGAAGGTCGATCTTGAGTCCCCACCGCAGCGGGTCGAAGTGCCACCAAAACAGATTTCGAATAGTGTAGTAATAGGCTGTGGGATCGATGTCCGGGGCCGGCGTCGCGGCGGCCCACCGCAGGACCGGCGTGGAGACGACCAGCCAGACCGCCGCGCCCAGTAGGGCCGATCGAAGAAGGTGTCGCCGGTCGCCGGCCGCGAAACCGGCGGCGGCGACGAACGTGGCGGGCAGCCCGGTCATCAGATTGCAGTTGCAGCCCAGCCCCAGCAAGAGCGCCGCGCTGATCGCCCGCCCGCGCCACGCCAGCAACAGTCCCCACATCAGGAGCGGAAACGCGAACGTCGTGTGGGTCGGCAACGCGGTCAGCAAGTGTTCTCCAGCCAGGATCGGCCGGAGCCGGAAGGTCGCCAGGGCCAGGGCGATGTAGCGGACGGGCCGGTCGGGGAACATCCGTGCGGCCAATTCGAAGAGGGCGGCGAGCAGCAGGCACCTCGATACAACATGACTCGCCACCAGAATCCATGACAAGTTCGCGAAGCGGGCGAGCCACGCCACGACCACCCAGAACCACGAACAGTACTGGTCCAGCGAATCGACGAAGAGGTCACCGGGGTAGAGGCTCGGATCATTCAGGCGAAGGACGCGGACGAGTTGCACGGCATGGGCGCTGAGGCCGTAATGGAAACCGATGTAGAGATGACTCAGGAGCGTGGCCGCCAGGACGATCGCCAGATCACGACGTGTCCAGCGGAATCCGTGGGTGACGGACGTCGAGATGGGGCTTGCGCCCGCGGAATCGAGGGAATGAGGTCCGGTTGCTGTCATGGGTCCCCCGATGTCGGGGTGCGTGCGGAAGCCGAGAACGACCCGTGCGCGGTCACGGCGAGGCGGGAGACGACATAGCGTCCGAACGTCGCACTCTGCCGGTAGTTCCTCCGGGCAAACTTCCGGAGGCGTATCATGTCGACATGAGTCGCCGTCTGCCGGTCGGCTGTCGGCGCCGCTAGTGCCGGCCGGGAGAACGCGCGGTCTTCGATGATCCACTCGGGCGGATCGGCGAGGAACGCCAGGGCGAACTCCTCAAACAGTCGCATGTCCATGTTGAGATAGCCATGGGCCATGAAGTGCCGCGTGCCGGGCGGACGGTCGAGGCGGTAGAGGAGGTCCGCCGTGCCGCTCCAGGCCCAGACCAGCACGGTCTCATCCGGGCGCGTCTGTTGATGGATGTAGTCGATCAGGGCCGTGCGGTCGGCGTCGCGGCGATCGGGCAACCGGTGCAACAGGGAGCGTGTGCCCATGGCGCCGACCGCGATCGTCGACACGATGAGAAACGCCATCGCGAGCCGCCGGGCGGTGGGCGTCGTGATTCGCACGGCGGTCAGGACAATCGCGAGGCACATCGGAGCGAGGGCGACGTACTGATAGTGGGCGTGGCTGGTCCAGCCGATCGCGGCCGAGCCGAACGCGGCGGCGTACCAGAGTGTCACCATCGTGACGAAGGACGGGGCGATCGCTCCGTCACGCCTCATTGGCTGGGGAGCATCGGCGTCCCGCCGGTGCGTCTCATCTGACGACATGTGGGCGGGGTGCTCGCCCGTCCCGGCAATCCAGGCGTGGCAGGCCGCTGCCCGGCGGCGCGCGACGAACAGGCCCGCGACGGCCGCGAGGTGCAACCAGCCGAGTTTCAGGAGGTCCTGTGCCCAGTCGGTCAGTCGCTCGGCGGCGGTGAGCGTCGCCGGCCCGGCCAGGCGATTTCCCCCGATGTCCAACGGCCAGGCGATCGCCGCCGCGACGCAGTCGGGCAGATAACCGGCGAGAATGGGATGGGCCAGGATGATCGCGATTCCGCCGATCGCCCCGGCCGTCTGCGCCATGATGAACCGGACCAACATCTCGACACGGGCGGCTCGCGGGTCGTTGGCCGGTCGGTTCCGGGCCTTGGTCACTGCCGCGTATCCGACGACCACGACCGCAACCACGGCCAGCGGGAGTCGAAACGACACCGCGAGGGTCCACGCCAGGCCCGCCGCGACCGCCCGGGCAGTACCGCGCCGGCGGACCGCCGCGGTATACGTCAGCCACGTCGCCACGGCCGACAGCGGCATGGCGTATATTTCGGTCATGTATCCACCGGCGTGGAATGCCGGGACGCCGCTGACCACGCACAGCAGCGCTCCGCCGATGCTCGCGGCGCGGCGTCCGGCGGGTCGCAGCGCCATGCCGCAGACGGCCAACGCCCCGGCCGCCGTCATTCCGGCCTCGACCAACCAGAGAAACACCTGCGGGTGGCCGGTCGCGTGGGCCGCCCGGCCGATCAGATAGATGAGCGGCAGCTTGTTGTCCCAGAGGTCGCGCCCGGGCATTTCGCCGTGCGTCTGACGCTCGGCCATGAACAGCCACGCGGCCGAATCCTGCCGGGGCGGGATCAGAAGCGTTTCGACCTGAAAGACGAGCGCCAGAAGGAAATAGACTGCGGCGAGAGTTGCCGGGCGAATCGACCGGGGATTTGGAACGGTGTTCATGCCGTCGCAACATCATCCGAGCCGCGGGCTTCAGCCCGTGCCGCGGCCGCACTCGCCCACCGGACGCGGGCGCCATCGCCATCCGCCTTCTCTCGGGCCGCGAACGCTACCACGCCCACTGCGCCGTCAAGACCAGCCCGTGATAGAGCATCTCCGGCGGCACGTTGTACCACGCCGTCGTGATCATGCCGAGCGCCCGGCCGTTGGCCTTGCATCGCTCGGCGTGCGTGCGGATGTTTCGCTCGAACCGTGCGAAGTTGGGCACGCCATCCTGCGTGTCGCCGTTGCCCATGCCGGTCGGGCTGGTGATCACGTCGTGGCCGCGGTCCTGATAGTATTCGAGGTAAGGCAAGGCCCGGACCCACTGCGGAAACGCCTCGCCCAAGTAAGGCCCGAACTCGCGCAGGAACGCCTCGCCGAGGGCGGACTTGAGTCGCACCGGTCTGGAGTAGCCGCGCATCACGTCACGCTGCACGTCGGACAGACGCCGGGCATTTCGCGGGAGCCTCCAGGACCAGTCGTGGGCCACGCGGGGGCCGCCCGCCGCGTGGGCCATACGGGGAATCAAGACCGGCGTCGGATCCGCCGCCACGATGTAGTCCCAGTAGGCAATGATCGTCTCGGGCGGCAGGTGTTGGATCGCGGACGGGAATGTGCAGAGCGTGTCGTCCCAGACAATCGGGCGGCGGCCCTGTTCGAGCAGCCAGCGGGCGGCGGCGGCGATGTAGCGGCCGTACAGCTCGCCGTGTCCGTGTCGCTTGACGAATGCCGCACACTCGGGGCAGCGACCGATCTTCCGGGCTTCATCACCGCCGAGATGAAACCAGGTCGATCGCGGATGCAGCGCGATGATCTCGGCGGCGAGGCTCTTGAATAGCGCGAGGCTCTCGGGATTGGACGGGCACATCAGATTGTGCCGGTCCCGGCGCTCGCGGAGTGGGGCGAACTCGTCGTGGCCAAGAGCATATTCAAGGTGCGCCAGGCTCTGCTGGAGTGGGATCAAGTCGATGCCCTGTTCGGCGGCGACGGCGTTCAATCGAGCCACGTCCTCAGCGGTCAGGGCCGCGGCGTCAGAAATCTGTGGATGCGACGTGAAAGGAAATCGCGGCCCGTATTCGACGAGAATCGTGTTCAGCTTGAACCGCGCGGCCGTTTCGATCAACCGGACGGCCTCGTCGATGGTGATGCCGCGGCAATTGGCGAAGTTGAGATGAAACCCGCGGACCGACAGATCGGGCCGGTCGTCCACCGAGCCGGTCGGAACGAAGCCCTCGGAGGCGATCTGCCGAACGGTTTCGAGTGCGTGACGAAAGCCCGCGGCATCGGCCGAGCGAACCACCAGTGCTGTATCGTCGAAATTGAGGAGGTATCCGCCGACCCTGACGTCGCGATCGCCCCGCAGGTGCACGCTGAGACGGCTGCCGGATCGGCCGGCACAATCGACTTGGAATCGTCGGGCCATGTCGGAGAACGCGTCATCGTCGCAACGGACTTCGATACGATGAGGCCAGGGTGTGCGACTCGGCCGAAGGTCCATCCGCTTCGGGACCGGCACGATGTGACAAGGCGCTTGACCCACGACGATCCTGTTCGACAGAGAAGAACGAAGAATACCGACCAAGACCGTATGCTGCGCGGCGGCTGGCATCAAGTTCCACTCAAGCGGCGCGCCGCTCCGTCTCCGTGCCTGTTCGCCGCGCCGCGATGCCACTACGATCGATCGCCGCTGATCAAGGGGTATCGTGACGACGGGGGTTTCGTCCGTGTGTGGCATCGTCGGGGGCATTTCGGCCGAACCGTTCGACCGGCTCGGCGAGCCGGGCCGACTGGCCCGCGCGGTCGATGTGCTGGCCCATCGCGGACCGGACGATCGGGGGCACTACATGACGGCGGACCGCCGGGCGTTTCTCGGGCACCGGCGGCTGAGCATCATCGATGTCGAGGGCGGCCGCCAGCCGCTGGCGGACGAGTCCGGCCGGCGTCGCCTGAGCTATAACGGAGAAATATACAACTACAAAGAATTGAGACGCGGCCTCGAAGGTCGAGGCCATGTGTTCCGGACGCAGACCGACGGCGAGGTCGCGCTGCACGCCTTCGAGGAAGACCCAATCGGCTTTCCCGCCCGGCTGAGCGGCATGTTCGCGATCGCCATCCTCGACGAGGTGACCGGCTCAGTGGCGCTGGTCCGTGACCGCAACGGAATCAAGCCGCTCTACTACTTCCACGACGGCGGCTCGCTGGTGTTCGCCTCGGAGATCAAGGCGATTCTCGCGGCCCTGCCGCGGCGGCCGTCCGTGTCCGCCCATGCTTTGCGGCAGTACCTCCGCTGGAAGTACGTTCCGGCTCCGCTCACGATTTTCGAGCACGTCTACAAGCTGCTTCCGGGCACCCTGCTTCGGGCTGTGCGTGACGAGGAACAGCGGCGCGTCGACATCGAGACCCATCGCTACTGGCGGCTGAATTATGACGGAGAAAAGATCACGGACGAGGCTGCGGCGCTGGACGCGCTCGATGAGAAGCTGCGTTCGGCCGTCGAATCGCATCTGGTCTCCGATGTCGAGGTCGGCACGCTGCTCAGCGGCGGGGTCGATTCGTCGCTCATCACCGCTCTTGCGTCGATCCTGACGGGCGGCGGTCTCAAGACCTTTTCCGTGGGGTTTGCCGAGACCGGATTCGATCAACGGCCGTTCGCACGGACCCTGGCCGAAAAGTATCGAACCGATCATCACGAGGCGTGCGTCGATCTCGATCCGATGGCCACCCTTCCAAAGTTGGTGCGACAGTTTGACGAACCGTTTGCGGATTCGTCCGCCCTCGCCTGCTATCACGTCTGCGAGGTGGCGAGCCGGCACGTGAAGGTCGTGCTGACCGGGGACGGCGGCGACGAATCGTTCGCCGGCTACAAGCGCTATGCCGAGGTTCAGGAGGCCGCGGCGTCAAATGGCGCGTGGCGGCGGGCGGCGAACCGCGCGGCCTATCTGGCGTCAGCGGCGTTGTTTTCGCCGGAGGGCAAGTTCCTCCGCCGCTGGCGCGCGGCCTCCTATCCTCCCCTGGAGCAGCATGAACACCGGCAGGTTCTGTGCAGTCCATGGCTGACCGACCGGCTCCTGGCGGGCGCGTATCGACGAACCGACGGGCCGGCCGTCTTCGGCGACCATCGCGCTGAGGCCTGCGGGCGGGGCTGGTCGCCGGTGGACGTGGCGCAATATGTCGATCTACAGATGTATCTTCCGGACGACATTCTCACGAAGGTCGACCGCACGAGCATGGCCTGCTCGCTCGAATGCCGCGTGCCGCTGCTGGATCATTCGATCACGGAGTTCAGCGCTGCGCTGGCCGTCGGCCTGAAGATCCGCAGCGGCGTTCGGAAGTACCTGTTGAAGCGGCTGGCCGAGCGCTATGTCCCGCGAGAGCTGCTCTACCGGCCGAAGATGGGTTTCCGCGTGCCGATCCGCCGGTGGTTCAAGCGGGGGTTGCTGGATCAGACGGCCGATCTGCTGATGGATGGTACGTTGGTCGAATCAGGCATCGTCGATCGCGCCGGACTCCAATGGCTCCTGCGTGCCCAGCGATGGCCGTGGATGGACTTCGGGAGCCAGTTGTGGGCCTTGCTCTGGCTGGAACACTGGGCCAGGGTGTATCTTGCGTAACGTGTCGTGCCAAGCCCCGTCTGACATCGCGACCGCCG
>CAYQDV010000038.1:0-6979 GCA_964416295.1 uncultured Planctomycetaceae bacterium
CGTGCAGGCACTCGCGCCGGTCAACCAGGTCTTTCTGGACAACATGCGCCAGCTCTGGCGGCAGAACCCCAAATTGGCCCAGCGCGTCGACGAGGTCCCGATCGACGCCGCGCTCGAGATCGTGCCCTCGAAGGCCGGCCCGGCGACCGCCCGCGTCCACACAGCGGACGGGCGGACGCTGTATCTTCACAGCCGGTACGACCCCCGGCGCGAGGCCGCGGAGTTCTGCGAGAGCCTCGACAAGAGCGACGCCACGCTGTTCGTCCTCTCGGGGCTGGGGTTGGGCTATCACGTCAAGGCCCTCGTCGAAGCGTTCGGCGATCAGATCGTCATCATCGTCACCGAACCCGATCTCGTGACGATCAAGACCTGCCTGGAACACACCGACCTGTCGAATGAGCTGGTCACCGGCCGCGTTCTGTTCGTAACGGAACTCGACAAGGCCGCCCTCCACGAGCAACTGGGGCGACATTCCACGATGTTGATGCTCGGCACCTGTTTCGTCGTCCCGCCCGTGGCCCGCGATCACCAGGCGGACTTCCACAACGCCTGCCGAAAGGCCGTCACCGACTACGCCGCATTCGCACGAATGTCGCTCGTCACGCTTGTCAAAAACTCGGCCATCACCTGCCGCAACGTGGCCAACAACCTGCCGACCTATGTCTCGACACCCTCGATCGACGTGCTGCACCGACAATTCAGCGGGTGCCCGGCGATCCTAGTGGCAGCCGGACCGTCCCTCGCGCGGAACATCGGTCAGTTAACGACTCTCCAGCACCGGGCCGTGATCATCGCGGCCCAGACCACGCTCCGTCCACTGCTCGCCCGGGGCGTCCGACCACACTTCGTGACGTCGCTCGACTTCAGCGACCTGTCCCGCCAGTTCTTCGAAGGCGTGGACCTTCCGGAAAACCTGGTCCTCGTCGCCGAACCCAAGGCCTCGTGCCACGTCGTCGACACGTTCCGCGGCACCGCGGCCCTGGCCGGTCGCCGCGCGATCCTGCTGGACAACGACTTCGCCCACCTGTGCCTTGGTGAGGAGTTGGCCCGGCGCACGCCGCTGGAAGCCGGTGCCACCGTCATGCACCTGGCCTTCTATCTGGCCTGCTGGCTCGGTTGCGATCCGGTCATCTTCGTCGGCCAGGACCTGGGCTTCACCGGCCACTGCTATTACACGCCCGGAGTCGCCATGCACCGCGCCTGGCGGCCCGAGCTGGGTCGCTTCGGCACGCTGGAGATGAAAGAGTGGGAGCGAATCGCCCGGCACCGCCCGATCCTCCGAAAAATGACGGATGTATTTGGAAGAGACATCTACAGCGACGACCAGATGTTCACCTATCTCCAGCAGTTCGAGCGTGATTTCGCCCGATCCGCCGTGGAGGTGATCGATGCGACCGAGGGCGGCGTGCGCAAGGGCGGCGCGTGCGTCCGGTCCCTGAGCGAGGCCGCCGATCGCTACTGCCGGCGAACGATTCCATCCGCGTGCTGGTCGTTTCTGAAACGCCGCTGGTACGACACCTCAAGGACCTCCGCCGCCCGTGCGGTGCTCGCAGAACGCCGCGACGAGCTCGAAACCTTCCGTTCGTTGTGTCTGGAAACGCGCGACATCCTGAAAGAGCTTGAAACCAAGGTCGCCGATCCCGCGGCGTTCAACCGCCGAATGGTCCGCGTCGACGAGTTGCGAACCATGGCGCAGTCACACGACATCGTCTTCCGCATGGTGGGCAGCGTCTCGCAGTTGGGCGAGTTGCAGAAATTCAGCGCCGACCGGCGGATCGTGATGGACGGCGTCCGCGGCGCCGACCGTGCCCGCCGGCAGTTGCAACGCGACAGGCGTTTCATCGACGCCCTTCTCAATGGATGTGGCGAGCTGGCGGGAATCCTCGATGAGTCGCTCCGTCGGTTCGATCAGGCAATGGAGGCATCGGTGTGAAAACCATCGCCACCGTCGCCGTCGATCTCGAGCGGGCTCCGCTGGGCACGCGGTCGCGCCTCGCCGACGACCTGTGCGGCAAGCCCGTGTTGCGCCGGACGGTCGAACGCCTGCTCCGGGTGCGGCGGCTCGACGCGATCCATGTCCTCACACCCGCCCGTCAGGCTCGTGAGGCGGCGCAGCTCCTCACCGATCTCGACGTACGTATGGAAACACACTCCGAGCCGTCCGTGAGCTATGCCGGCCTCGTCCGGGCCGGCCGGGTCTGGGGTCTGGACGGATGGCGTGGAGGGATCGGCGGAGTCTGCGCGTTTGATGAAGACCTGCACCTGCCGCTGGTCGCCGCACTGGCAGAGCGGGAATCGGCCGGAGTCGTCGTGTCGATCCCCGCCGCCGCCGCCGTGATCGATCCGGCTCTGATCGATGCCATGATCCACCACCACGCCGAACAGGACAGCGACACGCGGCTGACGATCGTCCAAGCACCGCCGGGCCTCGGCCTCGTCATCCTCGATCGCACCCTGCTCGCCCAGATGGCTCCCACCCAGCAACCGATCGGCGTCATCCTCACCTATCGTCCGGATCAGCCGGTACCCGACGTGACCGGCAAGGCTCCATGCTATCGTCCCGCGGTGGCCGTCGTCGAAGCTCACGGGCGGCTGCTCTGCGACACGCGGCGGGCGTTCGAGCGCGTGGAGGCCCTGCTCCACGCCGGCGGAGACGACTGGGACGCCGAACGGATCGCCCGGTGGCTGCTTCAGCGTGAAGCGACCCATGTCGCCGACGTCCCGGAAGAAATCGAGATCGAGCTGACGACCACGGACGCATCGGGTTCCGCCTCGATCCTCCACCCGCGTGGAGACCGCGTCGGGGCGCGCGGTCCGATCTCGCTCGATCTGATCCGATCCGTCATCGAGGGTCTGGGGAGCCATGACGACGTCCGGATCGTGCTCGGCGGATTCGGCGACCCATGCACCCATCCGGCCTTTGGCGAGATATGCCGAATGCTTCGGGCGTCCGAGGCGATGGCGATTGCCGTCCGGACGGACGCGACGGTCGACACGGCGTCGGTCGACGCGGCGCTATTTGAGACGCCAGTAGATGTTGTGGAAGTGGCCCTTGACGCCGTGTGTGCCGAAACCTATCGGCGTGTGTGGGGGAGCGATCGCTTCGCCGAGGTGAGCGGCCGGATCGAGCGATGGATCGAGCGGCGCTTCGCCGGCAATTCGGTCCTGCCACTGATCGTGCCGTCGCTGGTGAAGGCGAACGAATCGCTTCAGGACATGGAGCCGTTCTTTGACGCCTGGATGCGACGATTGGGAATGGCTCTCGTGACCGGCTACAGCCACTGCGCCGGCCAACTCGAACGCCGCGCGGTGACCGCCATCGCCCCGCCGAAACGCGACGCCTGTCGCAGAATTTTCTCGCGCCTGCTCGTCCTTGCGGACGGCACAGTGACGACTTGTGATCAGGATTTCGCGGCGCGCCAGTCGGCCGGAAGTCTTCGCGATGCGCCGCTGGCCGATTTGTGGCGTTCGGAACGCCTCAACTGCATTCGCCGGAACGACATCGACGCGATGCCCCTCTGCCCGACCTGCGACGAATGGCATCGGCCATAGTGTTCCGACACGTCTTTTGTGTGGGGAGCATCGGCGTCCCGCCGGTGTAGCGTCGGCCCCCCGTGGCCGACGTAGCCCGGCCTACCTCTTCCGCCCCGCCAGTATCCCGATCAGCCCCGTGATCAACCCGGCGCCGAGCAGGCCGCCCGCCACCGACATGTAGGTCACGCCGCCCGTAATCGGCCGTATGATGTCTGGAAAAATCCCTTGAACCTGCGCCGCGGTCATCAGCCCGAGCAAGGCCATCGACAGGACCCCAAGAATCAGACAGACGTTCAACGGCATCGCCCCGGGCACCACACCCGTGGCGCGGCGGGCGGCGACCGTGGCCCCCACCGGCTCAAACGGCTGTTCAACCCCTGCGGCCTCGACGACGTCGGCTGAATCCTCCACCGGCTCGGCCACGACCGCGTCGTCGTCGATTGCAGCCTCCGCCTCGGTCTCGGCGCCCTCCGTCGGAGAAATCACGTCGAGTATCTGGCCGAGACTCGTGTCATCGCTCTCCCGCGTCAGGTCGAGCAGGCCGCTGCCGCTGCCGACCGCGTCGAAGTCCTCGACCGGCGCGATGTGCGTCTTCTCCATCGGGTCGGCCTCGATGTCGAGTTCGTCGTCGTCGAAGACGCTGATCCCGGCGCTCGTGATGCGCGTCTTGTCCTCGGTTTTCTTGGCGTCGACCTCGTCGGCTCGTTCGAGGCTGATGACATCCGTCCCGGACAGCCCGAGGTCCGGCACCTGTTCCTCCGAGGAGAAGCTGGTCCGGTCGCCCGACGCATCGTTGTCGTCCACCGGCAGCAACCCGATCTCAGAACTCATTTCCGGTTCGGCGCCTTCGTCCGGCGGCGCCGCCGGCAACTGATCGGGTATTTCCGACAACTCGACCGGGGCCGGAGGGGCCGCCTCGTCCAGCGGAATCGGGCTGATTTCCTCTATAGGTGAGATGGGCGATACGGCCGCCGCCGAGTCGTCCAGGGCCGACAGGCCGGTCGAGGAATCGGCCAGGCTCGACAGAGCGGACGCGAACGATTCCGTCTCATCCGCCCCCGACAGCGAGGTCTCGTCCGTCACGGCGAGGTCGACGACGCTGCTGCCTTCCTTGGCCGCGAGACGCTCCACGTCCTTGGCACGATAGAACATCTTGCCGGCGTCCCGCACTTCACCGAGACGCCCTTCGGCCACCATGGCCTTGACGTCTTCGGGCGTGATGCCGAGCTGTTCACAGACTTGTTCGATGGTCAGGAACTCACTTGCCATGACGACTGATTCTCCCCAACTGGCCCCGAACGATCAGGGCTTGTCTTCCGGATCCTCCGGGACGGCACGAATGCCGCGGTCCGGGCCGGCGTTCTTTTTCTCACCGAGCGGCACCGTCGGAAGGTGTACGCCGACCGCCGGACCGTCGACCTCCTCCGAGCCGGCCTTGCCACCAAACCCGCCATTGCGGTTCTTGGCCCGCCGCTCACGATCCAACAACAGTTTCACCTGCTCCAGCGACGGCTCGTCGCAGTTGTAGTCCTCAAGATAACGATCAAACACAAACGACCGAGCGGCGACGAGCCTCAGCTTCTGCGTCGCGGCCACATACTCATAAACCCAGATGTTTCCGGCATCCACATCCATCATCCACAGACCGGTCCGATTCCGATCCAGCGGGCCTGTGAACGCGAAGATGCCTCGGGCGCCGGCCATCGGTGCGTCTCCAAACGCCGACGGAATGGCCATCCCCCCCCGCGGCCGGACGAGCAGCACCGTAGCGATGATCGCCAGCAGGATGGCAATGATCCACAACACGGTTTGTCGCGGATGCAGTGCAGCCGCGACGATCGGCCGGCTCTGCTGATCTCGTCGCATGGTTCCGGTCCTCGCGACCCGCGGGGGCCGCACCTGTTCCCCCGTTCGCGCTGAACCCCGCAACCGATTATACACCCAGGGCCACCCCTTTCTCAACAACCGGCCGGTCCTCCCAGGTCCTGCGACAAACGCCGACCCCGTCGATATACTCTGCCCTCATGGCCACGAGACGCCCCAGCGAGCCGATGCCGTGCCATTTGCGGACGGTCACGCCGCCGCCGGATCGCGGCGCCCTGCGCCGGGCCGTTGCCGATTATTCGGACGGCGCCATGCTGGAGTCCGTCGCCACGGACGCCTCCTCCGGCCGCTATTCCATCTATGGCCTCCAGCCCGTACGCGTGTTCGCCACGCCGACCCGCAATCCATTCGACCGCCTGGCTCGCGAGATGCGACCGTGGCAGCCGACCTGCCGGCCGGGACGCTGCCCTTGGGCGGGCGGCTGGATCGGGCACCTCAGCTATGAAGCGGGCCGGTTCATCGAGCCGACGGCCGGTCTCAACGGCGGCGTGGCGGCGATCCCGGTGTCCCGCTGGCGGCTCTTCGACACCCTGCTGATCCACGACGCAGCGACCGACGAGTGGATGGCTACGGCCGTCGATCTGCCCGCGACACTGGCACGCCGGCAGCGGCCTCCGGCATCCGAACGCCTCGACGCACTCGAACGGTTCATGCGAGCGCTCCCGCCATCGCCCCGTACTCCCGCGCTGCGGCCCGCCGGGCCGAACGCAGGCATCTGGAACATGTCTCGCAGCGACTACCTGCACCGCGTCGAGCGGGCGCTCAATTACATCCGGTCGGGCGACATCTTCCAGGTCAATCTCGCCCATCAGTTCAGCACGCCCTTCGCGGGCAGCGCCGTCGATCTCTACCAGAGGCTCTGCGAGACGAACCCCTCGGCCTATGCGGCCTTTCTCGCGTTCCCCGGCTCGTCGCAAACGGAGGCGAGGGCCGTCTTGTCGTCGTCGCCCGAACTGTTTCTCCGCCTTCGCGGCCGCGACGTCGTCACCCGACCCATCAAGGGAACCAGGCCGCGCACCGGCGAGTTCGGCGCGGACCGGGCCGCCCGCGCCGCACTCCGGAGCAGCGAGAAGGATCGCGCCGAACTCAACATGATCATCGACCTCGAACGCAACGATCTGGGCCGTGTCTGCGAATACGGCACAGTTCGCGTTGCCCACGACGGACAGATTGAAACCTGTCCGACCGTCTTCCATCGAACCGCCACCGTTGTCGGACGCCTGCGCGAAGGCACGGACGCCATCGACCTGCTGCGGGCCGCCTTTCCGGGCGGATCGATCACCGGCGCCCCCAAGGTCCGGGCCATGCAGATCATCCGCGAACTCGAGCCGGAGGTCCGCGGCCCCTACTGCGGCGCGATCGGCATCATCGGTCTGGATGGCGACATGCAGTTGAACCTGGCGATTCGAACGATGCGAGTTCACGACGGCGTCGCCCGCCTGGCCGTCGGCGGCGCGATCGTCGCCGACTCCGATCCGGATGAGGAGTACGCGGAAACCAAGGCCAAGGCACGGGGCATGTTGGCCGCGCTGGGTGTCCGGACCCCGGACGAGCCGAGCGT
>CAYQDV010000038.1:7079-20464 GCA_964416295.1 uncultured Planctomycetaceae bacterium
TCTCGCGAGGAAGTCGCGCGATCCGTCGATCGCCTGCTCGAGGCCAACCGCCTGCGCGACGCCCGTGTGCGGCTCACGGTCACGCCCGGCAACGTCCCCCGCCCCGGCGAAGTCGGCGACCCTGCGCGCCCTCCCACCGTCGTCCTCACCGCCGCACCGGTTCACGCCTACCCCGCCGATCTTTACCGCCACGGCATGCGGGTCTGCATCTGTCCCTACCGGCAAAACGCTGCAAACCCCCTTGCCGGACACAAGACGCTGGCCTACCTGCCCCGTCTCATGGCCCTCAAGGAGGCCGCGGACCGCAGGTGCAACGAATCGCTCTGGTTCACCACCAACAATCAACTGGCGGAAGGATCGGTCTGCAACGTCTTCATCGTCCATGACGAGACCATCGCCACGCCACCCGAAGACACGCCCCTCCTGCCCGGCACCGTCCGAAAGGCCGTCCTCGAACTCGCCCGCGCCGAGGGCATGACCATCGAGGAACGCCCCATCGACATCGACACGCTGCTCGCCGCACAGGAAGTCTTCCTCACCGGCAGCGTGCTCGAGGTCATGCCCGTCACGGCCGTCGAGCGCCACACCATCGGCGCGGGCACGCCCGGGGACGTAACGCGACGCGTGTCGGAATTATATCACCAGCTCGTTCGCAAGGAGTGCGGTCAGGATGGCTGAGCGATCAACGGCGACGGTCCGGACGCTGTGCAAGGCAATGGAGCAGATCGCTCCGACGTGGGCGGCGGCCGAATGGGACAACGTCGGCCTGCTCGTGGGCGACCCCGGACGCCCCGTCCGGCGCGTGCTGCTGGCCATCGACCTGACCGCCGCGGTCCTCAGCGAGGCCCGGCGCGGGCGATTCGAGGCCGTCGTCGCCTATCACCCACCCCTCTTCCGGCCGGTCACCCGATTCGTGGTCGGAACCACCGAGCAGCACGCCCTCGCCGCCGAGGCCGCCGCGCTCGGCATGGCCGTCTATTCGCCCCATACCGCCTTGGATGCCGCCGCCGGCGGACCGAACGACACGTTGGCGGAACTCGCGGATCTGAAAGACGCGGTTCCGTTCGAGGCCGCCGCAAGCGGCCCGGACGAGTGCAAGCTGGTCGTTTTCGTCCCGCCCCAGCGTGTCGACGCCGTCGCGGAGGCCGCCTTCGACGCCGGGGCCGGACGCATCGGCCAATACGAAAAGTGCAGCTTCCGTCTCGCCGGAAAAGGGACCTTCTTCGGCACAGAATCGACCACACCCGCCGTCGGCCGTCGCGGCCGCTTCGAACGGGTCGACGAAATCCGCCTCGAGGCCATCTTTCCGCGCGACCGGCTTTCCGCCGTGGTCACCGCAGTCCGGCATGCCCATCCCTATGAAGAGCCGGCGTTTGACGTCTACCCACTGCATCGCCTGCCGGACGGCCGGATCGGCCAGGGTCGGATCGGGCGATTCGCTCGACCGACCACACTCGCGGCCCTTGCGCGGTCGATGAGACGCAAGACCGGCGCCGCCAACGTCGTGACCGTCGGTGGGTCCGCGCGAAGCCTTCGGCGAGGACTTGTCTGCGTCGGCGCGGCGGGGGCGCTGCCCTTCGAGATGCCGGCGACGCCGTGCGGCCCCGGCGACGTCGTTATCACCGGCGAAATCCGGCATCACGATGCGTTGCGCTACCGGCGCTGTGGCGTGGCGGCGATCGCCCTCGGGCACTGGGCCAGCGAACGCCCCGTCCTGAAGCCGCTCGCCCGACGCCTGACCGCGATGCTTGGGCGCGTGGCGGTCGTGGTCAGCCGGAGCGATCGTGACCCGTTCGGATCGGTTTAGCGGCGGTTCAGAGGGGTACGCCATGTTTGAGGGATTCCTCCTCCAATCGATTCGATGGCCGTGTCTCTGTCTTGCAAGCGTGTGTCTCCTGACCGCGGCGGCCGGATGCGGCGCGTCACGCGCGGTCGTGCCCTCCGTTCGAGATCGCCTCGCCGCGCCGGACGACGCGGACACCGGGCGGCCGGCGACCGCCATTACCGTCCGGCCGATCGCGACGATCAACGACGAACCGATCGACCGCCGCGCGTTCATCAAGCGCCTCGTGGGTGCCCACGGACTGCCGCTCCTGCAGCGTTGGATCATGTTCGACTTGGCGCGGCAGGAGGCCCGCCGACGCGGGATCAACGTGACCTCCGACGACCTCGACGCCGAGTACGATCGCACGCTTCGGGCGGGCGTGGCCGAGGCCGCCGAAACGCCCGCGTGGACGGCCGAACAGCGCGAGCGATTCATCGCCGCCCTCGTCCGCCTCCGCGGCTGGTCGCGCGATGAACTGGACATGGTGATGGAGCGTCAGGCGATCCTGCGGAAGATCGCCCGATCCGACATCGTCATCGACGATGCCATGCTCCGGTCGGAGTTCCACTGGCAGCACGGCGAGAAGGTCAAAGTCCGCCACATCGAGGTCGGCGCCCCACGCTGGGCCGAACAGGTTCGCCGTCGCCTCGATCAGGGCGAGGCCTTCATCGACCTCGTCGCGCGCTTCAGCGAGAACCAGGCGAGCAGGTCGAACGACGGGCTTCTGCCGCCGTTCACCGTCGATGACCCGGACATGCCCGGCATTTTCCGAGAAGTGGCCTTCGCCCTCAAGCCCGGTCAGGTCTCCAACGCCTTCGAGTTCGAGGGCCGCTATCATTTCCTCCGTCTCGAACAGCGGATTCCGGCGGACGACGTAACTTTTGAGACTGTTGTCTCTGATCTGCGCGAATCGCTTACCCACCGCCTCGTAGACAAAAGAATGGCCGAACTCTCGGCCGGCCTTGTCCAACAAGGCCGCCTGAAGATCCGGGACCCCATCCTGCGCGAGCAATACCAGCAAGGCCTGACCGACGGCGCGATCCCCGGCCCCGCGCTGACAGGCTCCGGCACTTGATGGGCGCGCGCCGATCAAGACGCCGACAGTAAGGGAGTGGCGGCTGCCCATCGGCGCGCCGCTGACCTGTCCCGTAGGCTGAGGCGTCGGGCGTCCGCCCGCTCGGGGTCGCTGGACGCTCATAGCAACTGCGACCACTCATGGGGAGCGAGCCGGGAGCGATCCCCATCGGTCAAGGTCGTGCGCAGGCGTCCTATGTTGCGTCGCTTTCCAGGGCGGCGTCGCGCCTTGCGGCCGGAGTCCGGTTTCCATTCTCACGGCGGAAACTCGCATGCAGGGTGTCCCAGTCGATCACGAGGGTTCCGCCGGTCGCTTCGTGCTGCTTCTCCCAGTTGATCAACAGTTCCAGGCAGGCGTGATCAATGTAATGGAGATGATCCAAATCGACGTGCAGCTCGACATTCGCCGGCACTTTCGCCAGGACTTCGGCGAGCATGGGCAGCCGGATGAATGTGGCGGCGCCTTCGATGTTCAAGACCACTTTGCGCTCACCGGGCCTGGCGTCCAACGACACCACCAGATGCGAGAACGTGTACAGGAGCTTGATCGCCGACAATACGACGCCGGTTATGACGCCGGTCAACAGGTCGGTCCCGACGATCGTCCCCATCGTGATGAAATAGACCGCGACTTCTCCCCATCCATATTTGCGAAGGTCCTTGATAGACTGGAAGTTGACCAGTTTGTAGCCGATATAGACAAGCATCGCCGCCAGGGCCGCTGTCGGGATCATGCGGAGGATAAAGGCCAGCAGCGCGACGAAGGCCAACAGCCAGACGCCGTGCAGGATGGTCGAAAGGCGGGTCTTCCCGCCCGCATCGATGTTCGCTGAACTCCGAACGATGACGCCGGTCATCGGCAGCGCGCCGAACAAGCCGCAGATCATGTTGCCGACGCCTTGGGCGGTGAGTTCGCGGTTGTAGTTTGTGCGGGTGTCCGTCTGCATTTGATCGACCGCCGTAGCACAAAGCAAGGTCTCGGCGCTCGCCACAAGCGCGAGGACGACACCGGCTTGAAGAACGGCCTTCCAGGGGACCGATTGAAGAACCGCCATCGTCGGAAAGCGGATTTCGCCCCACATATTGTCTGGAACTTCCACATAGAGGACGGGCAGTTTCATGATCGCCGCCGCCACGGTCGCGATCACGATGGCCACGAGCGGTGCGGGGATCAGCTTCAGCCGCTTTGGGGCGGCCGCTTTCCAGAGCAGCAACGCAAGGATCGTGAGCAGGCCCACCTTGGCCGCCCACTCGTGGTTCTTGAGCTCGTTGAACACGGTTTCCAGGCTTTGCTGTGCCTTCGCCTGAGATGCCTGCACCTGATCGGCGCGTCCTTCTTGGAAGTCATTCAGCGCGACTTTGCTATGCGCCAGGGCCATCCGCGCCGCTTCGACCAACCGGTCGGGGTTGCGCACCGATTGAAGCACGGCCGGCGAATCAAGTTCCTCCACCAAACCGGCGAGGCGTTCGGTCTGCTCCTGTTGTCTCTTGGTCAGGGCTATCACATGGCGCGACGCCGTGTCAAACTCCGACGCCGCCACAGGAACCTGCTCGGCGACGCGTTCGCGAAGTTGCACCTGTAGCTCGTGCGCCGCACCGAACTTCTTGAGCAGATCGCGCTTGGCGCTTCGCTCTTCGACGGTTCGCATGTCCGGCAAAGGCAACCCCTTCTTGATCGCCTCGGGGATCGACATGAGATTCTGGATGCCGTTGCCCTTGGGGGCGTCGTCGACCATGACGTGGAACTGGCTCGACAAGATCAGGATGCCGATCCCGGCGAGCATTCCGTGAATGACTGCGGGTGAAACGGCTCGAAACCAGCGGCCGTAGCGAAGGATTCCCGCCACGAACTGAAACGCACCCCCGATCAAGACGGCGATGCCCAGAACCTCCAAACCGTGCCGTTGCACAAGGTCGAAGACGATGACCGTCAGCCCGGCCGCCGGGCCGCTCACCTGAAGCGGGGCTCCGGCGATCCAGCCGACGACCAAACCGCCGACGATCCCGGTGATCAACCCGGCTGCAACGGGGACGCCGGAGGCGATCGCGATGCCCATACAGAGGGGCAGCGCGACCAGGAAGACGACCACAGATGCCAGCGCATCTTGTCGCGGGGCGAAGAGCAGTCCTCGTTTCACCGTGTGCGCCCGGTCGGCTGAGGATCCTTGGTCAGCCGCCGAGCGTTGCCTGTCATCCATATGTCACATCCTCATCGGTGCGGCACCGATCCAATGTCGAGCGTGCCACACCGAAAAACAGGGTTCATGAATCGCAGTCGCCACCGATTCCCGGAATCCGATGCCTAGTCAACCGTCGCGCCGATGGAAACAAACCGCCGCATCTCGGAGTCGTAGGCGAAGACCTCGCCCGTCTCGAACTGATAGACCCATCCGTGGAGCCCCAGTTCGTTTCGGGCAAGAGCGGCCCCTGCCGACGGATGGGTCCGCAGGTGTTCGAGTTGCACCAGGACGTTGTTCTCGACGGCGATCGTCAGCGAATCGGCATCCTCCGAGATGTGCCCCTGGTTATCCGGAACGATGCGCCGTGAGTCTTCCGCGTGGATCAACCAGTCCCGTACGGCGGGCAACTCTTCCAGGCTTTCGGGCGCGAGTCGTCCGGCCATTGCTCCGCAATGCGTGTGGCCGCAGATGATGATGTCATCCACCTTCAGGACATTTACAGCGTACTCGATCGTCGCCGCTTCACCGCCTCGAACCGCCCCGTGAGGCGGCACGATGTTTCCGGCGTTTCGCAGGACGAACAATTCGCCCGGTTCCGTATTGGTGAGGAGGTTGGGGTCGATCCGCGAGTCCGAGCACGTGATAAAAAGTGCGATCGGTTGCTGCCCGTCGGCAAGTCGCTTGAAGACCGACCGCTTCGCACGAAACCGACCCTTCTGAAACTGCTGAACGCCTTCGATTAGTCTTTTCATCGGACACCTTCTTTGTCTGGTTTGGGATTCAGGAACGCCGACACGCTCCTGAGGAAGAGGGAATGAGAACCGGCAACGATCCTGCCCTCAGGGCGCAATCCGCCGCAAGTAACGAGCATCGGAACGGCAGCGCGTCCCGTGAGAAACACGTCCGACGGACGCACGCTTCAGGAACACCAGTCGCTTCCGAATAGCGAGATGATTAACAGAGCAGAGGTGCTCTCAGGCCGTTCGGGAGAGAATGTCCATCGTGCGAGTGGTTCGGACGCGGCGGGAGCATGTCGCCAGCCGATCGCCTGACCCCGGCAACCTGTACGCATGTCGCGGAAGATGTTCTGCTGGAAACGGTCCGCCTGGGCCGCGACTCGATCGTCTTGTCCGTCTTCGTGATCTCTTTGGCCAACTCCCCATCGTTGACCTGAGCGGTCCCCAGGCTTGCGATGCCTGGCTGGGAGATCGCGAAGATCACCGCCAGCAGTCCGCGTGCGGCGCCGGACGACACCTTCCGCGAGACCGAAGGTCGGGACGAACTCAACGGTGATATAGCCATCGCTCTCCGCGCCATAGTGGCACCGGACGGTCAACTGGACGAATGCGTGAAGAGGCTCGTCACTGCCTGCACTTTCTCCGAGACACGAGTGCGGAATTATTGTCGAGAGCCCGCCGGAAGTCAACCGCAACATTCCGGCACCGATCCTGCGCGGGTGGGTGACTTGACCACTTCGACCTGATGGACCACCCGCGGCCGGGCCTTCGCTTGCTTCGCGCGGCCCCCGCGATCCGGGCAGCGGTCTAGGCCGTACACCCAGAACTGATCCACGTCCGGCTCGGCAAGAGACTGACGTTCGTGTCTCGGGCGGCCCGGTTGACCCCCAATCTTGCGCCGTTTCCTACTGCCCATGGGCTTGGGTTTCGGCGGCTTCACCCCATCGCGGGAAGGCGGCTTGGACGAGGTCGATGAGTTCTCGCGGAGCTTCGCAATCTCAGCCTCCGGTTCGACAAGACGCTTGTCCAGCCGGTGGATCATGGCAATCAACTCGGGCTTGGAGCATCAATCAAGCGTATCCGTGTATTTTTTATCGGACGAAATGGCCGTCCCACTCGGGGAACTTCCAGCAATTGCCGTGAACGGTTACAAGGAATGAAACCGTGCCGGCCAATCCCCGACGGCAGGGATGGACAGCAGCGGTCTTGCAGAAACGACCGGAGGTGTCGGTGTGAAGACAAGATACACGCTATGGATCGTATGGGTCGTGTTGGCGTTCGGCTGCGCGTCCGATCGTCCTGTGCGCGGCTGGATCCACCAGGCCGGCGAGGGCAGGTCGCTTGTGGACTTCAGGTTTGTCGACGAGCAGGGCAGGGCGAGGTCGCTGCGAAACATCCTGGGCGACTACACCGTGCTCGCCCTGACGCGCTGCGACAAAGACACCCATCGGCCGGCGACCGCGCTGCTTCAAGAGATCGTCGCCGAACACAACCGCGCGGATTACGTCACGGTCGTCGGAATCGACATCCACTGGTCCGAAGGGAACGACACCCATGCGGGATCCTGCCACTTGATCCGCGAGCAGCGCAACCTCGCCAGTCTCTGCGACGCAACCGGTGCGATCCGACGTCTGTATCATTCGGACGACGGTGAGGACACGCTGTACCTGATCGACCCGGCGCACAAGATCGTTCAGGTCGTGTCCGCTCGCGACGCAGACAAGCTGCGGCGGCTCCTCAGAACCAAGGTGGCGCAACTCTCCAAAGCTCGGGCGAAAGAACTTCACGCGGAACCAGAGAATCTGGCCGCAGATTGACTCCTGACCGCGTGCGCGCGGCTTCGATTGAGACAATCGTCAGAACGTCGTGCCGAACGAGAAGCTGAATACCTGCACGTCGTCGTCGCTGTCCTTGGTGATGGGGACCGCGAAGTCGAACGAGAGGGGAATCGGGCCGAAGTATTTGATGTAGATCCGGGCGCCCACACCGACACTCGCCCGCCAGGTCGTGAGCTCGAAGTCGTCCTCGACCGTACCCATATCGACGAAGGCCACGCCGCGCATCGTCTTTCCGGCCAGCGGAAACGAATACTGGGCGTTGGTCAGCAGCATGAAATCACCGCCGACGCGGTCGTCACGGAAGCCGTCCCGAGGGCTGACACCACGAAACTCGAAGCCGCGAATCGAACCGAGGCCGCCGGCATAGAACCGCTCGAAGACCGGGGCATCGCCGAAGATGTTCCCGACCGACGCGCCGTATTGAACGATGTGCTTGCGGTCCAGCTTGTCACGCTTGACCGTGAAATACTGATCGTATTGGGCGCTGAGCTTGCCGAACGTGAAGTCGCCGCCGAAGGCGCCAGCCTGCTCCCACGATACCTTGAAGCGGTTGCCCGTGCTGGGCAGCCAGCGGCTGTCGGTTGTGTCACGAACGAGCGTGCCCTTGATCGAGGTGATCCAGTTGTCGCCCTCGATATCCTCGATGTCCTCGGCGCTGTACGGCGACACATCTGTGACTTCCACCGACTCAAACCGCAACGCCGCCTCACCCGACCAGTTGCGAAGAAGGCCCTCGCGGAACCGCTTGTCGAAACTCGTGGTGAAACCGATCCGGCGCTCGTCGAACGCGTCCCGCCCTCGCTCAAACACAAAGCCGGCGATGTTGAACCCGATCTCCCGGTCGAACAGATACGGCTCGCGGAACTCGATCCGCCCGCGCGTCAGTTCGGTGCCCGGCTCGATCTGCAGTCGGAGGGTCTGCCCGGCACCCCGAAAGGCCTGCCCCTTGAAGAACTCGCCGCCGTTGCGCGGCCAGTCGAACAGGTCGAAGTTGCGCTGTTCGATCGACACCGAGCCGATCACCCCGCTGTTCGTCGTAACGCCCACGCCAAACAGCAGCGAAGTCGTATTCGCTTCGGTCACGTCCACGAGGGCGTCGCGGACGCCGGGCAACTCGCCCTGCGGCGTGATCGTCGCCTCGCTGAACAGCCGCGTTTCGACCAGCCGCCGCTCGGCCCGTTTGGCCGCTACCGTGTCATACAGATCTTCGGGGAAAAACCGCAATTCGCGCCGAACGACGCGGTCCTTCGTGTGCTGGTTGCCGCGAATCTGAATCCGACCAAAGCGGTATTGCTCCTGTTCCCGAAGCGATACGGTCAGATTGACATACCCGTCCTCTTCGTCAAAAATATGTTCTGTCGAGATCGCGGAATAGAGATAGCCCTGCCGGCCGTAATCAGCCAGGATTCGCTTCCGATCCGCGGCCAGGACATCCGCGTCGATCGGGTCGCCGACCTTGGACTTCATGGATTCGGCGAGCTGCTCATCGTCGAAAACCGTGTTGCCCTCAAAGGTGATCGACTTGATCAGATGCAGCCGCCCCTCGTCGATCTGAAAGATCAACGTCAGGTCGCTTTCGCCTTCCAGCTCCGTGCGATAGCCCACCTGCACGTTCAGGTAGCCGCGATCCACGTAGTACTTCCGGATCGTCGCAGCGTCGCGCGCCGCCGTCTCGTCGTCAAAGGCCCCCGTGCGAAACAACCAGAGATAGGTCTGCGTCTCGATCAGCGACCGCACCTTGCGATCGGTGAGTGCGACATTGCCTTCAAAGACGATGTGCCGAACCTTGATCCGCGGGCCTTCCGAAATCCGGAACATCACACGGTGTTCGGTTTGAAGCACCTCACGGTCGACCTCGACCCGGACATAGCCGTAGCCCGCCTCTTTGTATTTCCGCTCGATCCGCCGCCGGGAATCGTCAATGAGGAACTCGCTGATCGGCGAACCGATCGAAAGCTCAATCTCGCTCAACAGGTCCTGTGTCTTGAACTTCTCGTTGCCGGCAAAGTCGATCTCGGCAACGAAGGGCCGCTCCCGAACCACGAACACGAGCGTCAGAAGCCCGTCCTCGATCCGCGGCTCGCCGTACGGCGTCCCCTCGAACTTGCCCGTTGCGGCCAGCCGGGCACAGGCCTCCGCGATGTCTCCGGTATCCCACGGCATGCCGGGCGTGATGCGGACAATCGGAAGCATCGCTGCCTGATCGACCGCGACAAGCCCGTCAAACGCGATGCGGTCGATGACGCGGCCGCTGGGGTCCGTGCCGGGCGGTGGCAAGTCGACGTCTGTGTCCGGCCATAGCAGCCCCATCAACGCACTCAGCGCCAGAGCAGCGCAGGCCACGCACAACAACGGACGGAGACGGCGATACCTCGGGGGACTCCCCGAACGGTCGGACATCCTGGCCTTCCAAGCAGCCGGCGGCGCGTCGGCCGCCTGCGGGTCGCCGGAGACTATAATCGGCGGCAGTTGATTGTCAAAAGCAGGGTCCGTTGTGCGGACCCATTGAGCTAGTGTGTCGCGCCCCCCCCGTGGCCGGCGTGGCCCGGCCCCTACGGCGATCGTTCCGGCGATTGCCCCGGCGGCGGCGCCATTGTGAAACGCCTGATGGAACGACCGATAATCTCGATGTAATCACGCCGATAGACCCCGCTTCGCCCTGCGTTCGGCCGAGCGCCATCAGCCGCGCGTCTGCGACCTGATGTCGCGGTCCATGGAGTCCCGAACTCGGGCGGGCGTACAATCACGGATGTCGTGAGACGCTGAGATGTTCTCGCGTTTGCTGCTGTTGTTCATCCTCGTGCCGTTCGTGGAGTTGGTGATCCTGCTCCGGGTCGGCGCGATCCTGCACGTGGGTCCGACGATCGGAATCATCGTCGCCACCGGTCTAATTGGCGCGACCCTCGCCCGGCGCCAGGGCCTCCGAACCGTCACTCGGATCAACGCCGAACTGACCGCCGGCCGGATGCCCGCCTCGGAACTCGCCGACGGCGCCATGATCCTCTTGGCCGGCGCCCTGCTGGTCACCCCCGGCTTCCTGACCGACGCCTTCGGGCTGGCCCTGCTGGTGCCGGCGTGCCGCTCACGCGTCCGGCGCAAACTGGTCCGCTATTTCAAGACGAAAATTGTTATTTCCGGCCCGGTGACGATGAACGGCGACAGCCCCTCCGGCCCGGAGCCTCCGCCGTTCGAAACCGGCGTCCGACCGGTCCGATATGTCCGGAACGAGGCCCTCGACGATCCCTCGACACCCCGCGATGAGTAAGCCCAAACGGCGACCGCTGCCTCCGCCGGTCAGGGCGATCCCGGCGTGTCGGACCGGGCGGCCATGCGGGCCACGGCGGGGAGGCAACTTCGGGCCATGATCCGCACGAGCCGATCGGGGTCGGCCCGGCTCATGGCGTCGAGGACTTTCTGAAAGGTCTTTCCCTGTTGTCGGGCGAACAGGCGGACGGCAAGCATCCGCACCACGCCGTTCGTATCCCGCACGGCGGGAGCGGCCGCGACTGTCAGACGGTTGTCGAGTTTCGACCAGCCGCACGCCACCAGAGCATGGGCACGGACCGTCCAGTCGGGGTCGGCCAGCAGCGTCGCCATCGCGGTCTGCAGCGCGTCCACGTCGAGCGTATCGTCCGCGGCAGCCAGGAGCGCCCCGATCCGGTCCGCAGCGTCCGCACGGCCGGCGTGGTCGCCGGACGCGGCCTGATCGAGCAAATGTTGGAGTCCTTCCGAACCGGTGTCGATGTCGTCACACCGCGTCGCGATCGGTCCGGCGGCGATGGTGCCCAGCCCCGAAACCAGGTGTCCGTCGCGATAGACCGGATCGAACAGGGCCGATACCTCGATCGTGCGCGGCCTCGCCGCACCACGGATCAGCCGTTCGCGCAGGCGGCCCACGTCGATCGAAACGGTCTTCTCCCTGGCATCTTGCGGCAACAGGACCGGTCCGGGGTCGAGCATGATCTGGAGGTAATTCGCAAACGTGTCCTCGGCCTCATCGACGATCTTCGCGCTGACGGCGATCAGCGGCCGCGCCATGAAGCCGTCGCCGAACGTGATCGGAAACGGCCCGGTGTTCTCGATACGAAACACCGTGTTGACCGGGCCGACCGGAGGGAGCGGTTCCTGCTCGAAGCCGATCGTGAACTTGAGGAAGTCCCCGGGCCGCTTGTGATAGTCGAACACCCGGCGGTCGAATCGCTCGATCGCCCGGACGATCTTCGAGTACAGCGGCCGCTGAGGAAGCGGCTCGCCGTACTTCGACAGGAGTTGACAGATCAGATCGTGGGCGATGCCCGTGTGTCGCAACAGGGCCGCCTTGTGCAGGACGGTGAGGGCCTGTGATCTCCGATCGCGCTCGAGAAGGATCCGTGCCATCTCCAAGGCCGCGAGTTGATCAACCGCCGCGAGTGGCTTGAGAACCTTCTCCGCTTCCTCGTCCTGATGGTGCATGCGCAGGGCATAGCCGTAGGCCAGCCGAGCCAGCGAACTCGGTTTCTTCGCCTCCATCGCGAGCGTGGCCAGCTTCAACGCACGATCCGCATTGGGTCGGTGATAGCAGAAAAACCACGCCATGTCGGCCGCTTCGTCCAGCCGTTGATGGTCCACGACATCGGCAAACCGCGATTCGTATTCCCGCGCCACCTGTTCGAGATCGGCCGCGGCCCCCGCGACGTCGCCCAGTTTTTTACTCGCGTGCGACCGGAGCAACAGGGCGGCGCGCAGCGTCGGGTCTTCCCGAAGCGCCGCGGTCGCGGCCTCTCGAGCCTTCTCGTAATCGCCCGAGTGCAGGTACGACGCGGCCAGCTTTTGCATGAAGGCCGCCGGCACCGGCCCCGCGCCGTTTCGCTGGTGAAGATCGATCGCCCGCGTGTACCACTCCTGCGCCTGCGCGTGAAGCGACAGATCGTCGAGGAAATCGGCCAAATCCCAGAGAAGCTGGATCTGGCTCGGGTTGGCCGAGATCATCTGGAGCGCCAGCTCCACCCGCTGCAGCGCCGGCTCCGTCTCACCGAACATCTCATACGCAAGCTGTCGGGCCGGGATGTTGACCGGATTCAGGCGGAGCGCGTGTTCGATCTCGCGCGTGGCATCTTCGTTCTGCCGCCGTTCGTAGTAAAACCGCGCCAGCCCGCGATGCAATTCACTCTCATAGGCCCGCGGATGTGGTCCGCGACCCAGTTCCGCCTGGAGATAGTCGGCGCGGGACTGAGCCGTCTGACGGGTCTCCAGTTCGAGTTCGAGGCGGCGAATGCGCGCGGTGACGTCGCGCGGGCGGATCTGCGTGAACTGCTCCAACGCTGCGCGAGCCTCCTCCTGGCGACCGAGTCGCCCCAGAAGGTCGTAAATCCACTGATAGGCCTCGGCGCATCCCGGCGACACACGCCGTGCCGCCTCCAGCAGCGCGAGTACGTGCAGCGATGCGCTGCGGGCGTCGGTCCGATCAATCAGGTGTCCTTGATGGCGCGCGACGTGGACCAGCCACGCACCGGGGTCGGACGACGGCTCGGTTCGGACCGCCGACGCGACGGTGGAGAGCGCCTCCCTCGGCAGCACCGACCTATCGGCCTTCGCCCCCGTCTGGGCGGGCGCCTGGAACAGAACGAATACGGCGATCAAGGCGTTCATGAAAGTTCTCCTCAGGACGCGGTCGCACCGGCCTCTCGGACAAAGCCGCACTGGCGCGCAGCCTCGGCTAGGGCTTTCTCTCAGTGCTATTATCGGCCATTTG
>CAYQDV010000039.1:0-20361 GCA_964416295.1 uncultured Planctomycetaceae bacterium
CCGGCGCATCGCGGGGCACTGGCGGGCGTGCCGCCAGTGGCACGCGGCGTCAGGCATCACGCGTCAGGCGTTTGGCGGTCCGTGTCGTGGTCGATCGGGCCGCGCCTTTGCGGGCGGCCCGTTCTTCGATCTCCGCCCTGTGGCGGCGCGTCGCTTCGCGGCCTTGCGGGCCTCCTTGGGGTCGATCCGGCCATCCGCGTTCTGATCCAGGCGCTGGAAGAGTCCCGGTCGTCCGTGGAACTCGTCTCTGGTGATCACGCCGTTTCCGTCTCGATCGAGTCGGCGAAAGAGTTTCTGAAGCCATTTCCGCCCCCCGCGGCGGCCGCCCATCCTTTCCGGAGGGCCTCCGCCGGGGTGACCCTGCGCGTGTGGCGGCCGGTCCGGGCCTCGAGGTCCGCCGAAGGGCGGGTGCATGTCTCCATCGAATCCGGGCTGGGTCCATTGGCGCAAGCCGCTGTCAGGTCCGATTGGCCTGCGTCGCGGGTGGCGGCCGCGGCGGTGCGGGGGGCGACTATCAAGGCCCTGCTGTGGGCTTGCGTTTGTGCCAAAGCGGGGACCACGCGGTCCGGCGAGGGGTGGCCTCTGGCTGGGGTGAGGATGGCGGCCGCGCTCCGGCGGCGGCAGGCCCATGTCGCTCACGGCCTCCTGCACGGCGCGGCGTACTGCCTGGTCGATGTAACGCCGCAGGCCCGGAGCGATCATGTCTCTCGGCGCGTCGGCGCGAAGCGGGTGGAAGCCTCGTTGCCTCGGTTGATGGCGGAAGCCCGGGCCGAGTCGGCCCGGTGGCCTGGTGGCGTGCGCGAGCGCTACCGGCGGCGGCGGCATCTCGCCGGGGTCACCCGGTTCGGGTGGATCGGGCAGAGGGATCGGTCCGGGCACCGTCCCGAGGGCTGGGGCGGCGAGCAGTCCGATCAGTGAACAAACGACTGGCCGCAATTGGTTGATCTTCATGATTGAGCTCCTGTTTGAACCATGCGGGGCGAGTGGGTCAGCGAACGATTCGCTGTCCGATCACCTTGGCTAAACGGCGGTTGTATGCCGTTATTGCCGAAGACACTCGTCCGGGGGGGGCAGGGCGGTGAGCGGATTCAAAACCCCGACCGGTGCGTGAGACGGTAGAATTCCGGTCGTTCTTGCCCTCTAGGGCCGTTCCGCCGCCGGGCACGCAAGGTGCGGCGAGGCCGTCGAAAAGCCCCTTTTCGCGAGGTGCTGTTCAGGAGAGGTCCAGGCGCCCTGTAATTTGTCAACGGTAGTTTTCTGGGAGAACGATTGAATGAATCATCCTACGAGCTTTCGAGGACTGCGTATGTGGTCGGTGTGGGTCGTCGCGGCCGGCGTTCTGCTGCCGGGGGCCGTTCGGGCGGAGACGACGAATCCCGCGGAGAAGTTTTCGCTGGCCCGCGCCGTGCCGTCGGATGTGTTTATCACCGTAGCCGCGAGGACGAACCCGGAGCGGGAGTTTCTCGACGACTACTGGGCGGAGGTTTGCGCGGCGTTTTCCGAAAGCGGCATCGTCGACGACGTGCTGGATCTCGTGACGGACCAGATCCCGGATGAGGACCTGGAGGAAATCGAGTCCGTTCTCGATCAGTTCTCCGATCTCGTCAAGGCCGTGAAGTGGGGGGAACTGTTTGAGAAGGAGTTCCTGTATTGCGGGCGTTTTGAGCCTACCCAGATCGGGAAAGGTTCTCCGTACGAGGGGATCGTGATGGGCCGCTCGGACGACAAGTCGGCGGCGTCCAACTACAAGGCGCTCAAGGCGATCCTCGAACAGGTCGTCAAGCTCATCGAGGAGGAAGACGAGGGGGCCGTCGCGGTCGAGGAGACGCAGATCCACGGCGCGACCGTGGCCCGTCTCGTTCCGAGGAGCTTTCCGGCGTCCGTCATCTCGATCGGCTACCGAGACGACGTCGTGTTCGTCTCGCTGTTCGGCGACCGTCTCGTCCGGGAGTGCACGGGGCTTCTCGAGGGGAAAGCGAAGGGCGAGGCCCTGATCGAGACGAATCGTTTCAAGACGGCGTTCAAGGATCTTCCGGAAGCGGAGGATTCACTTGTCTTTTTCGACATCCGCGCCATGATGGACGGATTCGGCAGCATGGTGAAGGCCATTGCCGGAGAGAGCCAGGAAGATCCGAACGCCGCGCCCTGGTTGGCGATGGTGTCCAAACTGCTGCGCGACCTGACGATCGCGGAGTACTGTGCGACCGTGGAGTGGACCGAGGGGTACCGGGCCTTCAGCGACACATCGACGATCCTGACCCGCGACGCGACCGAGAGCGGGCTGTACAAGGCGCTCGTCAACGGAAAGAGCGTGTCGGACTTTGACCGGTTCGTGCCGAAGGAGGCGACGTCGTTCAGTTGTTCGGTGGGCATCGAATGGACGGCGTTGTATCGCTACATCCTGACGTTTGTGCGCAAGAACGTTCCGGAATCCGAAGAGGGTCTGGCCGACTGGGCGGATCTTCAGAAGGACTGGGACTTGGATATCGAGAAGGACATTCTGGGACTCCTCGATGGTCCCTATTTGACGTATGGCGCTGGCAAGGATTGGGTCATGATGCTGAAGGTGACCGATGAAGACAAGGCGCGATCTCAGGTGCAGCGGCTGATCGGTCGAATCAATGAGTCGCTCGGCCAGCAGGGGGGCTTGATGTTGACGCCGGTCACCGTTGCGGGCCGGAAGGGCTTCACGCAAATCATGCACCCGATGATGATGATGATGGGCGGCGGAATGTCGCCACCGGTCTGGGGGTGCGCGGAGGGCCACCTGATCCTCGGCTCCTCGTCCGGTGCGGTTACGACGTGCCTGGAGACCGGCCGTGGCGACCATCCGCGGATCACGTCCAACCGGCGATTCAAGACGGAGGGGCTGGTTCCCTCGTCGGGAAGAGCGGATTCGGTCAGCTTCACGGACGAAAGCAAAAAAGCCGAAGAGCTTCAGGCAGTGGTCGGCGGCCTGACGATGGGACTCGGGATGGCCGGGATGTTCGCCCAGGGCGCTCCGGAAGAGGTTCGGTCGTTCCTGTCGAGCCTGCCGCCCATTCTCGGCAAGCTGGCGCCCGTGGTCGGCAAGATGGACTTTTTCCAGTCGACGGCGTCGTCGTCCACCTTCGACGGCAAGCGCTGGCTGACCCACTCCGTACAGAACTACAAGTCGCCGGGGGCGAGAAAGAAGGCGACGGCGGACGATGAGCCGGAGGCGTCCGGTCCGACCGGCACCGCGCCGAAATCGAACTGAGCGACGCGAGGATCCGCGTTGCTCGGGGCGAATGTGTATCGCCTTGTGCTTTACAGGCTGTCGTTGAAGCGTTCCAATGGGTGGCGCGCTGGCGGTCCGATGATGCGCGGCTGCGGTGACGGCCGTGCCCGACCGGCGTTGTCTCGTGACTCACAGAGGGAAGCTCCGAAGATGGCAGACCTGATTCCGGTTCACGGTGGGCTGGACGCCCCGGTCGATCGCACGGTTCCGTCCGATTGCATTGCGGAGTTCGAGCGAGAAGCGGCGTCGTTGACGGCTGTGGCGGTCGAGGATTCCGATCTCTCGAGCCTGTATCGCTTTGGCGACGGCGGGCTGAGTCCGCTCACCGGCCCCATGAACGGTGAGGGCTGGCGGCGCAGCCTGGACGAGGGCGTGCTGCGACGCGACGGGAAGGACTATGCATGGACGATACCGATTTCCTTTCCCATCGGAAAGGATCAGGCCTCTGCGCTGACGGTCGGGCAGGTGGTGCGACTGGAGAACAGCGCCGGCAGGCTTGTCGGCACGCTTCGCATCGGCGACATCTTTCCCTACGAAAAGCAGCGGTACCTCAAGAGCGTCTATCAGACAGATCGTACGGACCATCCGGGCGGTCGAATGGTGATGGGCGATTCGCGTGAGATGCTGCTCGGCGGCGAGGTCGAGGTGCTGCCGCAACCAAAGCATCCGGCCTACGGCCAACACGTTCTGCGGCCGTCGGAGACGCGGAAGTTATTTGCCGAGAAGGGCTGGACGCGGGTCGTGGCCTTCCAGACGCGCAACCCGTTGCACCGAGCCCACGAGTATGCCCTTGTGTATGGGTTCGAGACGCTCGTGCGCGAGTGCGACACGGCGGGTGCGGTGCTGAATCCGCTGATCGGTGAGACGAAGTCGGACGACGTCGACGCCGCCACACGCATGCAGACATATCAGGCCCTGATCGACCACCGTCATCTTGGCGAGGGCGACAAGGACGACTCGCTGTGGGCCTCGAAGCCGCACACGCTGCACGATCGCGTCCTGTTGCTCGGGTTGGACATCAAGATGTTTTATGCCGGTCCGAAGGAAGCCGTGATGCACGGGATCTATCGCCAGAACTTCGGATTCACCGACATCATCATCGGTCGCAAACATGCCGACGCCCCGTACGACGACGGCACGGATATCTGGGACGGGCTGGACGCCCAGCGCATCTTCGATCGTTTGCCGGGTGAACTGCACATCCGTCCGGTGAAGGTCGGTTTCGCGGCGTTTTACGAGTCGATGGGGCGCGTCGACCTGATGGACAACCATCCGGACGAGAAGCCGGTGTTTATCAGCGGGCGGAAGGTCCGCGAGCAACTCCAGACCGGCGAGATGCCGGACCCTCGAATCATGCGACCGGAGACCGCCCGGATCCTCATCGAAAAAATGCACCAATCCTGAAGACGCCATGCCCCCGGCTCGCGTGAGCCGGCCTGGCGATCGCAGTGGCCGTGGGGTTCCGTCGAAGCGTTTGTCAGCGGTTCTCTGTGAGGGCGGGGAGACCGGCGTCGCCGTATTCCGAGCGGTACCAGTCAAAGGCCCGGCGGATGCCGTCGGCGAAGCGGACCTGTGGTTTCCAGCCGAGCAGTCGGCGGGTGTTGTCGCAACGGAGGCGCTGGGGCAGGCCGGTCAGCACCACAGCGGAGCGCCGAACGAGTGACCGGCGTGGCCCGACGGCGATATATTCCCCGAGCCAGCCGAACAGATACGCGATGCGATAGGGGATCGAGCGTTCGATTCTGGGGACGCCGAAGCCGTCTGCGAGGGCGTCGAAATATTGACGCTGGGTGACGTGTTCGTCGGCGCTGGCGATCAGGACTTTGCCGGCGGCGTCCGGACAGCGGCCGGCGAGGGCGACGGCCCGGACGGCGTCACCGACGTCGATCAGCGCCATTTCGTTGCTGCCGTCGCCGATGATCATCATGATGTTGTTTCGGAAGAGCACATCGAGATAGGTCTTCATCGTTCGATTTCGCGGGCCGTAAAGATAGCCCAATCGAACGATGACCCACTCGCTCGGTGGACGGACGCGCCGGCGGACGACGTTTTCGGCCCGGAACTTCGCGCGTCCATATCGAAACCATCGTGGTGGCTCGGGTGTCGGGGTAGACTCGTCGATCACGCGTCCGGATGAAAGGAGGCGCGGATGATAGATGCCGCACGAACTCACATAGACGAAGCGCCGGATGCCGGCGGCGTGGGCGGCCTCGACGAGTCGCTCGGTGCCACCGACGGTCGTTCGCTGGAACTCGTCTTCACGCCCGACGATCTCGACCTTGGCCGCGGCGTGATAGACCACGTCGCAACCGGCACAGGCCGCATCGAGCGAGTCGCGATCGTCGAGGTCTCCGGTGACGACGTCGGCGCCCAGGGACCGCGCGAAGTCCGCGTTGCTGCCGGGCCGGACGAGGGCGCGGACCTGGTCTCCGCCGGCGTGGAGGTGTTCGATGAGATGGCTTCCGACGAATCCGGTTCCGCCGGTGACGAGCGTCTTCATGAATGATCGATTGCGGCCGCTCCACTGCCGGTCGACGGATTCGCTGCGGAGGCGGCGTCGGTTCGGGGGCGTCTTGGGAGCCATCGCGGCACACGGCGACAGTAGTCGATGTATCCCCCGCCGAATCGATTCCGGAGCCGGGGTTCTTCAACGAAGATCACCTGGCAATGCGCCAGGGGGATGCCCAACAGGAAGAGCGCGAAGATTCCCGCGGAGCCGAGGCAGACGGCCTCGCCGAGGACGGCGACGACGAGGCAGGCGGCGACCGGATTGCGCATCCAGCGGTAGGGGCCGGTGGCCACGAATTCGGTCGGGGGATCGAATTCGACGAACGGCCCCTTTCCGACGATGACGAGCCAGAGAGCGCTGATGAGGTAGCCGGCGAGTGCCGCCAAGAAGATTGCCCCGCCGAGGACCCGCTGCGCGCTGCCGGGTGCGAGCCATGCGTGAACCGCGTCGGGCAGCAGACTGTGCCCCGCGTGATGGAAGCCGTAGGGGACGGCAACCAGGATGACGGCGAGGAAAGACGCGGCGTAGGCGACCATCTTGCAGGCCAGCCACGCCGGTCGTGGTGCTGAAGGATTCCGGTTGGCTACCATCGAACTGCGAAGCCGGCGGTCATCCACTTGCTCGATTCGACGGCATGGACGATCGCGAGATCGCCGGCTTTGATCTCGCCGTCACGAGCCATTTCGTCCAAGTGAATCAAGGTGGAAGCACCGCCGCAGTAACCGATCTTGTCGCTTCGGAACTTGATCTTGTCCCGCGTGATGCTGAGCCGATCGAGGAAGGCCGGGATGTGGTCTTCGTAGAGCTGCCAAGTCGGGATCGACACGACATAGTGATCGACGGTTCCCGGATCGATCTTGAGTTGTTCGGTGAACCGCACCAATCCTTGGAGCAGGAGGGGCGCGGCGTTGTCGTTGACGGCGGAAAAGTCCTGCCACAGATGGTGCGACCCGGTTGCGTACATGCCGGGCAATTGCAGAGACGTCTTCATCAGGTCGGTCGCGCCTCCGCCGGAAGTCATCCCGGCCGGCCGGCCGGCACCGACGGACTCGACGAAGGTTCCGACGATTTCGTGATGCGGTGTGCCGTTCTGGCAGGCCTGAAGGACCGCAGCGCCGGCTCCGTCGGCGAGAATCCACCGCAGGGCCGCGTGGACCTTGTCCATCCGCGGCTGGTTGAAGTAGCAGTTTCGCAGGTAGAGCGACGAGAGCTGGCTATAGGCGACCAAGGCGTTTCGGTATCGTCCGGAGCGCAGCGCATCGTAGGCCACTTGCATTCCTTTGCCGACGCCGGTGCAGTTGGAGTGAATCTCGATCTCGGCGCAGTCCTGGACGCCGAGAAGCTCCTGGAGGAGCGCACTGGTGGGCGGCGTGCTCTGGTCGTAGGTGGGACAGGAGATGACCAGCAGGTCGATCTGTTGCGGTTCGAGGCCGGCCATTTCGAGGGCGCTTCGGGAAGCCCTTTCCGCGAGGCTGCTGAAATTGTGCGTCATATCCCTCGTTTCAGGGTCGACGGCGAAGTGACGCGATTCGATGCCTCCACGCTCAAGCATCTTCTGGCCGAGGTTCTCGACGAAGCTCTTCACCTTGGGTGGGGCGTCGTCCAACGGTCCGAGGACGTTCTCCACCCGGTCGCTCGGGATGGGGGGACCGGGTAGAAAGCTTCCAGTACCGATGAGGCTAACAGGTAACAATGACATTACGACTCCCGTCAATCAGTCGCGTCCGCAACCCCGCGGCACGGACGCACCCGCGGCGCCGTCCGGCGACTCGGTCGAGACGGCAAGCGGAGTATCTTAGCACATTGCGCGCGGCAAGGGGAGCCGGTTTGTATCCGACAGCCCCATGTCCCGCAGCCTATCTGAATGGCCAGCATATACAAGGTGACGTCTGCCCGCCAGTGGTCGGAGGGTCTCCGGGAGCGTATTCCATAACTATATTATATTTAAGGGGTTAAGCGATGTCTGCGCCAGCGATCCCGCGTCCGGCGGCTGCGTTCGCGTGCCGGGAGACGCGCGGTCCAGACGAGCCGACGAAAACCGCCTTGCCGTCAGGTCCGGCAGGGGTTGTTATGCCGGACGATGCAATGGACGTGGTCACGAATGGCGCTGACGCTCGCCGATCCGTTTCGAACGGCGACGGCCTATCGCACACAAAAGGAGACGATCTGCGTTCGCATGGAGCACGACGGAACGGTCGGCTGTGGCGAAGCCGTTCCGGCGGATACCTACGGGCAGTCGCTGGCATCGGCCGAGTCGGCGCTGCGTCGAATGTCGGAGTCGCTCGCCCGCAGCCGACTCGATATCGAGGCGATCATTTGCGACCTCCTGGCGACATTCGATGGTCAACGGGCCACCGTCGCGGCGGTGGATGCCGCGTTGCACGATTGGACCGGTAGGAAGCTCGGAATCTCGGCACTCCGATGGCTTGGTCTCGATCCCGCCGGAGCTCCGCTGACATCGTTTACGATCGGCATGGACGAACCGGATGCGCTGGCGGACAAGGTTCGGGCTGCAGGGGCCTACCCGATTCTCAAGATCAAGGTCGGCTCCGAACGCGATGAGGAGAATCTGTCCATTATCCGGCGTCTCGCGCCGGACAAGATCGTTCGCGTGGACGCCAACACGGCCTGGACTGCGGAGGCGGCGTTGGCGCGTTTGCCGATGCTGGCTTCGTTTGGCGTCGAGCTGTTGGAGCAGCCTGTGCCGCGTGAGGATATCGACGGCCTGCGGCGTTTGAAGGAGGCGGCCGTTGTGCCCATCATCGCCGATGAGAGCTGCGTCCGGCCGTCCGACGTCGAGGCGCTGTCCGGTTGCGTGGACGGCATCAACATCAAGCTCAGCAAGTGCGGGGGCATTCACGAGGCCCTTCGCATGATACGGCTCGCTCGCCGTTTCGGCTTGCGGGTCATGCTCGGATGCATGATCGAGAGTTCTCTCGGCGTAGCCGCGGCCGCACAGCTTGCGCCGCTGGTGGATTGGCTTGATCTCGACGGGCATCTGCTTCTGGAAGACGATCCGTTCGCCGGGCTTGGAGGCGCGGCGGGCCGGTTGAGATTGGGTGTGTCGCCGGGCCTGGGCGTAGAGCCGCGCGAGGTCTAAGGGACGGCGCCGGCCGCGCCGGACAGGCCGATAATCGCTCGTGCCGCGTGTTCTTCTATCCGCCCCTGCCGATCGAGAATCGGCGATGCGGGGAGTGCTCGATAGAGACCTCATTCCGCCGCGGCGCACGGCGGATCACCGAAAGCCTGCCGGTCGAATCGGCACGTCGACCAAAAGAAAACTTGACTGACGCTTGGAGTGCGCAATAATCCCAAGTGGCGGAGCGGTCCCTTCCTCGGGAAGGATCGACCGCCCCGGATAGGTCTCCTCACGCCCCCGACGGGATGGCTTGGCGCGTCTCGGCGGGTGACCGACACATCCGGTTCTCAACCGACGGACTCCTGGGCCGGCGAACAGCGATGAGCCGACCGCTCGCATTCCAGTGCGAACGGCACGCGGCGCTGTGGGCGGCATTGCCTGGCACACGAATCGACAAGAACGTGCCTCGCGGCAGAGCAGGAGTCCTGTAATCCATGTCTACGTCCAAGAGCATCACTGAGGGAGGCCGTGCCGCGCGCGGCGAGCATCACCTAAGCTACAAGTTCCAGCGATTGCGCGAGGCCATTCGCCAGTCGATCGAGTCCGGCGAATACCGCGACCGTCTGCCGGGTGAGCGCACGCTTGGCCGCTTGTTCGAGGCGAACGCCAAGACGGTGAACAAGGCGCTGTCGGACCTGTGCAGCGAGGGACTTCTCGTACGGCACATCGGCCGGGGCACGTTTGTGGCCCGAAACGGCGGCGCGCTTCCGGGTGGGGTCTCATCCAAGGTCTATCGATTCCTGTCGCGTGAGACAACCCGGGGTTCGTGCCGCGACGTGCTTCCGGAGGCGGTCCGTCGCAAGTTGGCCGAGACGGGGCACATCCTGGAGCGGACTCCCCAGACCGCCAACGGCTCCGAGTCGCGTCCGTTTGCCGCCGGCGGTGCGGCGAATCGCCGTGACTTGGCAGGCCTGATCTGCTATCCGAACGATCCGCTTGCGGGCGGCGCGGGCGATTTGAGCGATCGGTGTCTGGCGGAGGCGCACCGGCGTCAGGTCCCGGTCGTACTTCTCGGGGCGTGCTCACAGTCTGCCAAGGCGCACGCCGTTGTTCCGGACTATGGCGATGCCGGCTTCCGTCTGGCGGAGTATGCGTTTCAACTCGGCTGCGAGGCGTTGATGGTGGTGCATTCGGCCGCCGGGCGACGTGAGATCGACGATGTGATCATCGGTTGCCAAGCCTCGAGTTCGCGACGGAGTGCGTGCCTGACGCGGGTCGTGCTGAACGGTGGGGCGTGTTGGGCGGCCTCGGATGATCTTCTGGATCTGCGAAATCGCTTGTGTCGATCGGGCGAGGCAGGCGTGCGGACCGGCGTCGTTTGCGTTGGGAGTGGCGCGATGCGCCGTGTTGTCGGCGACAGGGTTGTGGCGGAAGCCCGTCAGTCCGGGCGGATTTTTGTCGGCGGTGTGGTCGAGCCCGGCGACCCCACTTCGCGTGCGCTGGGCGTCACGTCCTACGAGGTGAGCATCCAGCGCATCGCGGATTGGGTGGTCCGCTTGCTCGTGGAGGCTCGAGCCGGAATGCGGCCGGTCGAAGTGTTGGTTTCAGGGCGCCTTTGCGTCCGAGCGTCGTCCGCCGATGCAGACGTCGGTGAGCGTGGGGTGGGCGCAGCGACCGCGTTTGACCCGCCCCGCGTTGGCGACGCCGTCGTCTGAGCCGCGTCCGGAAGCTCGGTCCGCTGGGTCGCCCTCAGGGTGTCTGGCGGGTGAAGACGACGATCTGGTCCTGCGTGAGGCCGGCGCGGTCCAGCGGCGCGATGATATCGAGCAGGCCGTCGGCGTTGACGTCGGCGAACGCGGAGATGCCGATGGTCGCGGGCGGATCGGTGGAGAGTATGTTGAAGGGCGTCCAGAAGTCGCGCAACTCGGTGCCGCGCTCGGCGCCGACGATATTCCCGCTGGCCGTGACGAAGAGATCGAGCGTTCCGTTCAGGTCCAGGTCGACAAGTTGAATCTGGCTGAGCGTGAAGCCGCTCTGCAACTGGAGAAGATTGAAGACCTGCCACGGGAATCTCTGTGCCTGGACGTTCGGCGAGCCGGGATTCTCAAACCACTGCACGAGGCCCAAGGCCGTGTCGCCCACCGCGACGTCGCCGTCGCCGTCGCCGTCGATGTCGCCGATGTGGAGGAAGTTGGCTCCGCCATCCTGCTGTCCGACGAAATGACGGACCCAGGCACCGGCGGTGACGGCGGCCGTGCCGGATTCGACGAGGGGGTTCTGCATCCAACGAACATTGAAGCTCTTGGCCGTGGGGAAGGCGGCGATGAGGTCCATGTCTCCGTCACCGTCGATGTCGGTGCGCTCAATGGCCTGCCCGACGACGGCGTCGGCTTCGACGAGGAACTGGTTCCACATGGTTCCATTGCGGGCGTTGGCTCCGCCGGGGTTGGGGTAAATATAGACGTTCCTGACGTTGTTGATTTCATTTGACATGAGGACGACGTCCGGGCCGTTGACGCCGTCGTAGTCGGCGATGGCGAAGTCGGTCATCGAGGTGGCGTCCTCGGGGAGCACAAAAGTCGGGGACAGGGTGGCTTGTACCCACGAGAGGGCATTGGCCGGATCAGAGGGAGCGAAGAGGAGGACGACTGCCCCACGGATGGTGGCGCCCGCCACCGGCGTGAAGCCCGTGTCATTGACGAGGACGGCGATGTCGAGGTTCCCGTCTCCATCGAAATCGGCGATTTCCAGGTCAGTCGTTCGTGCGATGGGTGCCCCACCGCCGACGGAAATCGTCGTGTAGTCCAGGTCCGTCGCATTTCGCAGGTGAAGTTGGACCGGTTGAGACTCTTTGGAGGCGGAGACGAAGTCGGTCAGGCCGTCTCCGTTCATGTCGGCGGAACGGACGACCGTGACACCGGCGGTTTGTTCCAGCAGCGGGTCGATCAGGCTGACGCGGAAGAGGGGACCGGGGACGGCGGCGGGCTGCGTGGTCGTGGGGATGCTTCCGCCGGGGTTGGAGACGGTCGTGTCGGACCCACCGGGATTGAGGCCTCCGACGGAGGGCGTACCGGAGCTCGATGGAGGGAACAGACCGTTCGGTCCGAGGAGGCCGAAGAACTCGACGCATCCGAGGCTGAGCATGACAAGGATGAGCAGACCGAGGCCGCCCAGCCGGCAGGCGATGATACGCATGGGTTTCACTCCACGGCGAGGCTTGTCTATTCTAACGGTCGCGAGCGCGAAGGGTCAATCGCGCGTGCGTCCGGAATCGGGCTGCTCCGGTTTGTGCGGCACCGGACGGCTACTGGCCGACCACGGGAAGCGATGTATCGCCGGTGTCGGGAGGGGCGTCTGGGCTTGTGCTCGGGGCCGGCGCCGTCGACTCGGCATCGTAGTCTTCGATATAGACGTCTTCCAAGTCTGTCGCATCGACCTCTCGGCGCAACAGGAAGTAGATCAGTGTAGACGCGGAGTAGGCAAAGCTCACCATGAAGGCGGCGACCAGGGCCGCGACGAGATAGATCCAGCCCTTGATGAAGACCTGCGCGAGCCAGCTTGTGCCGGCCAGATTGATGTGGTTGAAGCTGCCCCAGAAGGGCGTGTCGGGCGTCAGGGTGGGGGCCTGCCAGATGGCAGTGAGCTTGTCGGGGGCGGACCGGGCGGCGCCGCCTTCGGTCGTGACGACGGCGCTGCCAAAGTTCATGGAGGCTCCGACGAAGAGGTGCACGAGCACGAGCATGATCCTCGCGACCCACTTGACGAAGAGAAAGCAGAGCATCCCATAGGCGAGAGAGACGACGTAGTAAAAGCCCGTTCGCCAAGGCCGGCCGTAGACATAGCTGAACGACCGCGCGAGGGCGTCGCCCGCGTCCGAGCCTTCGGCGGCGATAGTGGGGAACATCAGTGCGCCACCGGCGATGGCGCCGATGAACACGAACGCCATGCCGAACCCGGCGATCAGAGCCAGGAAGAAGAGCAGGCCGACTGCGATGTCGCCCACCGCTGGAATCGCCCCGATCCACCCCCCAAGCCACAGCAGCGCCCCGGCGACGAGGAGGATCAATGACGGCAGAATCGGCGCGAAGACGAAGCTCCAGAAGCGATTCCTGGCGAAGGCGATGGCATCCCGGGGACCGGCGACTTCGTCTCGTGCGGTCTGGAGCGCCGCGGCCCGACAGATGGCGCCACCGAACAACCCCCAGATTGCCAGTACCGCCACGGACAGAAACAGGGCGTAGAGGGGATGCATGCGGATGAGCCACGCTTTGGTCAGCAGGGCTGTCGATGCCACGTTGATCGCTCGGGGACAGTCGGCGGCGAGCAGCGCGTCGGTGCCGGTGCTGGCCAGCACCCGCCCCTGTCGAATGAGCACACTGAACACACCGACGCGGTGGACGTCCTCCGGTTTTCCCAGGCTCTCGATCCATTTCGAAGTCGCTGCGGTGCGGTCCCCGCTGGCGGCAGCAATGAAGACGTCGAGTTCCGACTGCAAGACTTGCCCGGACGCGTCGAACACGGCAGCGGGCCGGCTCTGCGACATCGAAACGTTATCCAGCCCCCGGCCGACGATGAAGGTCGCGATGAGGCCACACAGCGCCAAGCCAAGTTTCGTGGGCTGCACGGCAATGCGAAACGCCCGAAACAGGCGGGTGAATGCGAAGCACTCCGACCAGTCGATGCGGCGCAGCGTCTGTTCGCCTTCCGACATTCGATGATCCTCCCGAACGCGCCGGGGCATCGGCGCCTGATCGTGACGGTCTAAGTCCGTCCAAGTCCGCTCCGCCGTCGGAGCGCGCACGCGGACGGGAATCACGATGAACGCAGCAATTATAGGAGGTCACAAAGGCCCGGCAAGGGGCAAACCTCGCTCCTCGTGTCTCGCTCGCTCTGTTCTTTTCTACAATGCAGCATGGCGAGATGCGCAGAACCTGCCGATGTCATCCCGTCCGGTTCGTGTGGCGTGCTCGGGCATCGGGCCAGGATTTGGCGTTTGGCCGCGGTGGTGTCTTACTCGGACGTCTTGCTGCTTCCGTCGGGCTTGGGCTTTCCCGAGGACGTGGAGGTGGATTCGCCAGCCTTGGAACCGTCGCCCTTCGTGCCATCCTTACTCGCGACGGTCTTGCCTTTGGCCTCTTTTTCGGCCTTGGCCGCCTGCTTGTAGCTCTCGCTTCGGTAGTCGGTCTGGTAGAAGCCGGAGCCTTTGAAGATGACGCCGCCGCCGGTTCCGATCAGGCGCCGGACGGGGCGGAGGCCGTCGCAGTTGGCGCATTGCGCCTTCCGAAGCGGCGCGGCCTTGATCGACTGGAAGATGTCGAACGTGGCTCCGCATTCCTTGCACTGGTATTCGTAGGTCGGCATGGTTCTTCCGTCACCAACTGGTATCAACACCCGGTCTGCCGCGAGCATTCTGTGTCATGACGGCAGGTTGGAAAAACATCACTCGCTGCTATCGCTCTCGGTGTTACCGACTTCATCCGACTTCGGTGGTTCGGCGCGCACGGCGACCTTGGCGGGGCGCAGGACGCGATCGTGCATGGTGTAGCCGCGTTCCAGTTCAATCGTCACGGTGCCGGGCGGGGCGTCGGAGCGGAAGTCCTGCATCATGGCCTGATGGAGCGCCGGATCGAACGGCTGATTCAGGGCAACGATGGGTTCGACGCCGTGCTCGTGAAGGGTTTTCGACAGGCTGTCCGCGATCAGCCTGACGCCGGCGACGATGGGATCGTCCTGCCTGGAGGCGTCGACGTTGTCGAGCGTGCGCTCGAGGTTGTCGAGCACGCAGAGCAGCTCTCGGGCCAGGTCCATGCCGCCGAGCTTCAAGGATTCGGCGTGCTGCTGATGGAGGCGCCGGGAGATGTTGGCGCACTCCGCCTGTGCGCGAAGGTATTTGTCCTTGTAGGCGTCGCGCTCGGCGCGGAGCTTCGCCAGCGGGTCGACGTCTGATGCGTGTTCGGCTTCCGGCCCGTTCTCGGAGGCACCGTCGAGCGACCGGCCGTAGCGGGCCACATCCTCCTCGCCCGCGATCGCAATCGTCTTCTTCCGGCCGTTGGCTCCGGTCGAATCGATCGCTTCGTCGGGCGTGTCCGCCGGATGCGACTTGGAATCGTCCCTGGCCACGAGTGGTCAATCCTCCCCGATATTCGTGAGAAAATCCCGGACTTTCTCGAAGAAGCCCTTGCTGGTCGGCAAGACGCGCTTGTCCTCGGTTTCGGCGAATCGGCGGAGAAGGTCGCGTTGGGTTTCGTTCAGCCGCCGTGGAATCTCGATCAAGGCACGGACGACCTGATCACCCGTGCGGCCGGTGCGGATGTCGGGCAGCCCCATTTTTGACAACCGGAGCATTTCTCCGTGCTGGATTCCGGCCGGGATCGTGACGTCGGCCTTGCCTTTCAGCGTGGGCACTTCGACGACGGTTCCGAGGGAGGCCTGCGTGAAGCTGATGGGCAGCTCGCAGAGCAGGTCGTTGCCGTGACGTTGGAGGAAGGGGTGGGAGTTGATGCGGACCCGGCAGTGCAGGTCGCCGCGTTCGCTGCCGTTCTCGCCCGGTTCGCCTTCTCCGCGAAGGCGGACGCTCTGCCCGTCGTGGACGCCGGCGGGAATCTTGACGTTGACGACGCGGCGTTTTTTCGCTCGCCCGGTTCCGCGGCAGTTTCGGCACGGATGGGAGGAGACGGAGCCGGAGCCTCGGCACTCGGGACAGTGGGTGACGACGCGCGTGCTGAAGAAGCCGATTCCGCTGGTCCGTTCCACCTGACCGTAGCCGCCGCAGGTACCGCAGCTCCGCGTTTTGGTGCCGGGCTCCGCCCCCTTGCCGGCGCAGCGGTCGCAGAAGTCGTTGCGGAGGAATTCGATGGAGTGTTCGCTGTCGCGGGCGACGTCGGCGAGTTCGAGAACGACTTCCGTCTGCAAATCGACGCCGCGCGGCACGCGGCCGCCCATGCCGCCGAACGCGCTTCCGAAGAGGTCGCCGAAGATGCTGAAGATGTCGTCGGGACGCATTCGGGAAAAGTCGTGGCCGGCGGTCCCGCTCAGGCCGGCGTGCCCGAAGCGGTCATACCGGCCGCGCTTCTCGGGGTCGGAGAGGACTTCGTATGCCTCGGCGGCCTCCTTGAACTTCTCCTCGGCGTCGGGGCCGTCGGAGCGATCGGGATGGTACTTCATCGCGGCCTGACGATAGGCGCGTTTGATTTCCTCGGGTGAGGCGCTCCGGTTCACGCCGAGGACTTCGTAGTAGTCTCGTTGTTGTGCCACCGTCATCGCCGTTCCGCTGTCCTCGCATACGGCAAGCGGGACGGAGCCCAGCTCCGTCCCGCCGCGAAAGTCGACCTCTTTATCTCTATCGGACGACGCCGGGGATGAACTTTGAGTCGTCCTTGTCTTTCTTGAGTTCGGTGATCATCACGTTGGTGGTCAGGAGCAACCCGGCGACGCTTGCGGCGTTCTGGAGGGCCGTCCGGACGACCTTCGCCGGATCGATGATGCCGGACTTGACGAGATCGCACAACTCGTCGTTTCGAGCGTCATAGCCGAAGTTTCCGTTCTTCTCGAGTATCTGGTCGACGATGACGCCGCCGTCCTTGCCGGCGTTGACGGCAATCTGGCGGGTGGGAGCCTGCAGGGCCTTGGCGACGATATTCATGCCGGTGCGTTCGTCGCCCCTGGCCTTGGCGGCATCGGCTTCGATCGGTGCGATGCAGCGGAGCAGGGCGACGCCGCCGCCGCAGACGACGCCGGCTTCGACGGCCGCGCGGGTGGCGTGAAAGGCATCGTCGACCAGGTCTTTACGTTCCTTGACCTCGGTTTCCGTGGCGCCGCCGACGCGGAGCACGGCCACACCGCCGGTGAGCTTGGCCAGGCGTTCCTGGAGCTTCTCGCGGTCGTAGTCGCTCGTGGTTTTCTCAATCTGGGCGCGAATGCGGTCGGCGCGGGTGTTGATGTCGGTCTTCTTGCCGGCACCGTTGATGATCGTAGTCCGCTCCTTTTCGACCACGATCTTCTTTGCCCGGCCGAGCTGATTGAGCTCGACGCTCTCGAGCTTGAGGCCGAGGTCGTCGCTAATGAACTCACCGGCAGTCACGACGGCGATGTCGCCGAGCATGGCCTTACGCCGGTCGCCGAAGCCGGGCGCCTTGACGGCACAACACTGGATGATGCCGCGGAGCCGATTCACGACGATGGCCGCGAGGGCTTCACCCTCGATGTCTTCGGCGATGACGAGCAGAGGCTTGCCGACGTTGACGATCTTTTCCAACAACGGAACGAAGTCTCTGACGGAACTGATCTTTTTTTCGAAGATGAGAATATAGGCGTCTTCGAGCACGCACTCCATTTCATTGACGTCGGTGATGAAGTAAGGCGAGATGAAGCCCTTGTCGAACTGCATTCCCTCGACGACTTCCTTCTCCATGTCGAGACTCTTTCCCTCCTCGACGGTGACGACGCCGTCTCTTCCGACGGCCTCCATCGCCTCGGCGAGCAGTTTTCCGATGGTGGCATCGCCGTTGGCGCTGATCGTGCCAACCTTGACGATGTCTTCCGAGCCTTTGACCTTGATCGACATCTGGTCGATCTGGTCGCTGGCGACCTTGATGGCCCGATCGATGCCCCGTTTGAGCAGCGTCGAATTGGCTCCGGCCGTGACGATCTTGAGACCTTCTCGGAAGATCGCCTCGGCCAGAACGACGGCGGTGGTCGTTCCGTCCCCGGCGACATCGGAAGTCTTATTGGCCACCTCGTTGACCATCTTGGCGCCCATGTTTTCGAACGGCTGGGGCAGCTCGATCTCCTTGGACACCGACACGCCGTCCTTGGTCACACGGGGGGCGCCCCACGATTTGTCCAAGAGGACGTTTCGGCCGGTGGGGCCCAGCGTGACCTTGACGGCCGCCGCCAGCTTGGTCAGTCCGGTCAGGGTGCCCTCTCGGGCGTTTTCCTGAAACAGCATTTGCTTGACAGCCATGAGTTGTAATCCTGTTCTTGTCGGTCGCCGGCCGTGGGGCCGTCGTCGAATCCCAAACTCTTTCCGGGCAATTCGCCCCGCGTTCGGCACGGCCAAGCCGAGGTTGGCGTTGGCCTCCGGGCGCTGCGGCCCCCTTGCTTGATCAGTTTTCGATAATGGCGAGAACGTCGTTTTCGCGCAGCACCGTGTATTTCGTGCTGCTGACTTCGATGTCCGTTCCCGCGTACTTGGCATAGAAGACGTCGTCGCCGACCTTGACGGACAGGGGTCCGCGATTGCCTGAATCGAGGAGCTTGCCTGGCCCGACAGCCGCGACCGTGCCGCGCTGGGGTTTTTCCTTGGCTTGCTCGGGCAAGACGATTCCGCCGGCGGTCATTTCCTCGGCTTCGCGTTGCTCGACGACGAGCCGGTCGTCGAGTGGATTGATCTTGATTCGTGCCATGCCTTCGTTCTCCTGTTCTGTCGTCAAGCGGATTGCACCCGCGATACCTTCGATCAGACTGCACCCCGAGGGGGCTACATCATGCCGCCCATGCCGCCCATGCCGCCCATGCCGCCCATGCCACCCATGCCACCGCCCATGCCACCCATGCCACCGCCCATGCCACCCATTTCGTCCATGCCCGGGGCGGCCGGTTCGTCGTCGGAGGGTTTTTCCGTGATGCAGCAGTTGGTGGAGAGCAGGATACGGGCCACGCTCGCGGCGTTCTGGAGGGCCGTTCGGACGACCTTGGTCGGGTCGATCACCCCGTCATGGACGAGGTCGCCGTACTCGCCGGTCATGGCATTGAAGCCGAAGCTGCCGGTCTTGCCTTCGACCTTGTGAAGGGCAACGCCGGGTTCGACACCCGCGTTTTCGGCGATGGCCCTCAGTGGGTTGACGAGGGTGTTTCGCACGATCTCCACGCCGGTCTTTTCGTCCGGACCGGTCCCACGGACCTTGTCGAGCGCGGCGCGGGCGCGGACGAGGGCGACGCCGCCGCCGGGGACGTAGCCTTCTTCGATGGCGGCGCGGGTTGCATGGAGGGCGTCTTCGTAGCGGGCCTTCTTTTCCTTCATTTCCGACTCGGTCGCGGCCCCGACCATGATCTCGGCGACGCCTCCGGCCAGCTTGGCGAGGCGTTCCTGCAGCTTTTCGCGGTCGTAGTCGCTGGTCGTATTGTCAATCTCTTTGCGGATCATCTCGATGCGGCCGGTGATGGCCTTGGACGAGCCGGCGCCTTCGATGAGGGTGGTGTTGTCCGAGTCGATGCGGACCTTCTTGATCTGGCCCATGTCGTCGATGGTGACGCCGTCCAACTCGATGCCGAGGTCTTTGAAGATGGCCTTGCCGCCGGTGAGGATGGCGATGTCCTCCATCATGGCCTTGCGGCGGTCACCGTAGCCGGGGGCCTTGACGGCGGCGACCTGGAGGATGCCGCGGAGCTTGTTGACAACGAGCGTCGCCAGGGCTTCGCCTTCGATGTCCTCGGCGATGATGAGCAGCGGCCGCTTGGCCTTCGAGACCTTTTCGAGCAGGGGAATGAGCTTGGTTACGCTGGAGATCTTCTCCTCGAAGATGAGGACAAACGCCTTTTCCAACACGACCTCCATGGTGTCCGGATCGGTTACGAAGTGGGGAGAGAGGAAGCCGCGATCGAACTGCATGCCCTCGACGACCTCGACGGTCGTGTCCAGGCTCTTGCCCTCCTCGATGGTGATGACGCCGTCCTTTCCGACCTGCTTGAAGCACTCGGCCAATCGCTTGCCCACGTCGCGATCGTTGTTGGCGGAGATGCTGGCGACGCGGATGATATCCTCGACGTTGCGGGCGTCAGCCTTGACGGGCTTGGCCATTTCCGTCAGGGCGCCGGTGACGGCCCGGACGGCCTTGTCGATGCCGCGGCAGAGGGCCATGGCGTCGGCGCCGGCCGCCACGTTCTTGAGCCCCTCGCGGAACATCGCTTCGGCCAGCACGGTCGCGGTCGTGGTTCCGTCTCCGGCGGTGTCGGAAGTCTTGCTGGCGGCTTCCTTGACCAATTGGGCGCCCAGGTTTTCGTATTTGTCGTCAAGTTCGATTTCTTCGGCGACGGTGACGCCGTCCTTGGTGACGCTGGGGGCGCCCCACCCCTTGTCAATGATGGCGTTTTGCCCGCGAGGCCCCAGCGTGGACTTGACCGCGGCGGCGAGCTTTTCGACGCCGGCCAGCAGGGCCGATCGCGCATCCTCTTCAAAAGTCAGTTGCTTGACACCCATGGACATGAGCCTCCTACAGTGGCGAATCTCAAACCAGTATTGTTTCGCTCCGATGGCGGCCCGCCGTCGAAACAGACGGGGACCCTCGGGAGGGCTAGCAAGTCTCATGCCGCGGGTAGGTTCCGCGAATGGCGCCCGTAACATTCTTTATATAGGCGAGTTAGCGTTTTGCAGTGTGCCGGCTCCGGCGCGATTGCGACTGCCAACCCGGCAGGTGCGGGGTCGGGGCGCTGCCGTTGTGTCATTCCATGCCGGCGACGAGGGGACCGGTGCAGCGGATCGATCGGAACGCGGCGAGGGCCGTCGCCGGAATGGGC
>CAYQDV010000040.1:0-4341 GCA_964416295.1 uncultured Planctomycetaceae bacterium
ATTGATGCCGCCGCGGCCCGCCGACTGCACGGGCGCGAGCACGAGCGCCGAGATTCAGGTGCACCGATCAGGCCGATTTGTCTACGGCTCGAACCGCGGCCACGACAGCATCGCGATCTTCTCGGTCGACGACGACACCGGCCGGCCGACACGCATCGGCCACGCAACGAGCGGCGGCGCGGTGTGGTCGCCTGGCTGGGCGGTGGTCCGGCCGCGGCGAAGCGGACGCTCGACCGGACCTATCTCCAACAGGCCGAGCAGCATGGCGCGGACGTGCGGCCCCTGCATGAAGTGCGGGTGATCGAGCGCGTGGGCGAGGGCTATCGCGTGCACGTCCGGCGCATTCCGGCCGCGAGCCGCAACGGCTGGGACGGTGCCGTGTGCCTCTCGGCCCGGCGCGTGGTGATCGCGGCGGGCACCCTGAACACGGTGCGGCTGCTTCTGTCGTGCCGCGATCGATACCACACGCTCACGGGCCTCAGCCCCTCGCTGGGACGCCGATTCTTTACGAACGGCGATTTCGGCGCCGCCCTCGTCGGCCCCGCGATGCCGGTCGAGCCGGACTCGGGGCCGCCGGTCACCGCGTGGATCGACCTCTGGAAGGAGGACCGCCTTTACCTGATGGAAACCGGCCTGTCGCCGGTGTTCGGCCGACTGATCCGATGCCTGCTCGGACCGGCCCTCCGCGCTCGGGGGCTGTTTCGCACGGCGAACAACGACGCGCCGTCGCGGTGCGTCTGGACGTTCGGCGTCATGGGCTTTGAAGACACGCCCGGCATCCTGCGGCTGACTCGTCGCGGCAGCCTGTCCTACGCCTGTGACGGCAAGCCGGATCGCCGGTTTGACGGGCGGCGCCGGAGCCGGCTCCGCGAACTCGCGCGGGCCGCCGGTGCGACCCTGTTGATGCCGCCGCCCCTGCCCGCCAACCGCCACACGGTCACGATCCATCCACTCGGCGGCGCGGCGCTGGCCGATTCGCCGGACGACGGCGTCACAAACCCGTTAGGCGAGGTGTTTGGCCATCCCGGTCTGTATATATCTGACGGAAGCCTCTTTCCGACGCCGACGGGCGGACCGCCGTCGATGCCCATCGCGGCAATGGCGGAGCGCGTCGCGGCCGGCCTGATCGCGTCATGCTGACCGGCCCGGCGCAATCGCCGTTTCCGCTGTTTGAGCGGTTTCCGCGCGTAGCCGCCGCCGTGCCGAGACTGCCGCTCGGCACATGGCCCACGCCCGTCACGCCGCTGGCGCGGTTTGCCGCGGCCCACGGTCTGGGCTCGCTGCACGCCAAGCGCGAAGACCGCAGCCACCCCGAGTGCGGAGGCAGCAAGCTCCGGGGGTTGGAGTTTCTCCTGGCCGACGCCCGACGGTGTGGAGCCACGGCGATCCTCACCTTTGGCGCGGCCGGCAGTCATCATGTCCGCACGACCGCGTGGCATGCCCGGCACCTCGGCATGGACACGACCGCCGTCGTGTTCAAGCAACCGCCGGCCGAATACGTCCGTCGCAATTTGCTGGTGGGCCTGGCGACCGGAACGCGATTCGTTCCCGTGAACCTCGTCACCGTCGGACCAAGGCTGCTGGCCGCGTGGCTGCGGGCACGCCGCGGCGGGCGGCTGTGCATCATTCCGCCGGGAGGGACGTCGCCGTCGGCCTGCCTCGGGCACGTCAATGCCGCACTCGAGTTGAGACGTCAGATCGACGCCGGGGACCTGCCCGATCCGGACGTGATCTTCGTGCCGCTCGGCAGCCTCGGGACGGCGGCGGGCCTGGCCGTCGGCATCCGCCTGGCGGGCCTGACCGCGCGGCTCGTGGGCGTCGTGACCTACAACCGCTGGTATTGCACGGCGGGACGCTGGGCCGCCCTCGCCCGCCGCACCCACCGCCTGATGCAACGGCTGGACGAGACGGTGCCCGACCTCCGAATCGACAAGGCCGAGCTTGTCGTCGTGTCGACGGCCCTGGGCGCGGGCTATGGGCATTTCACGGAGGAATCGATCGGGCTGGCGCGCGAGCTGCGCGCCGCCGAAGGCATTGAACTGGACGGCACCTACACCGCCAAGACCCTGGCCGGCGCAATGGATTACATCGAGCGCCGCGGCCTGCGCAAGGCCAGACTCCTGTTCTGGCACACCTACCGGCCGCCGCCGGCGTGCGCACGGCCGGAATCCCTGCCTCGAGACCTGCGGCGCTATTTCCGCAGCAACCAACCGCTCGACCTTCAACCGCCCGAGACCCTGTCCCGGCCGGGTCGTCGCGGCGAAACGCCTGGGCCTACTTGATCCGGAGCATCTCGACTTCAAAGACAAGAATCGAGTTTGGCGGGATTCTGGGGCCGCTCCCGCGGGCGCCATAGCCCAGCTCTGGCGGGATGATCAGGTAGCGCGTGCCCCCGACCTTCATGGTCGCCAGGCCCTCGAGCCAGCCCTGAATCACGCCGCCCCGCAAAGACACCGGAAACGGCTGTCCCCGGTCGCGCGAGGAGTCAAACTTGCTGCCGTTGGCGAGCCAGCCGGTGTAGTGGACCTCCGCCGTGTCGGACTTCGTCGGCGTCGGGCCGTCGCCGACCTTGGTGTCGACATACCAAAGACCCGTGTCGCTGACCACGGCCTTGCCGACGTCCACGCCCTGTTGCTTCAGAAATGCGGCGGCCGCGTCGAGCGTCTTCCGATTCGCTGCCTGCAATTGCGCTGCGGCGGCTTCCTTCATGGCCTTCGCCTCCTTGTCGCTGAGCCGGGTGACTTTGTTGATCACAATGGCCTCGGCCGGCACGTTCCCGTAGGGCCCTGTCTGTTTGGTCTTCACGGCCCGAATCTTATCGACGACGTCCATACCCTGGACCACTCGTCCGAACACGGCGTAGGCTGCGCCGTCGCGCGCAACGTCGAGTGCCCCGTTGTCCACAACATTGATGAAGAACTGCGAAGAGGCGGAGTCCGGCTGGCCTCCGAGACGCGCCATCGCAATCGTGCCACGCGTATTCTTCAGATTGTTTTTCCATTCGTTCTTGATGCCCTCGTGCGTCTTCTTCTTGTTCATCCCCGTGTCAAACCCGCCACCTTGGATCATGAAATTGCTGATCACACGGTGAAAAATCGTCCCGTCATAGAACTTTTCGTTTGCATACCGCAGGAAGTTCTTCACCGTGATCGGGGCCTTCTCCTGATTCAACTCCAGGACGATATCACCCTTGCTCGTGGTCATCTTCACATAGACACGGTCCGCCAGCTTCGGCTTGCCGGCGGAGGTCTTCGCCTTGTCGTCGCCCGCGGACGCTGCCTGATGGGACGTCATCGACACGGTGGCCAGGACTGCAAGTGTGATGGTGATGCGCCGTTTCATAGAAAAAACCTCGCTTCAGTGGTCATGGATCCCGGTCGGAGCCGGGCGTCCGAAATTCTCCTCAACGCCAGACCGCGGATCGTAGGGCCGCGGATCGGGCCTGTCAATCGCCGCCACGCAGCGGCGGCGGACGTTATCGGATTGGCCGAACGCCCGCGCTGTCCGCGCGAGCCGACGTCGCGGGGCCTGTCCCAGCCGCCGTCGACACGATATGTAAACTCGACCTTCGCTACGTCCGATGTAGCCGCACAGTCCGATGCCGAAGTCGGCGTCGGCGACTGGTATCACATCGCCCCATCACGCGGGCCTGCCAAACCGCGGTTGTGCGGGCGAGAGCAAGGTCAGGGCACGGCGATGAACCCCAGCTTTCTCGAACGACGATCGGATCCGCGAACGCACGCCTTCGTGCCTGTGACCGTGCACTATCACGGGTCGGACGAGGGTACCCCGGCCCACCTGCTGGACCTCTCGGCCGGCGGCGCGGGCCTGCTCACCACGAGCTACAACGCCCCCACGGTCGGCCAGCATCTCGATGTCAATTTCGAGACCGCCAATACCGACGGCGGCACGGAACTGCCCCCGCGGCGCGAGGTCGGCGTGGTCGTCAATCTCCGCCACCCCGAACGCGGCATCGCCCGGGTGGGCGTACGGTTCATCGAGCACCCGGACATGAACTGTGGCCTGTTCGATCCGATCGACACGCTGACATCCATCCGCAAGTCTCCCAAGGGTGACAGCCCGCTGCGGAGATGGGAGACGGCCCGCAATTTCGACCGAGCCTTCGGTTCGGCCGCACAGAGCGCGTACTGATCGCACGACGGCGATACCGCTGATTCCTACCTGCCGCCATTCAGCCGCAACGTCTGATTCACCCCGCTGGCACACTCACCCGCTTCCGCCTATACTCGATCCACGGTCTGCCGAGTCGAGGCAGGACGCGCCCGCCTGGCGGCTTCTGTAGCGTCCGGCCCCCGCGCCGGACGTCGGCGCACGACAGGC
>CAYQDV010000040.1:4441-19956 GCA_964416295.1 uncultured Planctomycetaceae bacterium
CCTGGCGGCTTCTGTAGCGTCCGGCCCCCGCGCCGGACGTCGGCGCACGACAGGCTACCGGCCGGAGCGCCTCGGGGTTGTGTGTGGAATCGATCGGGATGAGTACACAGGCCACCGGTCGGGCCGCGTGCACGTGTGAAGGAAGTGACTGATGCCCAGTGCGACGAAGCCGGCCGCCGCCGGTCTCCATCGATTCATCGATCAACTGAAACCCGGAGAGCAGATCGATGACGCCGTCTTCCTGATCAAGCAGAAGGACCTCCGCACCACGGCGAACGGCAGCCTGTACATCCACGCCGTTCTGATGGACCGTACCGGCCAGTTGCTCGCCCGGATGTGGAATGCGACGCGGCCGATGTACGACATCATTCCCGAGGGCGGATTCCTTCAAGTCCGGGGTCGTACCGAGAGCTACAAAGGCAACCTGCAGTTTATCATCGATGGTCTGCGCCCCGCCGAGGCGGGCAGCTACGACATCGGCGACTTTCTCCCGCGGACGCAGCGCGACATCGAGGAGATGTGGGCCGCCGTGCTGGCGATACTGCGGACCATCCGAAACCCCCACCTGCTCACGCTGATCAAGGAGTTTGTCCGGGACGAGCCGCTCGCGGCGAATTTCAAACGCGCCCCTGCGGCGGTCCAGTTTCACCACGCCTTCATCGGCGGCCTGCTCGAGCACACGCTCAACCTCCTGGAAATGGCCACGCGGATCTTCGGCCGGGATAGCGACGAGGACAGTCTCTATCCCGAGGTGAGCCGCGACCTTGTGCTGGCGGGCCTCTTCCTTCACGACATCGGCAAGACGGCCGAATTGGCCTACGAGACGAGCTTCAGCTACGCCACGGCCGGCCAACTCGTCGGGCACATTACCCAGGCCGCGATCTGGATCGATCGAAAGATCGCGGACGTCGAGCAGAAGTCCGGAAAAGTCTTCCCGGACGACCTCCAGAACGTGCTGACCCACATCGTGTTGTCGCATCACGGATCCTACGAGTTCGGCAGCCCGCGGCTTCCGGCCTGTCCCGAGGCGATGGTCGTACACTACCTGGACAACATCGATGCCAAGGTTCAGATGACCCTGCAGGGCATCCACGACGCGAAGGACGAGCAAGGGGATTGGACACAGTATCTCCGCGCTATAGAGACACGTGTGTTCAAAAAGGATGTCTTGGGCATTCGGTCCAACGGGGTGCCCCTCCGCGGTCCGAAATCATCCTGAACGGCGTCGTTACACAGATGTTACACCGGCTGCCGTTCACGACTCGGTATACTGTTGGGGAGCCGAGGTGTGCGGCGTGAGCCGTTCCCGGACCCGCGGAGAGAAACATGCCACAAACAAGACGGATACGCCGGGTCGTGGGGTGCCTGTTCGCCTATGCTGCGTTCGCGGGCCTTTCCGCCGCGCATGGGCAGACATCTCAAAAGGCCGACCCACCCCAGACAGGCCGGACCTCTGACGGCCGGCCCGCGGCGGCGGCACGGGCGTTTCACAAACAGGCCGGGCAGGGCCTCCCGTCGATCCCGAAACCAACCGTTGTATTAAAGCCGGGCGAGGCGCCCAAAGCCACGTTCGAGTCGCCCGAGTTGGACTTCGGTCGCGTCCGCGGAGGCGCCGTCATCACGCACGACTTCCGCTTCACCAACACCGGCACCGGACCGCTCGAGATCGTCGCCGTCCGCCCAAGTTGCGGCTGCACGACTGCCGGGGACTTCGACAAGATCGTCCGACCGGGGCAGTCCGGGAAAATCCCCATCCGGCTCGAGACCGAAAAGTTCAGCGGCAACCTTTCGAAATCGGTCACGATTCACACCAACGTGTCGGGGTCGGAAGGGACGATCACGCTCCGCCTCTACGGCGAAGTCTGGCGGGCGCTCGACGTGAAACCGCGGAAGGCCTCCTTTGGCCGCGTCATGAACGACCACGAACAGGTCCGCAGGCTGACGATCATCAACAACACGGACCAGACGCCCCACCTGACTGACATCCGGAGCACCAACCCCGTTTTTCGCGCGACGATACGCGCCATCGATTCTCCCAAACGCTTCGAGCTGATCGTGACGGCCGTGCCGCCCTTCAAAGACGGCCGAAACTCCGGCCGCATCACCCTGTCGACGGGAATCGCGGATTTGCCGACGCTCGACGTGTTCGTTTCGGCCTATCGGGCACCGCCGGTGGATGTGAGACCGCGGCGTGTGCGGATCCCGGCCGAAAGCGGCGATGAACCCCTCGTGCGCAAGCTCTTCGTGAGAAACCAGAACCGCTCCCGCCCCCTGCATCTGACACACGTGCGCGTCAGCAACCCCGCCATCAGGATCCGCCTGATTGAACAGCAGCCGGGGATTGCTTTTCAGATCGTGCTACGGTTCCCCGCCGGCTATCTGCCGCCGCCGGCTGGGGACCGGGTGACATTCAACACCGATGAACCCACGACGCCCGAGGTGTCGATTCCCATCGAGGCGAGCGGTGCGGCCGCTCGCGGCGGCAACGGAGGTCAATGATGGCAAGGGATCTACGTCTGGCCGGATTGATTCTGTTGGCGTGTGGCGCGTTTGCGGTGGCCAACAACGCGTTGCGTGACAAGAAGTCGTTACAACATGTGCCGTGGGTCGGCAGGGAGCATCACAAGACCCGCTCGACCGCAATCGACGACCCAGCGCCCATGACCCCGGAGCAACCGTCCGCGCAACGCGATCGCGAGACGCCCGCTCCGGTCGACTCTGCGGCCGAGGCCGAGCCACAGGGCGATGCAAGTTCGGTCGCGAAGACGGCGCCGGCAGCGCCGGCGGCGCCGATCACGCCGGACGCGCATCTAGCGACCGCTGCCGTGCCGGGCGCGGCCGACGCCGGCGGCGTTGTGACGTTGGGCGTCGTGTTGCGCCACTTCCGAGCGCAGACCGCTCACTTCGTCGACGCCCGAAAGGCGGACGTCTATGCCGAGGGGCACCTCCGCGGGGCGATCAACCTGCCCTCGAACGCAGTGTATGACCACATCTCGCTGGCGACCGACTTCATCGGTTCGGACGAGTTGGTCATCGTCTATTGCGACGGTGGTGAGTGCGAGGCCAGTCACGAAGTCGCCGGAATCCTGCGTGACGAGTTCGGCTACCAGAAGGTACGGATCTACGCCAAGGGCTGGGCGGAACTCGAAACCTCAAAGTATTTCGATGAATTGACCACGACGGGGGCCGAACCGTGAAGAGCGACCGGCGAAACGGCGCGTGGGTCTGGATCGGCCACCTCTGCGCCATCGGCGTGGCGGGTGTGTTTCTGTATGCCGCCTGGTCGAAGATTCAGCAGCCGCGACAATTTGTCGTCGATATCAACAACTATCACATCGTCCCACGTCCATACACCAATCTCTTTGCGATTCTGCTGACTTGGTGGGAGGTCGGCGCGGCCGTCGCGCTGATCCTGCCTGGCGCCCGGCGAGCCGGCGCCCTCCTGATCGGCGCCATGCTCATCATGTTCATCGGCGCCGTCAGCATCGCGACCTACAACGGCTATGACATCACCTGCGGTTGCTTTGGCAAACACAGTGGCGCGGCTGGCTGGAAAACGATCGGCCTCGACACGTTCCTCTTTATTGCTACGGTCGTGGCGTTTCTTCACTCGCCACGAAGCCCGCGCGCAGTCAACGAGTAGCGTCGCCCCCCCCGTGGCCGACCTGCGCCCCACGGCCCGGTCGGTGCTCTCACGTCCGGCACGGGGGCTGGACGCTACGGGGCGCGCTCAGTCTTCCGGCAGCGGAGCAATCCCAGCAGACGTCGAAATTGGCATCTCGAAGACCGACGCCCGTTCAAGGCGGCGGATCTCCGCAGCGCGTAGAAAAGCCGACTGCTGCTGTACCTGCCGCAACCAGCGCCGATCATCGGCGTCCAGCCGGGGCTTATCGAGATAGCCTCGCAGAAACCGCAACTGATCCGCCTTCGAGCAGAACTCCGGCGCCAACACGCCGAGTGCCGCGATGTCGCGCACGATGCTGTCCTGCCGCCATTGCTGCATCCGAATCCGCTTGCCCACCGAGGCATCCAGAAAGTAAAACTCGAACCGTCCCTCCGGCAGCGATCGAATGAGCACGTTGCGCCAGAACAGGTCGCAGTGGACAAAGCCCGACGCGTGCATGTGGCGGATCTGCATGGCGAGACGCCCGAGCACCTGCCGGCGAACCCGCCGCCCGACCGGTCCGTCTCGATGCCGGCTGAACGTTCGGATAAACGATGACAGCGGCATGGCATCGGGCACCGCTTCGGTAACGAGAAAACAGCTCCGAAGGAAGTGACCGATCCGTCGTTCTCCGCAGGCGATCGGACGCACCGCCTGGATGCCGAGCTGACGCATCAGACGCAACGTTCGATACTCGGTGCGGGCGCGACTGGCCTTGAAAAAAGTGCCCCGAAACGCTCCCCGCAGCCGCTGGCGCCACCTCGGATAGTGATAGCGTTTGATATAGATGGATGAGACAGCGGCCGGTATTCCGCACCAGATCGTGTCGCTTGTCCGGCTCCAGGCCGCGAGGCGGTCGCCCTGACACGCTACAATGGCCGACACGCTGTCCAGCCCCGCGCGCCGCAACTGCTCGCGAAAAGGCGGGTCGATCGTCATGCGGTCAAAGGCCAACATCCGTCACCCTGTCTTCCGCCGGCGCATTCGCCGCCGACAGAAATGCCTCCGCCATCGCCAGCACCCGCGCCGGCTCCAGTTGCTGCATGCAGTTGTGATGCTTCAGCGGGCACACACGCTTCATACACGGCTGGCATTCCAGGTCGAGCCGCACGATCCGCTCGCGAGCGAACCGCGTGTCCGTCCACGCCGGATCGCTCGATCCAAACACCGTAATGACGGGAACGCCAAACGCCGCCGCGAAGTGCCGCGGACCCGTGTCGTTCGTAATCAGCAGGTCCGCTCGCCGGATCAGCGCCTTCAAAGGACCCAGCCCGAGGGGCGGATCGACGATGATCTCGATCGGGCGCCGGGCGGCGTGGGCCAGCCGATCCGCAATCTCTCGCTCCTTCGGAACCGCCGACGCCACGACGCGGGCATCGTACCGTTCGACCAGGGCGTCGGACACCGCCGCGTAATACTCCGGCGGCCAGCACTTCGCCGGGCCGAAGTTCGCCCCGGGGTTCAACACGACCAACGGCCGATTCGGCTCCTTCACGCCGAGCCGCTCGCCGATCACCGCCTCGTCGGACGGCGTCGCGGCGAGGCTCAGATCATCTCCCACTCCCTCACATCCCAGATAGACCGCCAGCGCGTTGTAGTAATCCAGCGCCGGGATCGGCACATAGCGTCCCTGCTCACGCTTTGGCAACAGACGGTCCGTCAGGAGCCAGGACCGCTTGTCACGGGCATAGCCGACGCGTCGTTTCGCGCCGGCAAGGCGCGCGGTCAGGGCCGATCGAAACGAATTGGTCAGCAGCACGGCCAGGTCAAAACGCTCGCGCCGCAGCCGTCGCAGAATCCCCTCCCCGCGGTCGAGCGTCCGGCGCCCGCGAACGGGCCAGCTCACGACGTCGTCGGCCAGCTCGCTTCCCGCGAGAACGTCCTGGACGTAGGGTCGGCACACATGCACCACATGGGCGGATGCGTAACCGCGTCGAATCGCCCGCAGGGCCGCTGTCGCCATCACGACGTCCCCAACCCAGTTGGGAATGAAGATTACGATTCGTGAAGCATCGACCACGCCACCCGTCCCCGTCGCGCAGCATCGCGCCACGACAGTCTATCCCCACCAAAAGGCCGCCACAACGCACGCCCGCGGGGTGTGCTCGTCCCAGACAGCGGACCCCACGGCGCTTCCCGCGGGGGGGGCATCACGTCGTCTCACCTCTGGACTTCGCTCGCCGCCGCCACTACAGTAGCCGGCGTATCCGGCTCCGCACGGGCTGATTTCGTGGACAGCCGAGCCGCATCACGAGAGGAGTAGCCGCGCATGGGTTTCATGAACGGGAAGAAAGGCGTCATTCTCGGCGTCGCCAACGACCACAGCCTCGCCTGGTTCATCGCGGATCGACTTCAGAAGGAAGGCGCCCAATTGGCCTTCAATCATCTGCCGGGTGAGAAGATGGAGCGGCGCGTCCGCAAACTCGCCGAGCCGATCGGCGCCAAGCTCATCGCACCCTGCGACGTCACCAAAGACGAAGACATGGAGGCCTTCATGGGGAAGGTCGGGGATACGCTGGGGCAGATCGACTTCATCGTTCATGCCGTCGCCTTTGCTCAGCGCGAGGCCCTGACCAACCGTTTCTGGGAGACCAAGCGGGAAGATTTCAAGGAAGCGATGGACATCAGTTGTTACTCGCTCATCTCCGCCTGCCAGAAGGCGTTTAACCTGCTCCGCGAGGGTGCCGCGGTCCTGACGCTGAGCTACCTCGGCTCGGTCAAGTTTGTGCCCGGCTACAATGTCATGGGTCTCTGCAAGGCCGCTCTCGAAAGCACGGTCCGCTATCTCGCCGCCGACCTCGGCGACCTCAAACGGATCCGCGTGAACGCCATCAGCGCCGGTCCCTGCCGCACGCTCAGCTCGGCCGGCATCAGCGGATTCGACCAGATCCTTGAACACTATCCGACCAAGTCACCGCTCCGGCGGAACATCGACTCCGACGAAGTCGGCAAGTCCGCCCTCTATTTGTGCAGCGAACTGTCCAGCGGCGTGACCGGCGAGATCCACTACGTCGACGCCGGCTACAGCATGGTTGGATGGTAAGCCGCCGCGTGTCATGCATGCGATCAGAGCCGCGTAAACTCCGCGGCGCAGCATGTGACGCAGTTCTCCGCCTCGGCCGTGACGGCCTGATGATAATCCAGCAGGTGCGGTGCCGCGCGGTTCGCCAACGTAGAGACCAAGACAAAAATACACCCGATGCTGCAGATGTTGGTCTCGTTGGATGACCCCCGGACGCATTCCAGCAGCGCGTCCGGATCCGACACTGCAACGTGCTGGAGCACCCCCCGATCCGACGATTCAACCGCCGACAACTCCGCGTCGCCCAGCTCACGCGGGTCGTGAAAGTAGCGGCCGACGTGGCTCAGGTCTGCGCCCGCAATCACACACACCGTGTCATCTGTTTCAGCACGAATCGCCGCCGCGAAGTCCCGTAGATCGACACCGCGACCCTCGCGCGGAGCGGTCCCGTTCGGTCCGCACGGGTCCGGGCACAGAAAGGGCGCGATCGTGAAGCGGCGGTCACCCAGCACGTGCTTGAGCAGCAGCACCTGCAACTCGATCGAGTGCTCGCTTGCGTGGTCATATTCGCCGTCGCACAGATCGACGCCGCAACGCTCCTCGAGTCGCCCCATCAACGCGTGATCACAAGGTACGATCCCGAACGGTGTCTCGAAGTCCTTCCGCGTGCCCACCACCGACGCGGAGCGCCCGAAGTGATTCGTGCCCAGAATGACAAATCGCGTCGCGTCCGTCCGGCTCGCCAGGTCGCGATACGCTGCGGCATAGCAGGGGCGGCCGCGATCGTAGTCCAGGTGCGGTGCGATCAGACCGACCACCTCACCCGGCCTCGTGCGAGCCGGCGTCCCGTCTCCATTCAGCATCCCGTCGAAATAGGAGGCGAGGTCATCGAGCGGGGCGCCCAGAGACGCCGCATCACGGATCGGCCGGGCCACCGCTGTGCGGTATTGCCGGGTCAGGGCGGCCATGTGGCTCTCAAACGCCGCACTCTCCAGGAAGTGCGCCCGATCAAGCTGGTCGATCAGTTGATCAATCTCATCGGAGAAGAGCATCCGCCCGAAGCGCCGCATGAACGCCGCCTGAATGTCGACACGGGCAGTCAACCCATCCATGCGGGACACGATGAACGCCGTCGCGCCCGACAAGGTCAGCACGCCATCGGCGATTCCCGACGGGTCGAACACATCGTAGGCGCCCCGGCGCCGCTGCGACGGTCGTACTTCCAGGGGGCGAAGTTTTGGACGATCGTCGGCGCCGAGCATGCCACAATTGTAACAGGATCACCGGCGACATATCAGGGCCGTCGCACGTCAGCGCCGGAGCCTCAGACCAGCCCGATCCGCTTGCGAATCACCCATTCAATCGCCAACAGTCCGCCGATGATCGCCAACACCTCCCAGCGCAGGTCGTCCGCGATGTCGGTCTGCACGTTTTCGGTCATGCGTCGCCGGTGGTCTCCGCTCCGCAGGGCGTCGAGCAACTCGGGCAAGTCCTTCAACTCGGCGTAACGTCCTCCCTGCTCGGTCGTGACCGCCGCCACAGCCTTGAGCAGTTCGAGATTCGCCAAGGGTTGGCGCCGCTCGCGGTCGATCGACTCCACGACAAACCGCGCCTCGGCCCGTCCAAACTCGCGCCCATCCGCGGTCGCCACCAGCCTGAGTTCATACGCCCCCGTCTGTTCCGGATGGACTTGCCCGGTCCAGCGGTCGCCGCGCGCCGACATGTCGAGCGCGACCGTCTTATGGTCGGGATCGGTCAGTGTGACGGCCACGTGCGCCGATGACATTGGCAGACCGCTGAGCGCGTCCACGACATAGCCGTTCACCTCGACGCCGTCGCTGCCCGGTCTGACCCGGAGCAGATCGTAGCGCGGGCGGTCCACCGCGATGTGGACATCCGGGCGCCGGTTCGCCAGCCAATACACCATCTGGCGCCAGAACCGTCGGTGCATCTCCGCGCCGTCATCCAACTGCATCACCCATCGCCACGTCGAATCAACCGCCATCGCAACGCATCGCCCTCGACCGACCGTCGCCGCAACAATCAGCGGACGCTCGCTCTCGTCCGCCACGAGCACCTCCGCCGCCGGCTTCGGCGTACCGAGCAGCGTCAGCCCGGACATCGCCGGCAATCGGCGCCACGCCGCCGCGACGTCGGCTCCCGGAACGATTCGACAAATCGGGTGATCCTCGCCCGCCGGCGTCGGGTGTGCTCGAATCGCTCCGTCGACGGGCCGTCCATCGCTCAAGGCTACGGGCGAAATGTCCACCAGCGACGTGCCGGCCAGGCTGCGGCGCTCCAGATGCTCGAGTCCGCCGACGAGCGCCAACCCGGTGCCGTGGTCCGAGACGGCATCGCGAATCGCGTCCCACTGCGCCGTCGTCAGGTCGCGCTCCTCCACGTCGCCCACGATGATGACATGGAATCGACGCCAGCCCTCCTGTTTGCGCGGCAGGGGGTTCGACCACGTCCCTTCCGGCGGCCGCGTCAAAATCGCCGTGGTCAACCGAAATCGTTTCTCACCCGCCAAGGCCCGTGCGATGAACGCCGCCTCACTCCGCGGCTGCGCCTCGATCTGGAGAATCCGGATGCGGTCATCCACCACGCGGACGTATTGCGACAGAATTCGGGGGCCTTCCTTCCACGAACGGTCCCGCGGTTCGGCGCGAACCTCGACCGTGTGAAACCCCGCAATCGGGGTGACGAACTCGAACGCTGCATGAATTGTTTCGTGGCTCGATCTCGGCGTGCGGATCTCTGAGCCGACGACCTTGCCATCCCACAGACACTGCACGTCGATACGCGTCTTCTTAAAACCCACGCATTCAAAATCAGCGTTGACCGGCAGCGTGGCATCGACGGCCACACGGTCCGGCGCCCGAAGATCCCGACCCACCAACGAGCGCGAGTCTCCCCGCGGTTCGCTGCTGCCCACCCCCACCGCAAAGACGGCCACGTCTCCATCTGCCAGCGATTGCGCAGCTGCCCTCACCGCCTCCGTGCCGGTCGTGTTGTGTGCGCCGTCGGAGAGAAGCAACACGGCCCCGAGTGGCGATTCTGTCGTACCGGCCTCTTCGGCCATCCGAGACAGCGTTCCCGCGATGTCGGTCAGATCGCCGGACGCCTCCAGCGACCAAGGGGTATCCGACAGCGGACCGGCTCGATCGGCAGTCTCGCTGAATCGGTAGGCCACGATGTTGAAAGGCGTCTCCAGGCGGCGGAATCGGCTCCAGTGTGCGTTGAGGGCCTGGGTCAGCGCTTCGGCTCTGGAGATGAGCGCCCCCTCCTTGCCGCCGGCCATGTCCCGTATCTGCATCGATCGAGAGTCATCCAACAACACCGCCAGCGTCGGCCGCTGGGTCCGAACGCGCGTCTCCCGCAACACCGGACGGGCGAGCAGGAACAGCGTCAACGCCACGACCAGAAGCCGCAAGCCGACGAGCATCAACTGTACCCAGGGTCGAATGGTGGCAGTTGTCTTCGAATAGGTTCTCGGCGTCCAACCCAGCGCGACGAGCGCGAGGGCGGCAAGCAACGCGCCCCGTTGCGTCCCAGCGTCCGCCCGGCCAATGAAGTATGCGGCGACGACCGCGATCGCCAGCCCGACGACGGCGGCTATGGCACGCCGTAGACGTTGCCGCGGACCGCGGCCGCGTCGAATGTAGGCAGCTGCCAACAGGATGAGGACCAGCCCGACCAGCGGTCCGGCCGCGTATTCGATCTCGGGAATGTCGAAGTGAATCGTCACATCGGGCGTCGCCGCAAGCGCCCCGCAGGCTGTCGTCAGAAGGGTCATCCCGAGCCATCGGGCGAAGCGGGAGCTACACGGGCGACGCCGGAGTCCCGCGTCACGAGCCGGCGTCGTTGTCGCTGATCACCTTGTAGAACGAGTCGTTCGTCTTTGCCGACAGCAGGGCATCCAAGACGGCCTCGTTCATGACCATCCGGCTCAGTTTGGCAAGGGCTTGAATGTGAAGGCTCGTGGCCGTCGTTGGGCTGGCCAGCAGTGCGATCAGGGTAACCGGTCGTCCATCGATCGCGGAAAAATCGATCGGCTCCGCTGCGCGGCCGAACGCGATCGCCAGTCGGCCGACCGCGTCGCACTTTGCGTGCGGAACGGCAAACCCACGACCGATGCCCGTTGTTCGCTGCGACTCTCGTTCGAGCACCGCCTCCAGCAACACGTCCCGGTCACCGGTCATTCCCTTCTCGTTGAGCAGGTCAACCAGTTCCGTGATGGCCTGCGCCTTGTCCGTCGCCTTGAGTGGCACCCGGACAAGCGGCAGGGTCAGATACTCTGTCAGTTTCATGCGTGGCTTTCCAGCAACGGCAGGCCATGTGCGAACACCCCCGCCCGACGTCCCATTGGGACACTGTTCCGCAAACCCCTGACCCCATGCCCGGGTTCGCCCTCCGGGTCAGGGGTGTGAGCGATGGACATCGCCGTCATGTCCAACAATTCAGAATGCGGTATAGTACCTTCCAATGGCCTGAAACTCAACGCCTCGTGGAGTCGCCAACATGCCGTCGCTCCCCGACATCCTCGTCGATCCGACCGCCGATCGTCCGACACCTCCGCGCGACCGCCCCGTGGGCTTCGATCTGCGCTGTCCCGGATGCGGCTACAATCTGCGTGGACTGATCGCACGGCGTTGCCCGGAGTGTGGCCGCGGCTTCACGATCCGCCAGGCGGTCATCGAACAGTACGGCACCCTCGATTTGGCATTCTGGTCCATGTACCGGCGGACGCTGCTCGCCCCGCGCACCTTCTGGAGTCAGGACGGGGCTCTGCTCGGCCAGCGACTCCATTGGGTCTTTGCGATACAGTGTTCCCTCCTGTCATCCGCGATCGGGGCCTTGGTGGCCGTCCTGCTGCTCGTGCCGGTGACAGGCTGGGGCTGGCCCGCCGCACTGACCATGTGGGGCGTCTTTTTCGTCTTCGCAGCCGCCGTCGCCGTCGGCATGAGCGAACTTGCAGCCGTCGCGGCCGGTGCGGTGTTGCTCCTGTTCGGACGGTCCAACCGCGGGGCACACCGGCAGGCTGCAGTCGCCGTCTGGTCGCCTGCGTGGATGATCTATATCGCCGTCTGGTTCGCCGATCAATATGGCGTGATCTTCTCCTATCGTCTCGTCGGCAGTCCTCAGCTCAGGTCCTACGCCATGCTGGCGGTCGGCTGCGCCCTGACGCTGCTCACGCTCTGCTATGGCGCGCTCGCGAGCACCCAAGCATGTGACACCACAAACTCTGATTGACGGAAGTCTAGGAATGGAACAAAGCCGGACACACGCGGCGGAGACTGCGGCCCATGCTCCGCCACACCTCATTGGATGGGGAGCTTCGGCGCCCCACTGGTGTAGCTCTTCTGAAGACGCGTGGGCGATCCTGCCGACCCGTCCCGCCAGTCCAGGCATGACGGGACACTATCCCGCCAGCAGCTCGACACCGCGCTCGCCGATCGCGTCGCGAAGCTTCTCCAACGCCCGTCGTTCAAGCTGGCGCACACGCTCCTTGCTAAGGCCCAGGTCACGCCCGATCTCCTTCAGCGTTTGTCGCTTGCCGCGGCGGCGCAGGCCAAAATGCCGCTGGACAATCGACCGCTCCCGCGCGTCGAGCGCGTGCATCACGTCTGAAATCGCCTGTTGGGCCTGCTCCGCCGACGACTCGGCCGCTTCGACATCACGCACGTCGCCGGTCATGGACACCAGTTCGTCGTGACCGGTCTGGAAGCGATCCTGGTGACGCAACTCGTCCGGGATGCTCCGAGCATAGTGCCGCGTGATGGCCCACGAGGAATAGGTGCTGAACCGGAAGCCCCGGGCATAATCAAACTTCTCCACCGCCCGCATCAACGCGATGTTGCCATCGCTGACCAGCTCGAACAGATTGGCCGAGGGCCGGCCCGGCAGGTGGCGCTTGGCAATGCTGACGACCAGCCGCAGATTCGCCTGAATGATCCGGTTCTTGATGACGCCGGCGCGCTCGACCCGCGCGTCCATCTCGCCTATCTCTTCCGGCGTTGCCTCCGACACATGCGACGCGATCCGCTGGCGGACCAACTCGGCTTGATGCAGCAGGAAGTTCATCTGGCGAAACAGCGCCGCCTCTTCCTCGCGCGATAGCAGCGGAATCCGATACAGCGCCCGCAGATAGGCCGGAACCTCGCCCGGAACCCGCGTCAGCTTCACGTCGTCGCCCGAATCCACACCATGCGCGGCCGCCACCGACTCGGAAAGAATCTCTCGCTCGGCGCCGGGAGCGTCGAACGACTCGTTATAGATGTAGGCAACAGGCGCTTCCGCCAGTTGCGCCGCCCGGACCCGCGTCACGATCCGCCGGATATCCGCCTCTCGCCGGTTAAAACGCGACGCCAGAGCCTTGATCGAATCGCCGGACGCATGGGCCTCGAAGATGACCGTCTCTTCGTCGATCGGACGCCCGCGTTCGGTCCGGTCGAACAGCGCCGACTCCGGATGATCCCGATCAAACCGGCGCAGCGTATATCGAATCGTCTCCACCGCGCGGCCGGTCTCTGCCGCGAGCCGCAGGGTGACGGCGTGCAGGGTGCAGCGCTCGGCCGCGACCAGTTCTCGCGCCCGGGCCGCGATTTCCGCCTTTTCCTTCGCCCCCATCAACTGGAAGGAAGCCCCCCGGCGGACGACCTCACCATGTCGTGCGACGAACAGTTCGACCGATCGCCGCGTGAACCCCACGCGTGTTTTTCCGTCCGAAAACGCATACCAGCAACTCGCCAAGCCACGCTCCCGCCAACGGGAAATCGTCTTTGTCGAAACCCGAAACCGTTTCGCCAGTCCGGCCGCATCGTATGGCCGACCTATGGCCGGCAACGGCGCCGATGACGTGAGGGCATCCACCAGTCGCGACAGATCGGCCAAGAGCGCCTTGCCACCCAGCAGGCCCTCATCCGGCTGCTTGGGGTGATAACCCGTGATGTGGTAGCACACGAACGAATAGGGGTAGTCCTGAGACGGCTCGACCAGCTCGATCGCCCGCACCACACCGGCCACCTGCCGAATCCGATGGCGCACCGGCGACATCGTCAGCTCATGGGCCAGTTGGGCAATCTCAGGACACCGATACGGCTTCATTTCGCTTCTACCTCGGCCGTCGCACGGCCCGCCCGTGCCACAGGACCCGTCTCTCCCTCCACGCAGCGAACCACGTAGGGCGCGGCCTCTCCACATGGGATTATGGCCCCCGCATGCCCTAAAGTCAAGGTCCCACGTCAGTTCTGCTCATCTGGACATTCACCGGCCAACACCCCATGATACCAGATCGACGACCTCAAGTGTCGAGCTGGGGCGTTTTTTCCAGGAAAAGGTGTAAATTCATGGCTGACATCGAGCCGTTCAGGGCCATTCGTTACAGCCGGTCCGACCTCAGCGACCTCGCTGCCCCGCCCTACGACATCCTCAGCCAGGCCGACAAAGACGCGCTTCTCGCTCGCAACGAGCAGAACATCGTCTCGATCGACCTGCCCCACGTCCCGCCCAAGACCGCCGGGCCGGATGAGGTCTACGAGCGTGCCGCCGGCGAGCTGGTCAGTTGGCTCGACACCCACCACCTTCTCCGCGATTCCGAGCCGGCCCTCTATGCTTATCATCAGACCTACCGACTTGCCGGCCAGACCCTTACCCGCAAGATGTTTTTCGCCCGCCTCCGCCTCGAAAACTTCGGCGAAGGTCGCGTCTTTCCCCACGAACAGACCTTTGGCGGACCCAAGGAAGACCGCCTCAAGCTCACCCGTGCCACGCGCTGCAATCTCAGCCCCATATTCGGCCTCTATCCCGATCCCGCCAACAGCGTCGCCGCCCGGCTCGAAGAGGACATCGACCGGGAGCCGGACGCCTCGGCCCTCCTCGACGGCGTCACCAGCAACCTCTGGGTCGTCACCGACGCCACCACTCTCAACGATGTCAAGCAAAGCCTCGCGGACCTGCCCGTCTACATCGCCGACGGCCACCATCGCTACGAGACCGCGCTCAACTATCGCCGGACCCACATCGAAGAGACCGGTGACGAACCGGATCCGGACGCCCCTTACAATTACGTCTTGGCCGTCCTCTCCGGAATGGAGGACCCCGGCGGAACCATCCAGCCCTATTTCCGCACGATCGTCGACGTCCCGCAGCTCTCCGCCGACGCGCTCCAGACAGCGCTCGCGGACGCCTTCGCCGTCGCCACGACCGAGCGCCCGAAGAATGAGCTTGATCTCGCTCGACGTCTCGCCGCCGCCGGCAGCCACGCCTTCTCGCTCTACGTCGCGCACAACGACACATGTCTCACCCTGACACCCAAAGATCCCGACCTGCTGGCGAAGTACGAGCCCGATCGCCACCCGGCATGGCGCAGACTGCCCTACGCCGTGCTGCACCGCCATGTCATCGACGAAGTTCTCGCGCCGTTGGGCGCCGGCGGCGCCCCTCCCGTCCACTACCACAAAACGCTTGAAGAGACGATCACCGACGCCCACGAAAACGCCGGCATCGCCGCCCTCATGCCCGCCACCACCATGGCCGAACTCCGCGATGTCTGTGCCGCCGGCGAACTCATGCCCCAGAAATCCACCTACTTCTACCCCAAGCTTGTCACCGGCCTCGTCATCAATCCCCTCTACTGAGCCGAAGCCCCCGGTCCGCCCGAGCCGCGAGCGTGCACTCGCGGCTTGTCTGGCGGCGCCATAGATCACCCACAGCCGTCGGAGCAAGCCATGTACGCCCGGTATCCCGACGGTTCGGGTCGGCGCCTTTTTAGTGAAGAATCTCGGAGTTGCGGGAATAGAATGAGCGGCGGAGCTGTTATATGGGGCG
>CAYQDV010000041.1:0-8549 GCA_964416295.1 uncultured Planctomycetaceae bacterium
GAGATGGGCAAAACGACTCGGCGGGGATTATTGGTGGATGATCTTGCGAAACTAGCACCCTGTCAGGCGTGGCGTGGCCGCGTGGCATGTCCATCCGCGAAGCGGTGGACATGCGGAGGGCCAGCGGTGCCCGCGTGGCGCGGTCGCCCCGCTGCGGATCAAGGCGTGTGTCTTTAGTTTCGCACGCCCGCGGCTTCGCCGATGGGTGTGGTAGATCGTCCTACGTCACATCTCCGCGGCCGATGAGCCAGAAGCGGTTCTTGCCGGCGGTCTTGGCTTGCAGCAACGCCTGGTCGGCGGCTTCGATCAAGTCGGCTCCCGTGCGGCCCTGCCAGGGGAACTGGGCGAGGCCGCCGCTGATGGTGAGGCAGCCGGTGGCTTCGGGACCGAGGCGGGTGAAGGTGTGCTTGGCGAGCGTATCGCGGAAGCGCTGGACGACCTTGATGACGTCGATCGGGTGGTGCGAGCCGACCTCGCGCGGGCCGGGCTGATAGGGTGGAATACGCGGGACGTGGTTCACGCGGGTCTCAAAGGCAGCGAGCGGCACCGCAGGCCCGGAACACCGGCGAGCTTGCCGTCATTGGACAACAGTTCGGCTTCGAGCGAGACCGCCGTCGCCGCGATGATCGCATCGGGGACGGTCAGGCGATGTCGCCGGCGGAGGGCGATCGCCGATTCCTTGATCTCCGACGTCAGCCCCACGACGTCCACCGACGCCAGAAACGCCCGCACCATGGTTTCTTCCTTGTGCCTCAGCCGGTCGTGCGACAGCAGTTCAATCTCCGAAATAATGGAGACGCAGACTCCAGCGGCCTCGGGCAGCTCATTCAGACGACCTGCGAGAAGATAGATCACGATGTTGGTGTCGAGAACCGTCATCGGACCCATTCTTCGCGCACCCGTCGCTGATAGGCGACGCCGTCCTCGCGCCAGTCCACCGTGCCGACGAAGCGGGACAGGTCAGGCGCCGGCGTGTTGCCGTCGGAAAGGTTCAGCGCCCGCACAATATCGAGCCAATCCTCGTAATCGATCTGCACGGCAACGGGCCGATTGGCTTCGTCCGTCACGATTCTCTTGCGGACCTCACGCATGGCGATACTCCACGTTGGACTCCGCTGGATTATACCGGCGTGCCGCCCCTGTCCTCAACGCCGGCTCGCCGTGTCATCCGGGACAGCCGCCGTGCTCCCGTCTCATTTCCACTCCTGAATCCGTTCCCGCACGGAACGTGGAGCAAGCCTACCCCATGCCGCCACAAGCCCGCCTGTGCCTCGGCAGACAGGCCTGGCCCAGCGACTGACTCGCCCCCGCGTGCAGAACCATTACTGAATTCTACTGGAAATCACCGCTTTCCGGAATACCCAAGAAGGTGAAAAACCCACATCCGGACCAGGATCCTCGAAAACCTCGACCCCGATCGGCCTTTGCCTCCAAACCGCCCTACGTCACGTCCCCACTGCCGATGAGCCAGAAGCGGTTCTTGCCGGCGGTCTTGGCTTGCAGCAACGCCTGGTCGGCGGCTTCGATCAAGTCGGCTCCCGTGCGGCCCTGCCAGGGGAACTGGGCGAGGCCGCCGCTGATGGTGAGGCAGCCGGTGGCTTCGGGACCGAGGCGGGTGAAGGTGTGCTTCGCCAGCGTGTCGCGGAATCGCTGGAGGACCTTGATGACGTCGATCGGATGGTGGGAGCCGACCTCGCGCGGGCCTTCGGCGTCCCAGAAGACGACGACGAACTCGTCGCCGCCGTAGCGGGCCACCAGGTCGTGCTCTCGGCTGCACTTCCGGAACAGATTGCCGATGTCGCGGAGGATCTGATCGCCGGCGTCGTGACCGTAGGTGTCGTTGTATCGCTTGAAATCGTCGATGTCGAAGATGAGGACCGTCACGGTGGAGCGGGCCTGTTCGGCGACGACGAGCTTGTCCTCCAGAAACGACATCAGTCTTCGTCGGTTGGGCAGGTCCGTCAGGTCGTCGGTGCAGGCCAGGTCTCGCCACTGTCGGGCGCGTTCGGCGCCCTCGAGCATCCGGCCGAAGAGCACGCCGTAGTGCCGTAACTTGGCGGTGTCTTCGTGGGTGAATCCGCCGGCCCGGCTGCGTCCGACGCGGAGTTGTCCGGCACGTTGCTCTCCCCGGACGATCGGCTCGATGAGCGCGGCGGTCGAGCGGCCCTCGTCGCCCTGCCCGACGCGGCCCGTCAGACCGTCGAGGACGACCGTGACGCTCTCGGCGTTGAGGGCGCAGCGGACCAGGGCGGCCATGGCGTCGAGCGTCGCGGGGGAGATCTCTCCGAGGCGCGGCATGAGTTCGGCGAGGCGGGCCAGCTCCTCCGCCGAGGGCACGGGGGCGACGGCCGGCGTTTCGATCCATCGGCGTTGCGTTTGTCGGGCGGGAAGATTCAGGGCTTGTTCGAGGTCGCGCGGGTCGGGCGGAAAGATGATGTAGTCGTCGGCGCCGTGGTCGAGCAGCCGTCGCCCGACATCCTCGTAGGCCGGTTCGCAGCAGATGACGACGGGGGTCGCACTCCCGGCGACGGCCTTGATGGCCGCGATGGCCCGCTCGGGCGTGCGGCAGGACGGGTCGTACCCCACGAGGATCGCCCGCGTCGGCTGGCGGGGAATCTCGGCGATTCCCTGCAGGTAGGTTCGGACACCGTTGATCGGATTTGGCGCGAAACAGTCCTTGACGATCGGGCCGAGCCGGTCGAGGTCGGTCACGACGAGCAGGCGGCCCGGGCTGGTTTCGGCGGCCTGAATCATGGTGCCTCCACGGGACCGGAGCGGTCGTCGAATGGGCCGCCCTCGGCCTCGTTTTGACCGAGCAGAGCGTCCACCTCCGCCTGCGACAGGGCGGAGCCGCGGTCGTCGCCGATAGGCGTCGTCGGCTCGGTGAAAGGCGGTTTCGGCTGCACGGAACCGGGTGGCGGCGCCCGGCGAACCGGGGCGGACTGGCCGGTCGCCATGCGCGTTCGGACCGCTTCGTGCAGGGAGGGTTCCGTTTCCGGCTCTGGTGGACCGTCATCCGTGGACAGGGCGGGCATGGGTTTCGGAGCGGCGCCGGGCGTCGCCGCGTCTTCGGTTTGTGGTCGATCGGAGGCCTCGTCGAGCTGGACGGCATCTTCCGCCGGCGACGTCGGTCGCGACTGAAACTCGCGGACGAGCGCCTCGATGGAGACGGTCGGCACGCTTCGGCCCCAGGCGGACACCCGTTCGGGCGTGCCCTCCAAGAGTGGCACGGTCACTTGGGCCTTGGGAAAATATCGGGAGGCCAGCGCAAGGAACTGCATTTCCCGCTCGTCGAGGCCGCGGATGTCGAGGAGGACGCGTGCGAACGGAGCGCCGAGGGCCAGCCTCGCCATAGCCGAGTAGACATCGGCGGCGCGTTCGACGTCGGCTCCGGCGGCGCTCAGGTCGTCGGCGCAGGCAAGGAGCGATTCATCGTTCCGACCGGTGACGATCAGGATTCGAACGGCCCCCGTATGCTGTATCTGAACCATGGCTGCCCCCTGCGCCCGCGCACGCTGGACGTAGGAATCGTAGCCGGCGTTATCGGCCGGCCCCGCACACCGCGTGTGTGCATTCGAGTCTATATGTACGGGGCTTTCAAGTCAAAACTTGCATCGCGCCGATGTCCTCGTAACATGGTTCTGATGCAGGCCAGCCCGTTTTTTCCCGGTCATTGGGATGGGGGAGTCGCCCGGGCGTGCCGGGAGGCCGCTCGGTGCTCCGGCGGTGCGCGGTTCGCGGCGGTTCTGGGGGCCGGGATCGTGCTGGCGATGACACCGGCGACCTTCGGAGCGGACAGCGCGTTGCGAAAACTGCACACCCGGCTCGACCGCATCCTCACGCAACACAAACAGCCGCATGCCCGATTCGGGGCGCAGGTCGTCGAGCTGCCCGGCGGGAGAGTTCTGTACGAGCGGGACGCCCGGACGCCGCTGATTCCCGCGAGCAACATGAAGCTGGTCGTCATCGCTTCGGCCATCGAGCAGCTTGGGATCGACTACCGCTACGAGACGGTGCTTGCGATCCGCGATCGGGACCTCGTCGTGATCGGCAGCGGAGACCCGACTTTCGGCGACGAGCGGATTGCGAAGGGGCGTGGCGAGTCGATTACGGCCGTGTTTCATCGATGGGCGGCCCGGCTGCACGACGCGGGTGTCCGGCAAATCCCGGGAGACCTCGTCATCGACGACTCGATCTTCGACCGGCAGTTCACGCATCCGAACTGGCCGCCGAACCAGCATCAGGCGTGGTACGAAGCGCCGATCGGCGGTCTGAACTTCAACGCCAACTGCGTGTCGGTTCGGGTGACGCCGTCGGCGAAGGGACGGGCGAAGGTGGCCATGATCCCCGGGAATCGCTTGCTGCGGATCGAGAACAAGACCGTGGCGAACGGGAAAAAGAAGGCCGTCGTCAATCGCCGCCGCGGCAGCGATGTGCTGGTCGTTGCCGGAACGGTGAAAAAAGCGGGCGTGCTTGGGCCGATCACGGTTTCCGACCCCGGCCTCTATTTCGGTTCGGTCTTGAAGACGGTGTTGGCTGCAAAGGGAATCCGCGTCTATGGCCGAGTGGTCCGGAAGCCGGTGCGGCTGGCGGACGGGCGTCTGCCCTCGGAATGCCACGTGGTCTCGGTCCACCGGGCTGGTCTCGCCGGTGCTCTGGGGCGGGCCGGCAAGAACAGCCTCGGGATGGCAGCCGAGGGCCTGCTCAAGACGCTGGGCGCGGAGCGATCGGGGCGGGGCACCTGGCGGACGGGGATCGCGGCGGTGGAGGCCTTTATGCGGACCGCGGGCGTACCGGCCGACCAAGCGACAATCGATGACGGCAGCGGGTTGTCCCGCGAGAACCGCGTCAGCCCCGCCGCGGCGGTTCAAGTGTTGGGCTATATGTTCCGGCGCGGCGGCAAGGCGTTTGACCTGTTCCGGAATTCACTAGCGCATTCCGGAATCGACGGCAGTCTTGAGAATCGGATGAAGTCGCGCGATACGCGGGGACGCATCTTCGCAAAGACCGGCTACATTCGCGGCGTGCGGACGCTGGCAGGATACATTCATACCCACACAGACCAGTGGCTCGGGTTTGCGTTCTATTACAACCGGGCGTCGGCCACGCGACCCATGACACAGGCGCAAGATCGCGCGTGCCGGTTGCTTGTCCATTGGCCGGATCTGCCTCCCGGCAAGTAGCGTCCGGCCCTCGTGCCGGACGGGAGAGCACTGGTCCGGCCACGTCGGCCACAGGGCGGCGACGCTACTGTGGCGGGCCGGCGCCGGGCGCGCCACCGGACACGGCTTCGACGTAGGCCATGCGAAGCTGATGCAGCGTGGTGTCGAGCAGTTTTTTTTCGTCGGGTTCGAGATGGCCTTTGGTTTTTCCGTCCAACACGTCAAGCAGGTCGATGTGGTGCTTTGCCAGCTCGAGGTTGGGGGGAATACGCCGGCCATCATGGCCCGCCATTCCACCCAGCCCGACCACGACCTGCATGGCAAGCAGATTGACAAGCCCGGTGAAGTCCGCCTGCGGCAAGGATCGAGGAGATGGGTCCTCGACTTCCCGGGCAAGCTGCTCCTTCTCCTCTGCTGCCTGGTTCTTCCAGTCGTCGTCGATCTGTAGTTTTCGATCTTCTTCCATCGATGGGTCACCACCTCGCAAAACGGACCTCGCGGAAAACGGTCCGTATATGAACCCGTGCGACCGTGCGGCGCCGATCGGAGCTTCCCGCGTCGGCATCCCATCCACAGCCACGCCGCAAACGTACCGGTTGCATTCACGACACGCTTTCGCGCACGTCGGCAGCCAAAAAAGCGGCCAGGGCCCGGGCGCGGTTGGGGGGAACCGCGTGGAACCGGAACGCCTGGCCTTACTCTGCCAGTGTATCACGGCGAGGCACCGGATCAAAGAGATATTTCGGACTTTGTTGTGTCGGACACGAGTGTGTGGCCGGCCTCACGGTCGGCGCGCGGGGCGCCATTCTGGCGTAACACATGTAGTCGACGTAGGTTACGTGCGTTTGTGGCGTTTAGAATCGCCCAAATCTATTACGCGATACGCTGGCCGGCGATCCAAGTCCGGTCCGCGGGTGAATCACGGTCCAGCAGGTTTCTCACCGGGTCCGCGGCACCGGTGGCGGTCGCGGGCACGCAAACGAAGTCGGCCCGCTTGCCCGGTTTCAGGCTGCCAATCTGATTGCCAAGCCGCAGAGCGTTGGCGCCTCGAATCGTTCCCATCTCCAGAATCACGTTGGGGTCGGCTTCGGGATGCTGCCGGCGTAAAAATCTCAATTCGTCTAAAACAGACAGCGTCCGATTGCTGGCGAGGCTGTCGGTTCCGACGCAGACGTTCACGCCGGCCGCCAGTAGTTCGCGCCATCGATGGCCGGCGTGACCGAAAAACGCATGCGCTCGGGGACACCAGACGACCGTAGCATTTGAAGCGGCCAGGCGCGTCAGCGAAGCCTCATCGATGTAGTTGAGGTGTGCCAGAAGCGGCGCTTCCGCGAGGAGACCAGATGCTGCGAGCCGGTCGATGGCGTTCGCACCCGCGGGGACGTCCGCGGTTGGAAACCCGTAGCGAGACAGAAACAGCTCCACGCGCCCGCCGCCTCGCGCGAGCCACTCGATTTCCTCAGGCGTTTCGGCGACGTGCATCGTCACCCCGACGTCCCTGCGCCGGACAAACTCGGCCACGGCCCGGAGGTCGCTCGGCATGACGGAGTACGGAGCATGAGGAGAGACGCCGATCCTCAGGCGGTCCGGGTCCGCGTACTCCGACAGTGATGCATAGCGATCGGCCAGCGAGGCGATGTCGTTCGGTGGTTGCAGCGCGCCGCTCATCAACTCCACATAGCAGACTTTGCGAATGGGCGATTTCCGCAGTGGCTCAACGTGGATGCCTTGCCGCGAGATGTCGCCGACGCACGTCACACCGCAGGCGAGCGACTCCTCCGCCCCGGCGGTGACCGCGGCTCGCTCGTGCGCAGGCGCGTCCGGCGACCGTCGCAGACGGATCAACCCTTCGATCCAGTCCCAGAACGGTTCTGGTGGCAATTGATCGCGATAACAGGAGAGTTCCAGGTGCGTGTGGGCATTGATGAAGCCCGGCAGCAGCAGGCAATCGCCGAGGTCTTCGACAGGACCGCGTGCCCGCAGCGCCGAGGCCGACGCGACGGCCACAATCCGACCCGCGTCGACGGCCAGCGCACCATCCTCGATCGGATCGCCCTCGACCGGTATGAGCCATCGGGCACGATAGATGTTCATGATACACGCCTCCGGGCACCGGCGCTTCGGACGCGGCCTGTTTACCACGCCTTCGCCTCCGGCGGACGCAGGGCTACCATGATAGCGGTCTGTGACGCCTCCGCCGACCTCGCGGACGGGGCCGCCCGGCGAGGCGGCAGGCGACCCGAGAGACCTTCCACACGACCGAGAATCAAGCTAAACCGGGCAGCCAGGAGTGCCGACACACGCTGACGGAACAAAGAATCTCTTGCCTGCCGGAGCTGCGACCATGATCGGTATCTTCACCGCCGACGATTTCCTGGCCCTCTGCATGAACACCAGCAGCTTTCTCGATGTTATCGGGCAGATGATCGCCCGCGTGCTGATCCTGTTCGGCGTGGATGTTCCGAGCCTCGTTCCCGTCTGCCGGGACGTTTTCAACGCAATTTCGGCGTGAAACGCTCGGCCAGCTGGAGGCGCTGCACGCCGGTCACCGAATCGCTACGATCCGACGATGCCCGAGTTGCCCGAAGTTGAGACGATCGTGCGCCAGCTTCGTCGTGCGCTGGTCGGAGCGGTGGTGGCGTCGGTACGGGTTGCCCGGCCTGATTACGTGCGCCGGGGCCGGCGGACGCTTCAACGCCGATTGCCGGGCCGCTGTCTCAACGGCGTCGAACGCGTCGGAAAGCGAGTCGTCTTTTCTTTCAGGCCGGCGGCTGAATTGGTCATTCACCTCGGGATGAGCGGTCGGGCGCAGCTCGAACCGCGCGGCTCGCCTCTGCGACGCCACACGCACGTTCGCGTGCGTTTTGCGGGGAGCGCCGCCGACCTTCGCATCTGCGATCCGCGGCGGTTCGGCGGCGTCTGGTTTCACGCCGGGGCGAACGGTGCGACCGCCGGCCTGACGCCGACCGGGCCGGATGCCCTGTCCATCCGCGTTCCGGCGCTGCGGCGTTTGTGTCGCCGGCGCCGGCAGATCAAGGCCCTGCTTCTCGATCAACGGATGATTGCCGGCCTCGGCAACATCTACTGCGACGAAGCGCTGTTTGTTGCGGGCATCCATCCGACCACGCGGGCATCGGACGTGGGCGACGCCCGGATACGCCGCCTGGCGTGCGGGATTCGGAAGACGTTGCGTGCGGCGATCGACGCCGGCGGCTCCACGCTTCGGGACTATGCGGACGCGACGGGCGCTGCGGGCACGTTTCAAGAACGGCACCGTGTCTATGGCCGTTCGGAGCGGCCCTGCCTGCGTTGCGGGACGCCGATCCGCACGATCCAAGTCGCCTCCCGGACGACGCACTTCTGCCCTCGATGTCAGCGTGTGTCGTA
>CAYQDV010000041.1:8649-19376 GCA_964416295.1 uncultured Planctomycetaceae bacterium
CGTGCCGCGCCCGGATTGCCGTGATAGAATAGAAGCGGCAACCCAAGGAGTCTTTCCATGCGGATCCATCCCTCCATTGCGCCCGAGATGCTGGCCGGGGAATACCTTTTTCGGCGCTACGGCGCGACCGTCGCGGATTATGACCGTGCCGCCGACGAGGACACCCGCCTGGAACTGGTCGACGGGATTCTGATCATGCATTCACCCGCCAATGTTCGACATGAGGATCTTTTTGCGTTCATGCTCGTGCTGCTTCGCGGTTACGCGCAGGCCACCCACACCGGTCGGGTTTTTGGATCCCGGACGCCTTTGCATCTGTCCGACGAGCGCCGCGTGGAGCCGGACCTGCTGTTCATCTTGAACGAGCACCTCGGGCGTCTCGGCGATGTGGCCCTGACCGGCCCGGCCGACGTGGTGATTGAGATTCTGTCGCCTGCGACGCGCGACTACGATCTTGGCGAGAAGCGGTCGCTGTATGCCGACGCGGGCGTGCCGGAGTACTGGATCATCGATCCCGCCGAGTCTCGCTTCCTGGTCGACCGTCCCGCGGGCAAGCAGGTGGCCGAGCTGTCGGAGGAACACTACACGAGCGAGGCTCTGGCGTCGTTTTGGCTGGATGTCGGGTGGCTCTGGCAGGAGCCCCTGCCGGATCCCCAGGCGTGCCTCGCCCAGATCGTGAGGGGTTGACCGCTCGCCGCAGGCGGTGCCTGGCCCTATCCGTAGATGAACCGGCGGCGCTCGAGGTAATCCCAGACGACGTATCGGTCGAGTTCGCGGCCGCCAACGAAGAACACTCGTCCCTGCGTGCTTTCGGCCAGACGGTTGGCGAATTGCACGTCTTCGGAGCTTTGCCCTCCGCTTGACAGCAGGAAGAGGTTGATCGTGATGCCCCGTTCGCGGCAGAGCAGGCCCTCGCGGAGCGTGGAGCGTTCGGTCCGCGGGTCCGGCGGGTAGAGCATATAAAGCCATGTATCTTCAAAATGCGCCGTCGGCAGCCCGTCGGTGATCAGGATGATCTGTCGGTTGGGCGTGTCCTGCACTTGGAGCATCCGGCGGGCGAGGGCGAGGGCGTGCTGGATGTTGGTGAAGTGCGGGTGGATCGCCATCTCGCTGATCCGCTCGTCGCTCATGTCGGCCTTCAGCCGCACGACGGGGTCGAAGATCGTGACCGGCCGGGGCATCAGCGCGGGCACCTCCGAGATATGCCGCCGCGTGGGCAGCGTGCAGATCTCGACGAAGTCCAGGAAATCTCCGGGATATTCGCTGCGAATCAGCCCGTGCAAGGCCATCGCCATGCGCTTGACATTGACATATTGTCCGCCCCAACGCATCGACCCGCTCATGTCCATGCAGACGACTGTCGCGCATTTGGGGTTGTTGCGCGTCAGGTGGATTTCGATATCCTCGGGGCGGAGGCGGATGGCCGCGTTCGCGGGCCGGCCGCTGCGGTCGGCGTCCGCCTCGCGAATGAGGGCGTTGATCATCGACGCAGTCACGTCCATGTTGGCCAGTGAGTCGCCGAATTCGTAGGGCTTGGTCTGCTGCAGTTCGACCGCGCCCTCGCCGTCGATCTCGACGGCGTGCCGCCCGCTCTTGGCGGCCTGGAGGTCGGCGAAGATGCGATCGAGCAGCTTCGTCTGGAAGAGGCGGTGGGCCTTGGGCGTCAGCGTGTAGCGGCCGTCGTCCTGCCGCCGCAATCCCTGCTCTTCCGCCAGCCGCCGCAAGGTCTCCGCCACCCGTCGGCGCATGGCGTTAAGGTCCTCGAGGTCGGTCTCCTCGATGAACTCCGCGAGGGCGTCCATGTTGATGACGTAGAGTTTCGCGTTCCGGGCGGCCTCTTTGAGTTGCTCGATCAGCCGGTCGAGGGTCTCAAGTTCCTCCTTGATCTCGATCGCCTTGTCGATCGACATCGTCTGCCGGCCGGTGAACGCGTACTTCGCCGCCAAGTCCTCGATCTCGTACTTGTGTCCAAGCTGTTGGATCAGGTTCACGAGTTGTCGGGCGAACGGGCCGCGCTGACGGGTGCCGTACCACAGCCGCTCCAGATCGGTAATCTGCTCGTCTCGAACGGCGGCCCGAAAGGCCGCTCGCATGGCTGCCGGCGGTTGGATTTGTCCGGCCGTTCGGCGAAAGGCGCGGTCGGCCGCCTCCTGGACCGCGTCGGTCTCGTAGGTTTTGAGAATCTTCCGCTTGCGTTCCTCGAGCATCGCAATCAGGGCCGCCAGGCTCGGGCCAAGTCCGCGGATCTGCCGCGGATCGATCTCGATCGCGTCGGCCAGTTCGGCGTCGGTCAGTTCACGCAGACTTCCGTAATAAAGCAGGTGGTTGAACGCCGGCGTGACGAGGTCCGGCCGCTCGGCATCGGGCATGGGGAACCGCTGCGGATCGTACTTGCGGTAGGTCTGAATGATCCCGCCGCTTCCGGCCTCTTGCGCGTGGGTTGACATCGGTGGGATTGTAGCACGCGAGGACGAAGCCATGGGGGGACGTCAGACTTCGCACTTGAGTCGGCGGGACATGAGTTCGGTCAGGGTGGCGAGCACGTCGTGGCCCTCGAAGAGGACGGCGTGGACCGCTTCGGTGATGGGCATTTCGACGCTGTGGCGGTGGGCCAGTTGGCGGACGCTTCGTGTTGTCGGGATGCCCTCGACCACCCACGGGGTGGCGGCCATGGCGTCCTCGATGGACTTGCCCTGGCCGATCAGTTCGCCCGCGGAGCGGTTACGCCCGACAGGTGAGACACAAGTCGTAACGAGATCACCGACGCCGGCGAGACCGAAGAATGTTTCCCGTCGGGCGCCCATGGCGATGCCGAGGCGGGTGATCTCCGCCAGCCCGCGGCTGAGGAGTGCGGCCTTGGCGTTGTCGCCGGCGTTGAGGCCATCGAGGATTCCGGCTGCGAGCGCGATGACGTTCTTCGTGGCCCCGGCCAGCTCGACGCCCAGCAGATCCTCATTGGTGTAGACGCGGAACCACTGCGAAGCGAACGCGTCCTGTACGAGCCGGGCCAGTCGCTCGTCGTTCGCCGCGGCGACGACGGTCGCGGGCAGGTGGCGTGCCAACTCGGCGGCGACGCTCGGCCCACTCAGCGCTGCGACCGGGAGAGTGCCCACGACGTCGGTGATGATCTGCGTGGGGCGCAGCAGCGTGTCGTTTTCGATCCCCTTGGCGACGCTAACGACCGGCACGTCCTTCGGATATATCTCCGCGATGCGATCCCACGCTTTTCGTACGTACTGGCAGGGCACGGCGGCGACGGTCAGCTCGGCGCCGTCGAACGCGGCTTCCGGGCGAGTGGTGAACGAAACCCGATCCGGAATCTTGAAGCCGGGCAGATAGCGGTGGTTTTCGCGGGTGGCCTTCATGGCCTCAAGGAGGTCGCGGTCCGGGCCGTAGAGCCGGACGTGGACGCCGCGCTCCGCCAGCATCGCGCTGCACACCGTCGCCATCTGTCCGGTGCCGATGACCGCTGCCTGTTCGACCATGCGATCCATTAAACCGATGTCGGTCCGGACTCGCAAGCATCGCACCATCGTTGCATCGGCTGCCGCCGCATGATCTCAGCGGGAGGGACCGGCGCCTGCCGCATGGCATCGATCAGGAATTCGGCGGTGAGGTCGGCCAGGGAGTGGACGACGAGCGATGCGGCGCGCAGGGTCCGAACGTCGCCGACGCCGACACACCTCATCCCGGCGGCCCGGGCTGCTTCGATCCCGGCGGCGGCGTCTTCGATAACCACGCAGTGCGCGGGTTCGACGTGCAGACGCGTGGCGGCACGGAGGAACAGGTCGGGAGCCGGCTTGTGGCGCCGGACCTCGCTGCCGTCTACGACCCCCTCGAATCGGTCCGTCAATTCGACGGCCGCCAGCACGCGCCGGGCATTTCGGCTGGAGGATGCGGCCGCCAGCTTGAGTCCGAGCGCTGCGAGGCCTTCCAGAATCGCATCGACCCCGGGCAGGCGGTTGGACGGCCCGAGGTGTGTCAGTGAGGCGCGGTAGTAGTCGTTCTTGCGATCGGTCCATCGAGCGAACTGGCGGGGGGGGACGTTGCGGTCTTTCAACAGGCGGCGCAGCGAGTCATCGCGCGAAAGCCCTCGCAGGGCGCCGGCGATGGATTCGTCAAAAGGCAGGCCCTCTTCGGTCGCGAGCCGACGCCATGCGATGCTGTGCTGGACCGCCGTGTCCACCAGGATGCCATCCACGTCGAAGATCACGGCTCGGACGGGCAATGTCGGCGGCTGGGCGCCGACAAGCGTCCCGAAGCGCGGGGCACATGTCGGCCGCCCGTGTCTGACGCCGGTTGAAGACCGGGGCCGCTTGTGGTCCTGGCGGAGGCCCATAGACGTCATATCGGCCCGTGTTGCCGGCGAGGTGCAACCGCAATCGACGGTGACGAGCGGCGTTGCTTGACAGGGCGGACGCGGACCGGTCGAATCGATGCGTGACGTTGCCGGATGCCGATCAGCTCGGGAGCCGCCGGTCCGCCGGGCCGACACGGGCCGTCCGTGCCGGGCTGGTCGTGCTGGCGGCATTTGTTTATCTCGGTCTCCCGTTGATCCGGCAGGAGCGCCCGCGGCCGCCGGGGCGGTTCATGCAGCTTGCCGCGGCGTTCGCGGAGGGCCGGCTGAGCCTCGTCGATCCGCAGCCGAACGCGAATGAACTGATCCCGGCCGGTCCGGGGGGGCGATTCTATTGTCCGTATCCGCCGTTGCCGGCGGTGCTGCTGCTGCCGTTCGCATTCATGGGGACGGTCGTTCGGGTGGAGCTGGCGTGCCGGGTCGTCAGCACGCTCAACGTCCTGATATTTGACGCATGTCTGACGCGTCTGCCGGCCCTGCTTGGCCTGCCGGCGCTGCGCCCCGGGCCGCGGCTGGCGTTCAACCTGCTGTTCGCGTTCGGCACGGTCGCCTGGCACAACGCGGACATGGGCGGTGACTGGCACCTGGCGCACGCCGTCGCGCTCGGCGCCATGCTGCTGGCGCTTCGCGAGTTTGCCGGCGCCAATCGCCCGCTGATTGTCGGGTGTTTCGCCGCGCTGGCGATCACCGCACGTCCGACGACGGCTCTGACGTGCCTGTTCTTCGCGGCAGGGTATCGCAGCGGAGCTGGTGTGAAACGACGCCGGTCCCTCTTCCAGTTGGCGGCGGCACCGTGCGTCGCCATTTGGGCCTTGGCGATGTACAACCAGGTGCGATTCGGAAGTCCGACGGACTTCGGCTACGGACACATGCTGCTGACAGGCGCGGGCCGACGGCTGCTTGCGGAGTACGGCCAGTTCAATCTCCATTTCATTCCGATCAATGCCTACTGGTTTTTTGCCGCGCTGCCGGTGCCGCTGAGCGGCGGACGGTTCCCGCTGCTGGGATACGACCCGCGGGGGCTGAGTTTGTTCATCGCTTCGCCGGCTCTGGTGTACGTCTTCGCGGGCGCAGTTCGGCGATGGCGGTGCGCCCACGTCCGGAACGCGGTGCTGGGCATCGCATGTTGTCTCGTGCCGCTGCTGATGCACTTCAACACGGGATTCTGGCAGTTTGGGCACCGTTTTTCGATGGACTATCTCCCGCTGCTGATGGTCCTGGTCGTCGCGGGGATGGGGACACGCCCCGGGCGGACGGCCTTCGGCCTGATCGGGGCGTCGCTGCTGATAAACGGCGCTGGCGTGCTGCTGAATCCGGTTGTTCTTTCCGCGGCGGCCTTTGAATAGACGATCGACTCATGACGCTGTTTTCAGACGGTGTTTTTTTTGCGGCGCGATGGGTGGGTCTGGCGACGGTCGCGACGCCGATGGCCTGGTTCATCGTACCGCTGCCCATTGAGCCGAGGCTATCGCACGTCGACGTCGGACGAAGGCTGAGTGGATCGACGGGCGGCGTACAGGTAGCGGCCTGCGGCGGGCGTGATGAAATGGCAATCGTCTCCGAAGATCTCTCGCCGCAGGACGACACCGAGCGGGGTGGTGAAGTAGTTATGGGCGTAGGCCGCATAGTCGGCGATGGCCTGCTCCCAGTTGTGTCCCGCTTCCTCGGCCTTGCGGAGAGAAAAATAGACCCCGTCGATATTCCCGTGGTGCCGGGTCAGGATGTCTGTCATCAGAATCTCTTCGGCGGCGGCTCGAACGTCGAGGCTGTCGGCGGCGTCGGCCCGAAAGACGACCCTCAGAAGTTGTTCGATCGTGCGTCGAATCCGGTGTAGAAAGTCGTGCTCGCGGATGGCCGCACGGAGCCGCAGAACCTGTTCGTCAGGGGGTTTGATCATGACCTGCACACAGGACCGACCGGGGCACGGCGATGAACCGGTACGGGCGCGCAGCCTACGGGATCCGGCGCCGTTTGGCAAATGGCGCGTGAGAGAGTCGCTGCCGGCCAGCCGTGCCATTTGACGTGGGTCGGTCAAGGCCGTACACTATCAAGGTCAAGTTTTTTGTCCCGATTTCGGTCGCCGGACGCCGCCGGGAGACCACTCGATCATTACCGGAACCACGGACCAGCGGCCGGACGCGCAGGAGTGTGGCGGTCGTGCGGGAGACCGATGTATCCGCGGAGCTCTGCCCGACGCAGAGGGCGATTCGATGCCGAGTCTGACCGTGCTTCGAGGCCCGGAGAAGGGTCTCGGCTTTCAAACCCGTGAAGATGAGCCTGCCGTGCTTGGGCGGGCGAGCGACGCCCTCTCGCTGACGGACTACACCGTCTCGCGGCGTCATGCCGAGGTGCGCCCGGTAGGCGGAGGCTGGCAACTCGTTGATCTGAATAGCGCCAACGGAACCTATCTGAATGGCAAGCGTGTGGAGCGTCCGGTCCGGCTGAAGCATGGGGATCAGATTCGCCTGGGCGGCACCCTTCTGGTCTGGTCAGGCAAGGATGAGAACGTGCCGGGCACGGGGTTTGGCGACCGGGTCGCGGCATCGGACCTGGTCGAACTCGACGCCGGCAACAAGCGGGTGGATGCGTCGATCGTCGGTTCGGTGGCCAGCATGGACGACAGCATGATCCTGGCGTCGCCGGCGGCGGCGGAGGCGGTTCGGGCGTGGCGGGTCCTGTCGACCCTGCTGGAGGCGGTCGGGGCGGTGCCATCGCCGGACGAGTTGCTTGAACGCGTGATGGACATCCTGTTCGAAGAGGTTCCAGCGGATCAGGGATTTATCCTCATGCAGGATCCGATGGATGGGACGTACAAGCCGCACGTTGTCCGGCATCGTCGAGATGCGCAGGGCAAGATCCGAACCAGTCGAACGATCGTTGACCACGTTATCGAGCACCGCGAGGGGCTGTTGTGTTCGAACGCGATGAGCGACGAGCGTTTTAGTGGGGGGGATCGGAGCGGAAGCATCCAGGCGATGGGGCTTCAATCGGTCATTTGCGTGCCGATCATCTCGCGCGAGGACGTGTTGGGGGTAATCCACCTCGATAGCGCCATGTCATCGCACATATACACGGAAGAACAGCTTCGACTCGTGACGGCAATCGGGCGGATGGCGGCTCTGGCTGTGGAGAACGCCCGCCTCGTCAGCGAGCGGATGCGGACCGAGCGGCTTGCGGCAACGGGTGAAACAGTGGCGGCGCTGTCCCATTACATCAAAAACATCGTCCAAGGGATGATGAGCGGGTCCGACGTGGTTGAGATGGGACTGAAGAACCAGTCACTGGCCAACATGGATCAAGGCTGGCAAATCGTGCGGCGAAACGTCGACAAGATCATGTCGCTCACGATGAATATGCTGGCGTTTGCAAAAGAGCGGAAGCCGAGGCTGGAATCGGCGCAGGTCAACGCGCTGGTCAAGGATGTGCTGGAACTGGTCCGGCGCCGCGCCGATGACAAGGGCGTGCTGCTGCTCAGCGAGTTGGAGGACCCGATGCCCGCCATCCCCATGGATCGGGACGGGATTCATCAGGTCGTTCTCAACATCGTCGCGAATGCCATCGACGCCGTTCCCAAGTCCAGCGGTGCCGTGAATATCAAGAGTTCGTACGACCCGCAGCGGGCCCAGGTGACCATCACAGTCGGTGACAACGGCCCCGGTATTCCGGACGAGATGCGGGAACGCGTCTTTGACGCCTTCTATTCCACCAAGGGGCACGGGGGCACGGGGCTTGGGCTGGCGGTCGCGCACAAGATCATCGATGAACATGCGGGCACGATTTCAGTCAAGTCGATCGCGTTGGAGGGCACGCTCGTGCGGGTGACGCTGCCCGCCATTCAGTCCCAGGAGACCGACAGTGAGGCGACGCGCGGGCCATCCTCGCCATGACGGGGCCGTGTTTTCCCGTCGGCTGAAAGTTGCACTGGCAATCTTCGTGCGTTTCGTATAATGGCCGACGGGGTGGTGGTTTCAAACTGAAAGGTCTGCCATGTCACTGGTCCGAGACGTCCTGAAGAACAAGGATGTGAAGGTGTGGACGATCGACTGCGGCGCCACGGCCATGGATGCCACGATCCGGATGAACGAGCACCGGATCGGAGCGATGGTGGTCATGGACGGAGACAAGATCGCCGGCATCTTCACGGAGCGAGATTTGCTGAATCGTGTTGTTGCTGCGAAGAAGGATCCCTCGGCAACGCCGATCCGTGACGTCATGACGTCGCGGCTGGCCTGCTGCACGCTTGATACGACGGTGGAGGAGTGCCGCACGGTGATGACCAGCCACAAGATGCGCCACCTTCCCGTCGTCGAGAACGACAAACTGCTCGGGATCATCTCCAGCGGCGACATCCTCGCTCGGAAGGTCGTCGACCACGAGGAGACGATCCGCTACCTGCACGAATACATGCACGGATCGAGCTAATCCGCCGCCTTCGGCACGAGCCGGAACAGATTGCCATCGGGGACCAGTTCGTACGCCTCCGGAATCCACGGACGGAGGTATCGGGGGGCGTCTGTACACGCGAAGGCGCGTCCGCGAACCGCGAAGGGCCGGACCTCGTCCGCGTTCAATTCCACAGCGGGTGGTGCCGGGGTGACGTCGCCGCCGAAGTGCAGGGTCACGTTTCGTTCGATCCCCTCGATATCACGGACATACGCCAGAGTATTCATGATCGTTGTGTCTGCGATGAGCAGCCCGTCCGGTGCGGCGCGGCGGAGCGCGGCCCGCGCGAAGCGTGCGGCGCTGGTTTCGCCGTTCTTTCGTGGGCGGAGAAAATAGGTGTAGCTGTCGCGCAGGGGGATGTGACGCTGGAAGGGTCCGGCGATATGGAAGCGCTTCATCAAAGGCGGCGTGGCTTCGTAGACGGCGACAGGGGTGAGCGCGAGGAGGACGCACGCGAGCCGCCGCCCATCCGAGCGACCGACGAACCACGCCGCACCGATGGCGACGAACGCCGCAAACAGGGCGTAACAGGGCGTGAAGAAGACGAACTGGTCGGGCACCAGATAGCGCAGGGCGAACAGGAACGCGATGGCAAAGACCGCACCGCCGAATGCGGCGAACCAGCGCGTCCGGGGCTGTTTCCATGCGGCCCATAGGCCGAGGGGTGCGAGCAGGGCCAGGGGCGTGGGGAAGTTCAGGGCGAAGTATTGGGCGGTCTTGAGGGCTTGCCGGCCGATGGGGAACGAGGTTCGGAGCACGACATTGGCGCGGTTGGGGGGACCGACGAGCGCCTGTTTGAGGGTTGCCAGGATCGACTCGCCACCGGCAATCTGCCCGGCAATGAGCGAGAGATAGGCAGCGGAGCCGACGACGACGGCCGCGGCAAGGAGGGGAAGTTGCTTGGCGCGGAGGCATCGAACTCGCAGGCCCCAGAGGACGACGCCGGCATAGGCCGGCAGGTGCAACAGGGCCATCAGGTGATTGGAGAGATTCAGCCCATTGATGAGCAGGGCGGCGACGAACCATCGGGCCTGGCGCCGGCTGAAGAAGCGTTGGAGGAGCCAGAGTTCGACCACCAGCCCGAGCGAATAGAGGCTGTAGACCTCGGCGATGACGGCGTGGGTCCAGAATGTGTGGCTCACGGCCAGAAGCACGGTGCCGGCGACCGCGGCGGCTCGGCTGCCGGTCAGCGACACCAGGAGATCCATCAAGAAGCCCAGTGCGACGGCCGAGCACAGGGCAGAAAACAGATTCACCTTGAAAGCGAAATCACCCCATGGGAGCCGGGTCAGGGTTTGGGCGAGTAGTACGTACAAAGGATGGGCCAGCGGCAAACCGAGGTCGCCGAGGACGTCTTCATGCCAGACGCGGAACTGGAACATTCCGCTGTCCTGCCACAGCACGCCGGGCGCCGTCGTCAGGCCATACAGCAGCAACCCGAGCAAGACGGCGCCGGCAGCATAGCGCCGACGTGTTGCGTTCGAGATGGATGCTTGCGTCATGATCTATGGCAGGCAAACAGCATGCGGCAGCGTCGGGTGCCACTGGCGACTTGTCCGCCAGTGCCCCGGTGCTCTGTCACGCCCCGCGGGGTGGGGAGCATCGGCGTCCCGCCGGTGTATTTCCTCTGAAAACGAGAGGGCGATCGTGCCCACACCTCCCGCCAGTCCAAGCGTGACAGCGCACTACAGCATGGTCACACTCTGTTCTGTGTGTTCGCAAGCCCCTCGGCTCCCTCGCGAGACGTCGAACAGGAGTCTTCGCCCGGCGATCAACCCGCAGATTCAAGGTTGACGGCACAGTAGGGAGGGCGAGCCTCCCGGCGAGCCGGTTCGAATGCGAGCCGGTTCGAGTGGGAGCAGCAGGCTCGGCAGGAGCCTCGCCCTCCCGCTGGGGAACCCGCAGATCCAGGGTTGACGGCACACTA
>CAYQDV010000042.1:0-19330 GCA_964416295.1 uncultured Planctomycetaceae bacterium
CGTTTTCGCCGTACTTCAGGCGGCAGCAGGTCCGGCAGCGTGCGCCAGTGGCGGGCGGTGCCGACGGCGGCCCCGTATGGTTGAAGAGAGGTGGACTCCGCTGATCCGATCAAGCGCGTTCCGGCCACCCAGTCGTGAGCCCGCGTTTCGATGGAGAGCCTTGAGCCGAGCGTCCTGGCCAGGCCCGGGATGGTACTGCCCGGCCCGACGAGGAGCAGCGTTTCGACCGGTTGGTGGCCCGTGTGGGTGGATGCAAAGGTCAGCCATTGTGTCAGGCTCTTGGCAAGCTTCTGCAGCACCGGTTCGAGCAGGGGGAGGACGCGGTCGCCATCGACGTCCAGTGAGGCGATGGGGTCATGGGGCGCCGGGATGCCGATCTCATCGCGCAGGGCCATCGCCTTGACTTCGTCGAGCTGAATCACGTCTTCGCCGTGGATGATCGGGCGCATCAGGGCGGCGGTGAGGTCCGCGGCTCCGACAGGCAACTCGGTCGTCACGCAGGGTGTCATTCCGTTCAGGACCACGAGGGCGCCACACGACTCGTCAAAATGAAGAAAAGCGTGCAGCCCCTCCGGTCGCTCCACCGTGTCCCGGGCGAGGGCGGTGAGGGCTGCGGTGGCTGCCGTGATGGCGATGAGGTTCAGACCCACGCGCTCTGCGGCGGCGATGGCGGCCTGGGTCAGGTCGCGGTGGCAGGCGACGACGCCGACCTGGATGGAGTTCTTGCCGCCGCCGGCCGGCGCGGGCGCCGAGTCCACGGCGACCATTGCCTCGTTAACGTCAAAGTGCAGTTGCTCGGCGAGCTTGAGGTGGACGGCCTGCCGGAGGGCTGTTCCATTGAGCGCGGGCATGTCGAACGATTGGCAGGCGACCGATGAGCCGCCGACCAGACAGACGAGATCGTGCCCGAACCATCCCTGTTTCGAGACGAATCCGGCCAGTTCATCCAACGCAGATTCGTCCGACAGCGCGGTTGTGTCCGGCCCGGGTGTCGCCGAGCGGAACGTACACGGTTCGGACAACTCAACGGTGAATCGGTCGAGCCGCGTGTGGACGAGGCGGAGTTCGTTCCCTTCGGCGTGTAGTACCAGCAGGCCGCGGCCTTTTGACATCCCTGTCCCTTCACAATCCGTTTTGGGCGGCCCGACCGAGTGCCTTCTGGATCGGCCCGGTGCGGCGTTACTGAATCACGAGTTCGAGGACCCTTCGAAAACCGCGCCACCGGCCGTTCGCCGTGTAGGTCTTGGCGGCCGTCTGGACATTGAAGGACCCCGAGGCCAGGCTCGGATCGTCCGCATCATTTCCGTTGTCTGATATCGTCCCGATTACCCCGTCACTATCGATATCATTACCGTCACTGATCTCCTTGAGGGCCATTTCGAGTCCGCTGCCCGCGGCGTAGAAGGCGCCGGTACTGCTGTAGTGGGCCATATAGGACATGGAGCCGGTCGCGGTGAGCTGAAGCGTCCAGAGGACCATCGAGGCGATCGCCAGGAGCGCCACGACGAAGCTCAATACGGCGAACGCGGGGTGCCGATGTCGTGTTCGCATATTATGGGGCATTCGTGACCTCGTTCATGAAATTGCGGAGATAGATCGACGATTGTAGGGTCGCGGACTCCGCACCACGGGTCAGTTGGAGGTTTATCCGGACGAGCCGAACGGACTCGCGATCCGTCTGGGACAGCGGGACGGTATTCAAGGCGGTACCGTCGGCCTTGAAGTACGACAGTGTGACGCCGCTGACGTCGCGCGTCAGCGGGTGCCATGTGGCTCCGTTATCGAGGGTCATTTCAAGCGCACCGGTGTTCAGTCGAAAGCCGTTATTGCCAAACCGAATCTCCGTCGCTGAAGCCGTCGTGATCTGGGCCAGTCCGGTCAGGCCGACGTCTTGCGGGACCTCGCGGATGTATCGCAGCATCTGCTCGCAGGCTCGGGCGGCCAGGTCGACGAGTTCGACTCGGGCGGCGACCTCGGATCGCTGCCTCGCGGCGTTGAGGATCAGTGTTCCGGCGATTCCGCTGATGACGGTGCTGATCACGATGGACGTGATCAATTCGACCAGCGTGAAAGCGACTCGCACGGGCGTCGGGTCGTGGCGATGTCGTCTTGTCCAGTGTTTCATGGATCAAAAGTCCGCAAATACGCGTTCGATGACGATGTTGTCGCTGCCGCCGTTCCAACTGACGGTCACGGCGACCTTCCGGTAGCCTGCGGGCGACCCCACCGCGTTCAGGTTGGCGTCCACCTCGCTGATGGCCACCGTCCGGTCGAAACCGGAGAAGCCGGACACCGGCGACTCGGCGGGAAAGTTCGCGGCTGTCACGGCGCCATAACCTGCGGTGGAGGCGTAGCGGCGCGCCACGATTTGTTCCATTCGCTCGATCGCCAGGAGCGATGCGACGCCGGCATTCATCGGGGCAATGGACTGGTTGGCGCTCTCCACGAAGGCCGTCATCAGCGGCGGTAACGCGATGGACAGAATGACAATGGCCGCCACGACCTCGATGATCGTCGTGGCGTGCCGGCTTGTTGGACGAGCGTTCATCCGGGCTGCTCCGTGAAGCCGCTCACCTGATGCACGGTCAGCGTGACGCCGTTGCTGAGCGAAATGGTTCCGTCGGCGGTCATCGCGGTGCTGTTGCCGTCGTAGGGAACGCCGAAACTGTCGAACTCCAGTTCCGTCGTGGCGTTGATGTTGGCTGCGGCGATTCCGACATTGGTGAACGCGCCGGAGCCGAATTGCACGGCATTCGTGGACTGATCCAGCGGATGCATCAAGGGCACGCGATTGGCCTTTCCGGGATTGTTCGGGTCTTCGGCGTAGAGCTGATAGCTGTCGCCGGCGACGTTGATCGTGATCCAGGTCTGAAGTCCGGAACTCATCGCGTATCGTTGGACGTAGCGGATGTCGGCCAACATCCTGGATGCGGCCGTCTGGGAGCGTAGGGAGTCGACATAGCCAAGGGTCGGTGCCCCGACCGCCACGGCCATGACGCCGAGGATGACAATCACCGTGACGAGTTCGATCATGGTGAACGCGCGGTGAGCAGCCGGAGGTTCTTCAGTTTGCATGAGGGCGTCTCCTTGGGACGACCTGTTGGAGTGCGTTGGTGGTCCGGCGGCGCCGCCGGGATTACGCACAAGGCCCCCGAGCGCGCTCGAGGGCCTTCGTGCGAGGTCCGGTGGCATGGTGCCTTCTGTCGAACCGGGCGGGCTGGGCGAATAGTTGAACCGTTCCGGGATCTGTTTCTCACCCGTGGAAGGGGCGGGACACCCAAATGGTTCAATCTTATCACGGACCCGCTTAGAAGTTGTTTTCACTCACACCACTCGTATTGGTGTTGGCCCAGACCTGGCCGTTCGAGGCGTTATAGGCCCAGCCGCCATTGGCCCCGACGGTGCCCTTGGCCGCCGACGACGCCACCACGTTGTTCGGCGTGCCGTCGGTGTCATAGGGATTGTCAGGAACCGTGTCCATCATAACGGTCCCGACCGTGGTCAACTCGACCAGCGTGGGATACGCCAAGGTGCCTCCTCCCGCCGGCGTGGCGGAGTGGGCATAGAAATTTGCAACGGCGGCGCGCATTGCGCCCAGGCCGCCCTTGCAGGCTGCGGCCTTGGCGTCCGCCTGATAATCCAGATAGACCGGCAACGCGACGGCGGACAGCACTCCGAGGATCACGATGACCGTGACGAGTTCGATCAGGGTGAAGCCTCCGCGGCCCGAAACTGCTCGATTTCTCCGCTTCATTCTCGTATCTCCTTCGGGAACATCTCCCTCAACACCGGGCGATTGACCAAACATACCATACGCGCCGAGGACCCGCGTCCGCCGGTCATGCGCTTCCGACGAGCTTCAACACCTTCCACATCGGCAGGAAAATGGAGAGCGCAAAGAAAAGAACGACCGCTGCGAGACAGGTTATCAGCACCGGTTCAATGAGGGTCGATAATAGCTTGATGCTGCGCTTCGTCTGCGTCTCATAGTATTTCGCGACGTAGGCCAGGATTTGATCGTTCCGTCCCGCATGTTCTCCAATCGCCAGCATACGCTTGACCAAAGGCGTGATCCACCGGGTTTCACCAAAGGCTTCGCCGAGCGTGCGTCCACCTTCGACTGCCCGAACGATTCCGCGGACATCCTTCTTCAACGGTGCGTTGGATATACTGTCCGCCGTGATCCGCAGCGCCTGTGTGATCGGAAGAGCCGATCGGGTCAGCAGGCTTAGCAACTCGATGAACCGCGTCATATAGACGCCGGTCAGAAGAGTGCCAAACACGGGGAGTTTGAGGACACGGGCGTCCAGCCACGCCCTGGGGCCTTTGTAGCGGAACAGAACACGCAGACCCTGAAGGACCGATCCCACGCCGAGGGTGGCGAGGAGGTAGTGCTGGGTGAGCACATTACTGATGCCAAGGAGGATGCGCGTCGGAAGGGGCAACTCGCCGCCGAACTTGTCAAACATCTTGGCGAACTGTGGCACGACGAAGACGAGCATGAAGGCGCTGGCGATCACGAGTGCCGCGACCACAAGCGCCGGATAGAGCATCGCCGATTTGACCTGACTGCGCGTTTCGGCCTCCTGCTCCATGTAACGGGCGAGTGATTCGAGCACCTCGGGGACGTTTCCCGCCGCTTCGCCGGCGGCGACCGTTTTGACGTAGATGTCGGGGAACACGTCGGACTCGGCGTCCATCGCCTCGGCGAGTGCGCGCCCGCCCTCGACGCGTCCAATGATCCGAACGATGGCGGCTCGAAGTCGTGCGTGGTCTGTCTGCTCGCCGACGGCCTTCAGCCCGGCGATCAGTGGAATGCCGCTCTCCGTGATGGCCGCCATTTGATGCGTGAAATTGAGCAGGGCGTTTCGCCCGGCCTTGCCGCCACGGACGCGACGAATCCGCGTGGACGCGCGGGGTGCATTCCCCGAACCTGCCAGGCGCACGGTGATGGGCGTCCGCCCGTCCGCCTCGATCCGGGCGGCTGCGGCTCGCTCAGAACCGGCCTCAAGGGTCTCGGTACCGACTTTGCCGTCGGGTGAAGCGAACTGGATCGTGTATTTCGCCATGACCGTGCAACCTCGTTCTCGTGTGCTCCGGCGCGGTGAGCCGCGGCTCAGGCCTGACCGGCCACGCGCGCGACCTCTGCCACCGTCGTCAGGCCGCCTCGAACCTTCTCGATTCCATCGTCGACAAGGAACTTCATACCATCCTCGCGTGCCGCGGCCCGAATGGATTCAGAGGACTCCAACTTGACGATCATTCCGCTGTAGCGCTCGGTCACTTCGAATAGTTCATAGATGCCGACACGACCGACGTAGCCCGTGCCGACACAGCGGCGGCAGCCCTTGCCGCGGCGTGGCTCGAAGTCGAGGTGATCGGGATCGAGTCCCACAGCGCGCAGCAGTTGCGGCGGGGGGGCGTCGGCGTCTCCGCACTCCGGACAGATCTTCCGGCAGAGCCGCTGAGCGAGCACGGCGAGCAGCGACGATGAGATCAGGTAGGGCGGGACGCCGATGTCGCGCAGGCGTGCCACCGCGCTGACGGAGTCATTGGTGTGGACCGTGCTCAAGACCATGTGGCCGGTGAGGGCCGCTTGGACGGAGATTTGGGCGGTTTCGGCATCCCGAATCTCCCCGACCATGATCACGTCGGGGTCCTGTCGCAGCACCGAGCGCAGCCCGCTGGCGAACGTCAGATTGGCCTCGGCGTTGACCTGGACCTGGCGGATGAGGCTGGTACGGTACTCCACGGGGTCTTCGATCGCGATGATGTTCTTCTGCGGCGACACGATCGCCTTCATCGCCGCATAGAGCGTCGTCGACTTGCCGGAACCGGTCGGGCCGGATACGAGCACCATGCCGTGCGCCGAAGCCAGCGTGGACTGAAAACGTTCGAGTGTGGTCCCGCCCATGCCGAGATCGCGCAGAGAGATGGATTCTGATTCGTTCCTCAGCAGTCGCATGACGACGGCCTCACCAAAGACCGATGGCAGAATCGATACGCGAATGACGACGTCCGTCTCTCCGCTCCGATGATGAAACGCTCCATCCTGCGGGCTGCGCGTCTGTGAGATGTCGAGCCTCGAGATGATCTTGATGCGCGACACGAGTGCCCGATGAAGCCCGAGCGGCGGGGCGGCGACTTCTCGCAATACGCCGTCGACGCGAATTCGCACACGCAAATCCTGTTCGCCCGGCTCGATGTGGATGTCGGAGGCCCCTTGGCGGTTGGCTTCGTTGATGAGGTCGTCCACGAGTCGGATGACCGGTTGCGACTCGTCGCCGACGGACGTGTCCGCGGCTTCGAGGAGCGACTCCGTCGTGGATTGCGCCAGGTACTTGCTGGCGCCATAGGCCCGTTCGATCAGCCCGCGGATGTCGCTCCGCGTTCCGAGGCAGACGTCGACCTCTTCGCGCGTGAGCCGGCGCACCTGATCGATGGCGGCGAGGTCATCGGGGTCCTCGATGATCAGCGTGATGACGCCGTCGAAGTGGAACAGCGGATACATCACATGCCGGCGGACAAGCTCCTCGGGAAGCAGTTCGGCGTTCTGGAGGCTGGGCAGGTAGTCCGGCAGGTTGCAGAACGGCACGCCGAGACGAATGGACCGGAGGGCGTTTATCTGGACATCTGTCAATAAGCGCTTGCGACGCAGGATGGTGCCGATGTCGGTGGACGCTTCCTGGGCCTCGCGTTCGGCCTTGTCGACCTCGGCGGGGGAGAGGATGCGATCCGCCAGGAGTTGATCGCGCAGCTCGTCGCAGACTTCAGTGGCCACCGTTGCCTCCGCCGGTCGCGCCCGCACCGGTGCCCGACCCGGCCGCCACGGCTCGAATCAGTTGCTGCTCGTCCGGGTCGTCCGGATGAAGATACTGAAGGCCGATAAAGTATGTGGGCTTGTGATCCAGGATTTTGCAGCGGCGCGCGACCGCACGGATTTTCAAGTTCTGGCTCGCGCCATCCTCGCGTCTTCCGCGCATGTCAACATGGAGGGTCAGTCGGAGGTTCCGGGGTACGTAGAATCCCGCATTGACGCCCAGTCCGCCTTTGCTGACGTCGATCACCGCCAAGTCCGTCTCGGCGTCGGGGTAGTTCAGCCGAAACTGACTCACGTGGTCGGGATGGACCTCGAGCCTCGCGGGGTGATGCGTCTCGTGGCGCACAAATTGACGGGCAGTCGCCTCGGCACTGTCGGCATCCATAACATCGCCTTATCGGCTAGGAGTCCACGGCGATTCTGCTTCGTTGCGGGTATGGCCGATCGAGCGGTCCGTTCACATCGTATCGGACGACGTTGTTCCGCCGGCCGTTCGGAGTGGGTGGCCGGCATGTCGAGGAGCAACTTTCACGAGGATGGGATCGTGCGGAAACGGAAGATCGCTAATCGAGGAATGCCAAGCAGGCATCGGTCACGATGGGGTCTCTTGCACGTCTCATGACGGCGCCTTGGATGGCGTCGTGACAGAGGACGTCCCGCCCGCCGGAGCCTCGGGCGTGGCGGCATATTTTGTGAAGCAACAGCGATTGCGGCCCGAGCGTTTGGCTTCATACAACGCCGCGTCTGCGGCCTTGATGACCCTCGCAGCGGTGATTCCGTCGGTCGCGTTCTCGACGGCGGCCACACCCAGACTGGCCGTGATTCGCAGTTGGGCTCCCTCGTGTTCGTAGCGACGACCTTCGATCTCGCGTCGCACGCGTTCTGCCAGCACGGCGGATGGCTTCAGTCCGGTCTCCGGTGCGATGATGGCGAACTCCTCGCCGCCGTATCGGGCGGTGAAGTCGACATCGCGTGCGGCGTCTCGACATGTCCGCGCGACCAGCTTGAGGACGCCGTCACCGACCAGGTGCCCGTGCGTGTCGTTGAACGCCTTGAAGTGATCCACATCCAGCATGATCAACGTGAAGGGGCGTCCGTATCGGACGTTTCGTTCGATTTCGTCCTTGAGACGCTGGTCGAAGGCCGCCCTGTTGTGAAGACCGGTGAGTGGGTCGGTGGTCGCCCTTTGCAGAAGGGTTCGGTTCTCGGCCTGTATCGTCTGGCTCTCTGCCTCGCCGGTGATGCTCAACTCGGTGATCAGGTCGGCGGCGCGGGATTGCAGTTCGAAGCGGTCCGGCAATTCGTCGAGCGAGACGGACATTCCGCCGGCGACGTCTCGGAATATCTGCTCGATCAGTTCGATCCACTCGCCCAGGGTGGTCTCGTCCGAGGGCACGGCCAGCCCGTCCGCCCCGAGTGACAGCAGGGGCGTGGCGTCCGGTGTCAACCCACACAAATGATCGGCGACGATGTGTGCCGCGGCGATCGCGCGGCCCAGACAGACAGCCTTCGCGTCCTCGGCGTCGGCATCCTGTCGCATGGCATCGACGAGCAGTTGAGGGACCTTCCATCCGGCCAGCAAGGCGCCGCCGATTTCCACATGGTCCGTATCAAGAACCGCGCGCTCGGATTCCAACGTGGTGTCCAGCACCGATCCGGCGGTTTTCAGAACGATTGCGTATTGCTCCGGGGCGCCGACGGCGAAGACAAGCTTTCCGATGCGTGACAACAGGCCGGCGACGAACGCCTCGTCGCTGGTGACCGGTGCCTGTTGGTCGATCAACGCCCGCGCCGCGACGGCGGTGGCGAGCGAATGGGCCCAGAACAGATTGGCGTCAAAGCCGGGGCACTTTTCGGAATCCCGCTCGCTCATCAGCGAAAAGCTCAAGGCGGTGACCTTGACGGCTCGAAGGCCCATCCGCATCACGGCCGGCTGCACGGTGGTGATCTCGTCGACGGCTCCCAACTCGGCGGAGTTGGCGAACTTCAGGATTCGGGCCGACATGGCCGGATCGGACGAGATCACATTGGCAATATCGACAAAGGAGCAATCCTCCTGGTCGGCCATCTCGAGGATGCGCAGGGCGGTCGCCGACGGTGTCGGAAGACGGCGGGTCTTCAGGAGTTTCTGGAAAAGAGCCGATCCCAAGATACCACGCTCCACACTCCGCGCTCTGAAGGGTTCCAACCCCATCAGGCCGGGAGACCACCGGTGACGGTCTCGGTTCGCAAGAAGTCAGAGAACAATGCCGTAGCTTCCTCGATGGGCAACCGTCCGGAGAGGGCGAGTCCTTCCACAGCGGTCGTGTATCGCCGAAAACGCTGTACGTCGAGCAGATGATCGACCTGAGCCTGCGTCAGGTGGGCCATCTTGACGGCGATCTCTCCAAACAGTTCGCCCGTCTCGCTCTGGCGATGCAGGATCTCGTCGATCGCATGGCCGGTCAGCAGCCCGTGTGACATGGCGATCATCCCGATGGGCTGCGGCGTGTGGCGGAGCCATTTTTCAAGGCGCTCCGCTCCGGAGGGGCTGATCCGCTTGCGTGACAACAGAAACTCGACAAAATAATTCTGCATGCTTCGGCGCTCCGGCTGCAACAATCGTTCGTCGGCTCGATCGGCGATTCCTGGCTGTATCGGTTGACCTGCCGACGGCGCTTAGGCCCATTGTCTGGCCGCGGACAGCCGAATCGGTTCAGACGGGCGTATTCTGGGACGGTCCGCGGCTTTGTCGTGCTTCGCCACGTACATCGTCAAGCCGTCTGGCGGGACATCCGAATCGATTGAGGAGAGCGATGCTCCGCGGTGTGTCGGCGGGAGCCATCCTGCCGCTGGGAGGGCCGGACGATGACCATGAATCGCGACACGACGGCAAGGCCCACACAGCGCGTGGGCCTCGATTCACTTCGGCTGGGCGAGCGCCTGGCGACAGACCTGTACGACAGTGAGGGCGTGCTGTTGCTGTCTGCGGGCGCGGTCGTCACGGGGGAGGATCTGTCGCGTCTGGAACAGCGGGGACTCGTGTATGCCCACACCCGGGCGCCGGCTCAGCCGCTGGCGACGGCGACGGAGCGGCTGCGGCGCAAGCTGGATGCGATGTTCGCCAATCCGCGGGCGTGCGTGGTCCCTACGGCCCCGAAAACCGTCCAACCGCGCCGCACCCTCTCGCTCCAGTCGTTCAAGGATGAAGTGGCGGCGGGCGTGAAACACTATGAGGCCTCGACGGCGACCTACGAGGCGATTGCCGAGGACATCGAGCAGCACCGCCTCAAGACCACGGCCGCGGCTGAGGAAGTGATCAACCCGTTTATCGACATGTTGAGAGTCGATAGCGACCTGCTGCCGACGCTTTGCCTTTTTCGAGATCAGACAGATGACTATCTTTTCCGGCATTCTCTCAATGTTTCCCTGCTGTCGATCACGCTCGGCGAAGCGGTGGGGTTGAACGATGAACAACTGAGGGAGCTTGGTATCGGCACGTTGCTCATGGACCTTGGGATGCTCAAGGTGCCGCCTGAACTGCGTCAGGCCGAACGCCGCCTCCGCCCCGACGAATGGTACGAGATTCGGCGCCATCCGACGCACACGCTCGACATGCTCGAGAAGCTGTCCGGCGTCAGTCCTCGCGTGATGCTGCTCGGCTATCAGTGCCATGAGCGTGGTGACGGATCGGGTTATCCGCGACACCGGAAGCAGATGCTGGTCCACACCTATTCCCGCATAGCAGCCATCGCCGACAGCTACGCGGCCATGACCGCCGAACGGCCGCATCGCGTTGCGCAGACGCCGTACGACGCCATGCGGACGCTCCTGACCGAGGGGGCTGCCAACAAGTTCGACCGTGCGATCCTGCGATCTTTCGTGGATCGGATGTCGCTCTTTCCCATCGGCAGCTATGTTCAGTTGTCCACGGGTGATCTGGCGCGGGTGATCCGGGCAAACCCGGGCCTGCACACGAAGCCCATCGTGGTCGTCGTCGGAGCCAACGGCGTGGAGCAGGATCGCTCTTTGAATCTGGCTCGCACGACCAATGTTCAGATCACGCAGGCATTCGGTGTTCAATGCCCCATGGATGCGCGGGCCGTATTCTGAACCCATGCGCTCCCCGCTGGGTCGCGGTTAAACGAGAAACGTGTTTCACACTTTCCGCAGCGCCGCGGCGGCCTCTTCCGGCGTCGTGGAATTGATGAACATGTCTGTTGCGAGTTCGTAGCCCGCGGGCAGCGCGGTGCGGGGTGAGACTTGAGCGAACCAGCAGTGGTGGGCCTGCGACTTGTGCCACTTGGGGCCGTTGTGGATGACGAGGTTGTAGTCGGGGCGATCCAGCACGCCGTCTATACGGCGGAGCGTGTCCCGAAGTATGGCGGCGAACTGTTCGAGCGGTCCATCGGGCACTTCGTTGAAAAAGGCCGTCCGCGCCCGCGGGACGATCCACGTTTCATAGGGTTGGGCCGCCGCCCAGGGCGAGAGGACGACAAACCCGTCGTTCGTCGCGATGACCCGCTGTCCCGAGTCGAGTTCGCCCTCCAGCAGGGCCTCCATGAGCGACTGGCCGCTGCGTTCGGAATAGGAGGCTTCGCGTTCGACGATTGACTTCACGGTCGGCGGGATGACGGCCGGGGCGATGATCTGAAAATGCGGATGCTCGATAGTCGATCCGGACAGCCGGCCTTCATTCTTGAACACGCCTATATACTTGACGTCGCGCGCCTGCATGATCATCGCGCAGCGGTGGCGGAGCGTGCGAACGATGTGTTCGGCCTGTTCGGCGTCGTGATCGGCGAATCGGCGACGATGAACGGGGCATTCGACGATGACTTCGTGTATGCCGACGGCCGGCCGGCTGACCCGCAACGCGGATTCCGACAGCGGTCTCGCGGCCGCGTGTGGATTGAGGACGATCGATCCCGGAGTGGGAGCTCCCTCGGCGTCCATGCAGACGGCGGCATATTTGTTCGGCACCACGCGAACCCGCCACCCTTCGCGGTCGACGGTGGCGTAGTCGTCGCGGAGGGCAAACACCTCCGGCGGGGTTCGGCGCTCGTTGCCCGGGCAGAAGGGGCAGTGTTCATCACGCTCGGGCGCAGCCGGCTGCGACGACGCGCCTGCGCGGGCGTGTGGGCGCTGGCCCCGTTCGGGAGAGAGAATGACCCATTGGCCTGTCAGGGGATTCTGGCGATATTCGGGCATTGCTTGTGGGCTCCAACTTCGGCATGGTCTGTTGAAGTTGCGACGGGTACACCGGCCTGATCGTGTAATCTGACGCGCCTATGCGCAATGGCCCTCGTCATGCCGGCGTCTGCCCGGCCTCGGCCGCCGCGGTCGCGGCCGCGATCTCGTCGCATTCCGACTCGGCGATCGTGCGGAGATCGAAGACGATCCGATCGCTCCGTATCCGCACCAAGACGGCCGGCTCGCCGAGGCGCAGACGTCGCGACACGTCCGTGGCGCCGGTGTGGGGTTTCCAAGTGACGATCACCGTCGTGAGGGGCCAGGCGGGCAGCGCGCCGCCTCCGGCGAAGCTCTCATCTTCGTCGATGGTCAAGTCCACACCCGGAAGGCGCGCCGACAGCGCGGTCACAAGCCGTTCTGCGCGGGTGCGTAATGCGGCCGCCGATTCGCACAGACAAGCCAACGTGGGAACGGACTGCCTGAACGTATCGGGGGACTGATAGAGTTCGAGCGTCGCCTCGAGGGCTGCCAGCGTCAGCTTGTCGATCCGGAGCGCTCGCGCCATGGGGTCGTGGCGGAGGCGATCGATGATCTGCCGGCGGCCGAGGAGAATCCCCGCCTGCGGGCCGCCCAAAAGCTTGTCGCCGCTGAAGGCGGTCAGGTCGGCGCCTTGGGCAAGACTGTTGACAACCGTCGGTTCGCCGGCAGCCGTCCAGAGGTCCTCCTCCAGGAGAGCGCCACTGCCGAGGTCATCGAACATCGGCAGGCCGTGGAGGTGGGCGAGGTCGACCAGGTCCTTCACCTCGGGCGCGTCGGTGAAACCCATGATCCGGAAATTGCTGGTGTGCGCGTGCATGAGGAGGGCGGTCTGATCGCAGAGCGCGGCCTCGAAATCCGACAGACGGGTCTTGTTCGTCGTGCCGACTTCCCGCAGCATGACGCCGCCGGCCGTCATCACATCCGGCAGCCGAAACGATCCGCCGATTTCGATGAGTTGCCCGCGGGAGACGACGACCTCGCGGCCGTGCGCCAGCCCGCGGAGCGCCAGCATCGTCGCCGCTGCGTTGTTGTTGACGATCATCGCGGCTTCGGCGCCGGTCAATTCGCACAGCAGTCGTTCAGCGAATTCACCACGGCGTCCGCGTCTGCCTGTGTCGAGATCGATCTCGATGCTGCAATAGCCCGAGGCGACGCCTGCGATGCGGTCCCGTGCCGCCTGGGACAGCACACTCCGGCCAAGGCCCGTATGCAGCACGATGCCGGTGGCGTTGATGACCCGCCGCAGTCTGGGAGCGCCGCGCTTCTGTACGAGGGCCTCGGCGCCGTCGAGCACACGCTCCACGAGACCATCGATGTCAGCGCCGGCCCCGTCGCCCGTCTTTATTTCTTGTCGGACATTTCGGACGGCCTTCCGCAGCATGTCGGTGAGGACGGTCCGTGGCAGCCGGCTCAGTACCGGCCGGTTGGCCGCGGCGTCCAGCAGCGCGGTCATCGACGGGAGTTGCGCGCGGCCCGTTCGAGGGGTCTGTGTCACGCGGGTTTCTCCTGGAGCACCCGCTCGTCTCCGACGCGTCGGGTAAAGCCGACGCGATCGAGGTGTTCGAGCAGGGGTTGTACCACGCGGCGACTGACGCCGAGGGCGTCGCGAACCTGTGCGAGCTTGAACGGACCGTCCGCTCCCAACTGCCGCACCGTGTGTTGGACACGCTCCATGGCTGTCGCGGAGATGAACTGCTGCGGGCCGATGGCGACGAGCCGCGGTTCGCACTTGGCCAGATCGTCCAACATCTTGGCGCGCTGACGGGTCTGGCTTGAGACGGTGCGGAGGTGGGTCCACGCCGGAACGTCCAGCCTCGCCGCAATGATCTCGGAGACCAGGCGTTCGAGCAGTGTGGATTCCTCGGGTGAGAGCGCGGGGCGAAAGCCGGCCTCCGCCACGTACGGCCCCGTGACGAGGATGCGACCGCCGTCGATGAGACGCTTGAGAATGATCTTTCCCCATCCCGGCGAGCTGCGTTGTTCGATCCATCCGACGAAGCGACCGCTCGCGAGCCCCGGCTCGGTCGGATGGGCCGCATGGTGGCGTTTGAGATAGGCCAGCGCCCGTCGCTCGACCGCAGCGATGGTGTCGCGATGCACATCTCGACCGGCCGACGAGACCAACTGCCCCGATGACTGCAGACGGTCCGCGAGAGCCGGCACGTCTTCCGGCGCGACGCCTGCTTCACACGCGATGCGACGAGGTTCGTGTGTTTCGAAGCCGGCGAGCCGGATGGCTTCGGCGTAACGGACGAAGGCGTCGTCGGATTCGCATCGTTCCAGCGCGTCGGTTGCTCCGCGCTGCAGCGGCCGGAGTCGGCGCGAAACCGGTCGCAGCACGCGGCCGCCGCCGACGGTCGAATGGGCGTTCTCGTCACGCAGGACAAACCGCTGGCCGTACGCAGCGACGATCGGCTGCGCCAAGCGCAACTGGACGTAGGCCGTCTGCCCCGGATCGATCTGCGAACCGTGGATGACCACCAGGGTCGCCAGCGATTCGGTCGTTCCCATGGCGACGCGTACCCGCCAGTGCGATCGAAGGGGCTTCTCCTGTCGCGGAAGGACGCGCACCCGGGCATCGACGTAGCGGGACGGTGTCAGGTATCCGGGTGTGGCGAGTTCCATGCCGCGGGCGATCTGCTCGCGCCCGATACCGGTCAGATTCAGCGCCGCCCGTTGTCCTGATTCCACGTCTGTTCGGGTCAAGCCGTGCGATTGCAGCTCGCGGACACGGCACGTCAGGCCGGCCGGCTGCAGCTCCAGTTGGGTGCCGGCTTCCGCGCGACAGGAGAGCACGGACCCCGTGACGACGGTCCCGCGACCGTGGACGGCGAAGACCCGATCAATCGCCATACGAAAAACCGAGCTTGCGCGCGGGGGGGGCAGGCCGGCGATCAACTGTCGCAGGGCCGTTCGCAGAGAATCCAGCCCCTGGCCCGTTTTTGCCGAGGTCGGCACGACGGACCAGTCGGACAGACTCGTATGTTTCACGAGCGCCGAGATTTGGTTTTGCACAGCGTCGATTCGGTCGGTGTGGACCTGGTCGGTCTTGCTGATCGTGATCAGGCCGCTGTCGACTCCGAGCAGATCGAGAATCTCGACGTGTTCCCGCGTCTGGGGCATGACGCCGTCGTCGGCGGCCACGACCAGGAGGCCGAGATCGATACCCGTCGCTCCAGCCACCATCGTTCGGACGAATCGTTCGTGGCCCGGGACGTCGACGATTCCGATGTGAATCGCGCCGGTCCCGCCTTCATCGGCCAAGTCAAGGTGGGCAAAGCCCAGCTCGATCGTCATGCCGCGTTTCCGTTCTTCGGGCAGGCGGTCGGGGTCCGTTCCGGTCAACGCTCGCACCAGTGCGGACTTGCCATGGTCGATGTGGCCGGCGGTGCCGACGATGCAGGCGTGGCGCCGGAGGGTTTCGGCCTGCGTGCCATGATCCGTTCGAGCGGCCATACAGGGTATCGTAACGCCTTGGCTCGGCGGCCGACAGACGGCCCCCGACCGCCGGCTCGGGGCGCTCGCGCGCTGACAGGCGCGTGAGCGGGCGATACGATGGCCTGCCGTGAATACGCGATGGACCATAATGGTGCTCGCCGGCTTCGTCGCGGTTGTTGCCGCGTTGTGGGGCTATCTCGCCGGGACGGATTCGGACGATTTTGCTCCGCCGATTCGGCTGGACGCCGGGGCTTTCGGTGACCGGGGACTGGCTGTTGGCGGGCCTTCGGAGACACCGGAACAGGCGCCGGTCGATGGCTCGAGGGCTGTTCGTGACCAGAGGATGGAGCGAATGGCGGCGCGACGCCGACGGGCTCGACGTCGGCTCATGGCCACCGCAGACTCTTACTTGGATGATGTGTCCGTACGCGTTCGAGCAAACCTTTCGGAAAAGCCGTTCTTCCAACTGGCGTTCGGCTTGATGGACGCCCACGCCGGCCGTCATGAGGCGGCCCTTCGCCACTTTGCCCGGGCGCTCGAACGCGCGCCGGACGCGCTGGCGATTCTGTCGGCGCGCGCGGCCAGCCTGATCGCGATGGGGCGATTGGACGAGGCGGCGCGGGTCTATGAACGCGTCCTCGCCCGGTCGCCGCGAGATCCGACCGCGCTCTACAACTATGGTGTGTTCATGGTTCGCCGCTCGCGGTTTTACGAGGCCTCCGAGCTGTTTCGGCGGCTCGTTCGCAGCGATCCGGTTCACGCTCTCGGGTACCACAACCTGGCGTCGCTGGCCCAACGGGCCGGCCGCCTCGGCGAGGCCCGCGCGGCGTGGCGGGCTTTCACGCGGCTGCGCCCGGATGTGTACGGAGGGTGGTTTAACCTGGGGGTGGTCCTGATGGATTTTCACGATCCGGCCGGGGCCGCCGCGTGCTTTTCGCGGGCCATCGAGTTGGACGGGCGGGACCCGACCGGCTATGTCAACCTCGGCCTGGCATATCTTGCTGATGGCGACGCCGAAGCCGCGTTGGACATGATGCAGACGGCTGACGTGTTCAGCCCGTGTGATCCGGTTATTCGACGACGTCTGGCGGCCGTACACGAGTCGCTGGCACGCCGGGGCGGTGAGCAGGCGGCCTATCATTGGCGGCAGGCCGCCGAAATCCTCGAAGAGACGTCGACAGCAACGGAAGCGTCGATGGATTCGGCCTACGTCGCCGGTGCCTGGGATCGGGAGGCACGATAGCGTCCGAAGGCCTGTGACGATCCGGCGGCGCCCGGCACGGCGCGCGGCCTGTTAATGGAGCCGGTCTCGAAGGTACTCGACAACGCGCGACCGGTCGATGCGCTCTTGTTGACCCGTGTCGCGGTCTCGCACGGTGACCGTCCCGTCTTCCTTGGTCTGGCCGTCTATGGTGAAGCAATACGGCGTGCCGGCCTCGTCCATTCGCGCATAGCGTTTGCCGATCGATTGCCGGACGTCGTACTGACACGGGTAGTGTTCCTTCACCTCCCGGTAAATCGGTTCGGCGATTTCGGGGAGTCCATCCTTCTTGACCAGCGGGAAGACCGCCGCCTTGATTGGGGCCAGACGGGGGTGGAATTTCATCAGTTCCGGGCTGGGGCGAGACTCGTCCACCGTGTACGCCTCGCAGATGAACGCGAGCGTGCTGCGGTCGGCGCCGGCCGACGGCTCGATGACGGTCGGCAGATACCGTTCTTTCCGCTCGTCGTCGAAATAGGAGAGGTCCCGTCCGCTGTGCGTCTGGTGTTGCTCGAGATCGTAGCAGCCGCGGTGGGCGACCCCCTCGAGTTCCTGAGGCTCATCGGCGAAAGGAAAGCAGTATTCGATGTCGGTGCAGGCCTTGCTGTAGTGGGCCAGTTCGTCTTCGGACTGGCTTCGGGGACGCAGAGCGTCGCTCTTGAGGCCGAGGGCGACGTACCATTGAATCCGGATGTCTCGCCACCATTCCCACCACTTCATCGCCTCGCTCTCGTGACAGAAAAACTCGATTTCCATCTGCTCGAACTCGCGCGAGCGGAACGTGTAATTGCGCGGGTTAATCTCGTTGCGGAAGGCCTTGCCGATCTGGCCGATTCCAAACGGCAGCTTGACGCGACTGGTATCGACGACATTCTTGAAGTTGACGAAGATGCCCTGGGCGGTCTCCGGGCGCAGGTAGACCTTGTTCGCTTCATCCCGCAGCGCCCCGGCGTGGGTCTCGAACATCAGGTTGAACGCCCGCGCCTCGGTCAGTTGGCAGAGCGTGTGGTCCCCGGGCCGCTTGCTGGGTTTGAGCGGACAGTCGGACTCGGCGACCTGGTCCGCCCGGAAGCGACCTTTGCAACCCTCCGCCTTGCAGTCAATCATCGGATCGCTGAACCCTCCGACGTGACCGCTCGCCTCCCAGACCTTGGGATTCATGATCAACGCGGCGTCGAGACCGACCATCTGAAACGCTTTCCCGTCCGGACCGGTCGGCGGATTGCGGACCATATTCCGCCACCAGGCATCCTTGATGTTCCGCTTCAGTTCGACGCCGAGCGGTCCGTAGTCCCAGAACCCGTTGATTCCGCCGTAGATCTCGCTGGACTGGAAGATGAAGCCCCGACGCTTGCACAGGGCCACGATTTTCTCCATCCGCTCCGTGGATCTCGCCATCGTCCGTACCTTTCGTCGTTATCCGGACTATGCCGCCGACCGGCCGTTCGGGGCATTGTCCCCACCGCGGGTTTCCCGGCCACCGGTTCGGACATCGCCGCGTAGTAGCCCGGCATCATAATCACTAGTCCAACTCGGACAAGGACTTAGCGTCACGCCGCTCGTCCGGAGCGGTCCGTCTCGCTGTCCCAATGCATCGGCCCGCTGCATGCGTTACATGTTCTCCAGCTTGTCTGAGGACCCGTTGCGGCGTCAACTACTTATGTCAAAAGGAGTTACGAAGTCCCATCCGCCGCATCCCCTGTGCCGGTCGCTGGAACGGGCGTTGCCCACCAGAAGCGTGAGCCGAGGGGGAAGCCGGCATCGGACGGCGGATTCGAATTGGGGGGAGGGGTTTCGAGATGATCGACATTGCCGCGACGGTCGTTACGAATTATCTGACACAACGGGCCAAGGTCCTTATCTTGACCTTGTTCACTTACGCCGCCCTCTGCTAGCAGATGGGGCTATCGCGGGGGGGGCATCGGGGCGCGGCTGCACACACGCGTCACACAGCCCGATGATCTGGAACCGGTGCGATTGCACATGGAAATTCTTCCGTGCGGCCAGCACCGTCCGAAGACTCACGACATCCGACGCATCAAACTCAATGATTCGACCGCAGCGCCGGCAGACCATGTGGTCGTGCGGGTCCTGTCCGTAGGTGTGCTCGTAGTGCACCTGCTTGTTGCTGAAATGCACCTCCTTGACGATGCCGCACTCGACGAGCAGCTTAAGCGTGCGATATACGGTCGCCTTGGCCACCTTGGTGGAGGTTTGGCGCATGTCGAGGAGGAGTTGCTCCGCTTCGAAGTGCTCCGCATTTCGCATGACCGCCTGAAGGATCAGGCGGCGTTCAGCGGTATACTTGAGGCCGCGGTCGCGGAGGAACTCGCGGAACACGTTTTCCGCCGTACGGATCAGTTCTTCTCCGACGCGCTGTGGCATCGTGCGGCTCCGCCAGCCGCGCGGCGGCTGAACCAGACGCCGCGTGGCACTCAACTCAACGATACATCGTGCATGTTAGCACAACCGTGCATCGGTCGAGTCATCGCCCCTCCGCAGATCGGGTGGCTTTAGAAAGCCTCCTCGCGGGGAGCGTCTCCCCGCGTTTCTCACCGAGCGTGCAACAAGAGGCTGCGATTCGCGAGCCAGGACTAGTG
>CAYQDV010000043.1:0-13699 GCA_964416295.1 uncultured Planctomycetaceae bacterium
AATGAGAGGTGCGCTTGAGCGGTGAGACGCGGGGGCGGGTTTAGACCCATTGCGTCGGCTGCTGGCAGCCGGTCGTCAGCGACAGGGCGGCGAGCGCCGGCGCCGAAAGAGCCACAAATGTCATTATACGTGATCGTCGTTTCATGATCCCCCCTTGTTCCCGCCGGCCGGGCGTCGGTGGTGACGCCTCGCCTGCCCCCCGCAGTGGCTCGATGGCGGGCATCCGGCCGATTCTATGACGCCCGAAGCCGACGAATCAAACCTCGCCTCCTCCGATAAGCCGCAGCTGCGCTCGTTCGTCAATGCCGCGTCTCGGCTTGCCGATAAACCGAAGGTGCCGCATGACGCTGGGCGTCCGGAGGTTGCACATGGATATCAGCAATGGGAGTCTGGCGGTCAGCCGGGTCGGCACCATGTCGGCGGCCGGTCCGAAAAACGCGACCGAGGATCGGCAATCCGTCCGGTGCCCGCCGCCCGCACGCACACCACCCCGGCGTCGTTGGATCGCGGCGGCCGGCGTTGCCTGTGCGGTCTTCCTGATGATCGAGCTCATCGCCGCGCCGGTCGGCCTCGGTCCCGTCGACGACGCCTTCATCTCTCTGCGCTACGCGACGCATTGGGGCGAGGGCCTCGGCCTCTGTTTCAATCCGGGTGAGCGCGTCGAGGGCTACACGAATTTCCTGCTCGTCTTGTTCCAGGCAATCGCGATTCGTTGCGGCCTCGATCCGGTGCGGGCCATGTCGCTCCCGCCGGTCGCGGCCCTGGCTGTCCTGGGCGGCGTGCTCGTGCTCTTCGCGTCACGCCACCTGTTTCCCGCGTGTCTGTCACACGCGGTCGCCGCGGCCCTGATCATCACGTTGAATCCGATCATGGTGTGCTGGGCCGTCGGCGGAATGGAAAGCTGTCTCTACGCGCTGCTCGTCCTGGTGGCGTTCGCGCTGCTGGTAGGACGCGGGCGGACGTCCCCCACGATGCTATCGCCTGTCGTGCTGGTCGCCGCCGGATTGGCGCGGCCGGAGGCTGCGGCCCTGTGTCCGGTGGCCATGGTCGTCGTTTTCCTCGATCGCCGATCGATCCGGGACGTCGTTAGATATGCCGCCGTCTTCGGCGCCGGGTTTGGCGCATATTTTGCCCTCCGGGCCGCCTACTTCGGCCAACTCTTTCCGAATACGTTTTACGCGAAGCTGGACTATGGCAACGAACTGCTGTTTCGTCGCGGACTTCTGTACCTCTGGGACTTCGCACGATCGTCCCCGCTGACGTGGCTCTTCGCTGTGGTGGCCGCCGCAGGCATTCGACGCGCCCCCCGTTGGGTCGGGTCGATGGCGGCCGCGACGGCGGTTCAGGTGGGCGTCGTCGCGTATGAAGGCGGAGACCACTTCGCCATGTTTCGCTTCATCGTGCCCGTCGTACCCTTGCTCGGCCTTTTGTCCCTGTATGGAATGACGACGATGGTGCGACGGTTCGCGGGCAACGCGGCAGCCGGCAACATTGCCATCCTCGCGGGTCTGGCCGCGCTCGCCGTATCGAGCTTCGGCGTATGCCGGCAGATCAAGCGGGGCGAACCCCGGCCCGTCACGCAATATTTGCGGTTTCTCCAGGAGGTCGACTATGCCCGGCAATGGTCGGAAATCGGGCGGTGGCTCGGGCGCCACGCGCCGCCGGAGGAGTCGGTCGCGACCATTGCGATCGGCGCCGTCGGGCATTATTCCGGATTGCGCGTCGTCGACCCGCACGGACTGATCGACCCGTTCATCGCACATCAGCGGCGCCGACTCGGCGCGGGCTATGCCGGACACGAGAAGTTCGACATCGACCGCGTCCTCTCGCAACGCCCGGGCTACATCCTGCTCGTCAACACGCTGACGCTCGAATCGATCCCCGAGGCCGGAGTGGCCGACGCCCTTTGGGGCGACTTCGCGCCATCGCTTTATGGCGATCCGCGGCTGGCGCAGCGTTATCGTTACACGAACATTGCGATGCGGGGACGATGGCTGAATCTGTACGTCCGCCGCGATCTGCCCGACGTTTCGACGCGTGCGACCGCCATCGGAGGAGCGTAAGACCCGCCAGGAGCGCACGAAAAAGCGGCCCGACACGTGTTCGTGCCGGACCGCCCTGTTGTTCTCTTCAATCTTCCGGGGGAGGGAAGCCTAGAAGTTCACATTGACGTCGAGATTGCAGGCGACGAGCTTGGCCTTCGTGATCGTGATGTAGGGATTGTCGCTGATCTTGGTGACGAACAGCGGCTCATTGCCCACCATGTTCAAGACCGGCGAGCGACCCGGAACCACACCGTCTTCGGGAACTCGCAGCAGGTGGCCGCTCCAACTGCAGACATAGCAGCCCGGCTGCTGAATGTTCTCGAAGGGGATCGTCGTGCCAAAGCCGGAGCAACTCGATTCGTTGGTGGGGGTGCATTGCGTAGTGGTCGACATGTTTTCTTTCTCCACGTCGGAAGAGGACGTCACGTTCGGTTGGAGCGGAACACCCGCCCCAGACAAAGAGAAGAGTCTTCCCGACCGCGATCGTTCTTGTATCGGAGGCGGGACGGGTCTCACTGAAGCAATCCCGCGGATGATTCGGCGGATTTTTGGGAGAGTCACCAAGCCGGGCTTCGTCGCGTCATGCTCGTCGACAGCGGGTCGGCCATGAGGCCGTGGGGCTCGTCATCAGCCTTATCTCCCGCTCCGAGCAAAGGTTGGTGTTGGCATTCGGGGCCACGGTGCGACCAGCGTCCGGGACATTCCGGACGGGCTGCCTTCAGGAGATGAGCCAAGCCAGCGTACGTTACCGGAGTGCGGGTCATGCGCGGTGCGTTGTCGTTGGCATAGATAACGGCAGGGGTCGTGATACTTGCGGCCCACCGGGCAGACCCGATCAGGGCCAAAGGCGGCGGGAAGGCTGTGTAGTATGACAGCGCTACTTTACCCCATTCTGAGCGATGGGTCGGCATCGTCGGCCGCCGGTGGCACGCGCGCCGCGTTGTGCTACATGGGACATGCGCCGGTCATCGAGGGCCTGCCGACGGACTATGGGCCGGCGGAGCCGTTTTCGACGGACCAATGACGGGTGGCCCAACTCCTCTGCCGGGCAGCGGCGGCGAGCTTGCGGTCGGGGTTGACTGCATGAGGGTGTCCCACCGTGTCGAGCATGGGGGCATCGGCGATGCTGTCTCCGTAGGCATAGGAGGCGGGCAGGTCGATTGCGTGATTCCGGGCATAGGCCCGAATGCGGCGGACTTTTTCCTGACTGCCGACCGGGGGGCTGTCCAACTCGCCGGTGAAGCGGCCGTCGCTGGCGACAAGGGTCGGCGCCAGACAGGCGTCGGCTTCGAGGAATCGCACGAGCGGCTCGATGATGAAGTCGATCGATCCGGTCACGAAGACGATGCGGCGTCCGGCGGCCCGATGTTCGGCGAGACAATCGCGGACCTGCCGGAAGATATGGGGGCGGATGACCTGTTCGAAGCAGTCTCCGGCGAGGGCGCGGACCCGGGCGGCGGGAAGCCCGGCATAGTTGCGATAGAAGACGGCATTGAGCCGCGTGCGGCTGAGGCGGTCGAGCACGAGATAGTATGGCGTCTTGGCGAGAAACGCGCCGGTCCACAGGCGGCGAAGCAGCGGGGGCAGCAGGCGCTGCCGGATATAGACGTAGTGATGGACAATGTGACGGCCGACGAGCGTTCCGTCGACGTCGAAAAAAGCGGCCGCGGCGCTCATGGCATCGCCTCGGTTCGGGGCGGTGGACCGACTTTGGAGCGGTTCGGCTCATCTCGATTGTCGCTCAAGGCCGCCACGCGCGATTGAATCTCGTCGGTCATGCCGCGGTACATGCGATATTGCCCGTCGATGTCGTCGCCGCCGGACCAGGCCTCGGGCCATACGGGCTCACCGAACGCCACGCGCACAAGTCCCGGCCGCACGAGCGTCCGTCCCTTCGGGAGCAACTCAAAGGCGTGATCGATCCGGACGGGCACAACGGGGGCGCTGGTCTCGACAGCCATGACGGCAGCGCCGATCTTGAACGGCTGCATTCGGCCGGTGACGGAGCGGGTCCCTTCGGGCAGAACGAGGACGCCATCGCCGTGCCCGAGAACCTCGATGCAGCGGCGCAGACCCGCGATGCCGTCGGTGTGCCGGTCGAACGGAATCGCATCGAGCAGCCGGCCAAACACCCAGCGCCTCAGCCGCGTGTTGAAGAAGTAATCCGCCGCCGCCGCGACGCGGACACGCCGCCGCCGTCCCAGCGCCGTCAGCACGGACGCCGAATCCAGGTGGCTCGTGTGGTTGGCCGCCAGGATGAACGGACCGGCCCGAGGGATGTTGTGAGTCCCCTCGGAACGGACACGAATGTAAGAATTGAAGAAGAGAGACAGTCCGCCGCGGGCGGCCCATCGAATGGGCAGCAGTGCCACCGGCAGTCGGCCGTTCGTGAAGGAGAGGGCGTCGCGGTCGGACGCTTCGGTCGAACGGTGGAGTCGCGACCGCCACGAGCGGCCATCCCGTCGCGCGTCGCGGATCGGGCGTCGGTCACCGATCCAGTCGACGAGATCCTTCACGCAGGTGATGGCGGCGGCGGTGTCGTCGGGACATCGAGTGCCGAACGCGGCCTCCAATTCGCCGATGAGGTACAGCTTCATCAGGCTGTCGATGCCGAGGTCGAGCAACAGATTGCTGGCCGGCCGGATCGTGGAATCGGTGGCGTGGGTGGCGCGGGCCAGCGTCTGATAGACAAAACGCTCGGTGTCGGACAGTACGGCAGGCGCCACGCCGTCGGCCGGATCGGACTTCGTGCCGTGGCCGGCATCGGGCGTTTCGCCGCCTCCGACGCCATCGAGGATGCGATCGCGGATTTCACGGCGTTTGGCCTTCAGCGTGGATGTTTTGGGCAGGTCACGGTGCCAGAAATGGACGGTCGAGATACGCTGGTGGCTCGGGACCGTCTCACCGAGATGCGCCACCATGTCGCGGATCGTCCGCTCGACTGCGGAGGGATCCAAATCGGGCGCCCGCTCGAAATCGGGCACGATCACGACGTGAATGGCATCGCCGGTCCCGGTCGCATGGGGGATGCCGACAACACACATCTCTTTCACGTAGGGCAGGTCTTTGTAGCGAATTTCGACTTCGTCGGGATAGACGTTCTTTCCGGCGTCGGTGACGATCGTATCGGTGACACGTCCGACGACATACAGATATCCGTCGCGATCAAAGCGACAGAGGTCCCCCGTGCGAAACCAGCCGTTGCGCATGACGGCGGCGGTGGCCTCGGGATTATCGAGGTAGCCCTTCATCACACACGGGCCTTTGGCCCAGAGTTCGCCGATCCCGCCCGCGTTGGCGTCGCGAAGTTCGAGGGACACGCCCGGCAACGGCCGGCCGACTGAGCCGGGCTTGCCGCCGTCCGGTGGATTGACGGTGAGGACGGGCGCCGTCTCGGTCAGCCCGTAACCCTCGGCAACGATGAACCCCATGCGACCGAACGCCGTGTGGAGTTCGGGATCGAGGGCCGAGCCGCCGGAGACAAAAAGCCGCAGGGAGCCGCCGAATTGACGATGGATCCTGCGAAACAGGACCCGTCCGAGCCGGTGGCCCGACATATCCGACAGGACGTGGAAGAGCCGAACGGCGCTGCGTGTCAGCGGCCCAGCGGCGCGAACCCTGGCCTGGATGGAATCCCGAAACAGCTTGAGCAGTCGGGGCACAACGAGCATCACGGTCGTATGTGTCGTCTGCATGGCCTCGACGATGTCGGGGCCTTTGAGTTGCTCGACGTAGGTGACCGTGGCCCCGGCGGCCAGTGGGATGAGGAAGCCGGCCGTGAACTCGAACGCGTGATGCAACGGCAGTACGGACAGGAAACTGTCCTCGGCTCCAAGCGGCTGTGCCGTGGCGATCGCCCGGGCGTTGGACAGGAGATTGGTTTGGGTGAGCTGGACGGCCTTCGGCGCCACCGTGGTACCCGAGGTAAACAGGATGGAGGCAAGGTGATCACCGCGGACCGGCGGGATCGCCGGGGCCTCATCGCAGGAGGCACTGGGCGGAGGCACGAACGGCTCGGCCATTTCGACAATCGAGGGGAGCGCCTCGCGCGAGTTGTCCGGGGTGTCCGCCTCCGATCGCAGGGCCGCAAGGGTCGTTCGGCCTGCGCAGACGAGTTTGACTTGCGCGAAGCGGGCGTATTGGAAGACGTCTGCGGCGGGCAACTGGGGGTCGAGGGGAACGGCGGTGAGTCCGGCCCGCATGGCGGCGAGGTAGGTCAGACCCCAGGCGGGGCAGTTTTCGCCGCAGATGGCGACGCGGTCGCCGGGCACCAGGCCGGCCTCGCCGAATCGCCGGGCGATGCTGGCGGTCGCAGCGTAGGCTTCCTCATAGGTATAGCGCAGCCAGCGCCGCTTTCGGCCGATCTGGAGGGCGACCTTTTCGCGGCATTGACGGGCGGCGCCGGCGAATGCCTCGAAGATCGTCTCGGCGTGCCGAAACGATTCACGGACGCGCCGGTCATCCGGCACTGCGTCGCGGGGAAGCGGAATGGGACGTTCGGCTCCACGGCCGCCGGCGAGCACGAACTTGCGAAGTCCGGGAAGATGCCGATTGATGAGGTAGTCCGGCCAGTCGATCGCGGCCACGTCGAACGGGAAGGCCTCGCGGTCTTCGGGCGTCAGCGATGCCGCCAGAGATTGAAGACGATCGTCAAGGAACCGGCAGTCCAGATGCGTATAGGGGGCATAGATGCTGGCGTAATACAGCAGTTGCTCGATCTGGACGATCAGCGAGCTGATCCGGCGTCGTCTCGCATCGGACCGACCGAACCGCTCGAGCCAGCGTCGATAGGCCATGGCGCGGCGGAGGCGTCGTCGCCAGTGGCGTTCATAGTGCTCACGGCCGACCATGCCGAAGGACCCGACGTGGATGGGCCGTCCCGTCTCGTCGAGCATCGGCCGCCGACGAAACCCCACCTTCATGTGAAGCAGAAACTCGGAAACAAGCATCGTGTTTCGGGCGCTGGAGCCGACCTGGTAAACCTTGAGCCCGGCAGGCGACCCGACGGGCTCGAGGGCCGCGATCATGGCGTTCGCCACGAGATCGACGGGGATGAGGTCGATCGGCACATTCGGGTTGCCCGGGAAGTCGGTCAGCTTGCCGCGCCCGTACGCCATGATCATCGGGTCCGCCATGCGAAGCCCGTCGATCCAGCCCGGCACCGGTTCGGCCAGGCTGCTTTCGATAATAGCGGGACGGAGGATGACGACGGGCACCTCAGCGCGGTTCCGGTTGACCTGTTGCTCGCCGAGCCACTTCGTGAAGGTGTAGGTGTCGTTCCAGCCGTGCCGGCGGGCGAGTTTCATGCCTGCGTCGATCAACTCGCGCCGGACCGACTCGCCGCTCGTATGGGACCGACCGAGGATTCGGTCGCAGGTTTCCTTCATCTCGCCCAGAACCCCGTCCAGATCGATCGACACCGAATCCGGATCGACGAGGTTTTCGGGAATGTCTCCGCTGCGGCGGCCGCTGACGTAACATGTGGAGATCTGAAGGAAGGGGGCGTTGACACAATCCCGTGCGAACTTGAGCAGGCGGCGCGGGCCGAGCGTGTTGAGCGAATGCGCAAAATCAAGACGTTCGTCGAATGTCACGGTGGCTGCGGAGTTGACGACCCCGTCGATTTCCCGGGTCAGGGTCGTGTAGTCCGCGTCGGTCAGTCCCAGCCGCTCGTGGGTCAGGTCCCCGCTGACGACGCGGATCTTTTCGCGCCACAAGGCCTCGAATCGCGGACCATGAAGCGCCCGCAGCCGGTCGAAGATCGACGAACCGAAAACCTCGCGGCGGACACGCTCGTCGCTCGTCAGGCCGTCCGACGGCCGGCGCCGAATGAGCAGGTGAATCCGCCCGATCTCCGGAACGCTTCGAAGCAGTTTTTCGGTGAAGACCTTGGCCAGCAGCCCGGTGGCGCCGGTGACGAGCAACCGGCGGCCGCGCAGGCGGTCGGCGATCCGCGGACGACAGGCGGGGTCCGACGGCGTCATGCGGTTCCCCCCCATGATGTTGCGACGGCGCTATTCTCAACGGGGGCGGCTCGGCGCGCCTCGGCGAGCAGTCGGGCCACCTCTTCCCGCACGCGCCGGGCCAATTCGTCGGGACGCAGTCGCTGCACCTCGCTCGATGACATCGGCTCGCCGAGCCGCAACTGAATCGGCCCCGGTCGGATGCGCCACGTCCGTCGGCGATGGACCTGAAACGCCCCCTCGATCGCAAATGGTACGACCGGCAGTCCGGACCTCCGGCAGACCTGCATCGCGCCGCGTCTGAACGGTTGCAACGCACCGTCCGACGTTCGCGTCCCTTCGGGAAACACGACGATCGAAACGGGCCTGTGTCGAAGGCGCTTGAGCATGGCATCGACTGCGATCTTCGCACGGCGGGCGCTCGAACGGTCAATCGGCACGAAGCCGGCGCATCGCATGGACCATCCCAACATCGGGATATGGAACAGGCTTTTCTTCGCCATGAAACGCACGCGCCCGCGCATCGCGACCGCGATCGCCGGGATGTCCATCACGCTCTGGTGGTTGCCGACGAGGAAGTAGTTTTCGCGGGGCGGGAGCGGCGCGGTGCGGCGGATCGTCAGGCGCGCGCCGGCCGCCGCCAGGATCCCCCGCGACCAGGACCGAAACAGCGGCTCGAAGCCCCACCGGGAAGGCAGGAGGCGCGAAATGGTCAGCACCGCCACGCCCTCAAGGGTGGTCAGCACGATCGTAACGGTCAAGGTCCATATCGCCCGTGGATTCAACCGACCTATCCCCAATGCATTGTTGCCGCCAAGTCCGGCCGCCGGCGTTTTCTGACCGGTCCGGCGGTATGCATGTCGCGACTCGGAGCGGCATCGACGCAGCAGTGATGCACGGCGCCAAGACCGCGTTTTTCAGCCCGTGGGCCGCGGACATGTGAATGTATCACCAATTCGACGTCGTTCCAACCCGTGAAAGGCCGACCGTGGCGGCGTCAGATCATGACGCGCCGATTGTAGATCCACCACTCGATGAGCAGGATCAGCAGGGCCGCCGCCACCGCGTAGGGCCACAGCGGTTTGTTGACCTTCGCCTCGCCCGTGACCGCCTCGATGGCCGTGCCTGACAGCGCGAGGGCGTCGTTCGGGACGACACGCGATTCGGTCGGGCTGAGGATATTCGCGGCGTAGGTCTCGATGGTCGTGGACGCATCGTCGAACCGGAATCCATAGACGCCGGTCTCATGGGTCCGGGCATAGGTCACGGTGTGGCGATCCCGCACGTCGATCGTGTCGGACGAGCCGTCGGGCCGGCGCACGCGGACCTCGTCGGCGCCGGCCGGAACGGCGACGGTGATCGTGTCACCGGCGGCGACGAGGCGCCCCGATCCCTGGAGGCCGGCGCCGGCGAGAAATCGAATCGTGTTCTGAAGGAAGATGATGAACGGCACCTTGAGCGCGAAATCAGAGTCCAGCAGGTCGAACGCCGCGATGACGAAGCGATGGCCCGGCTCGTTGAGGAACGCCATGATTGCGGAGTCCTCGCCTTCGACCAGCAGCGTGGCGTGGTCGGGCAACTTGAGGCGGCGCCACTTGGCGATGTAGACGTTGTCGAACTCGGCGGGCCGCAACAGGGGATGGTTTTCCTTCCATGTGACGACGTACTGGTCCTCGATCATCTCGCCCGCCTCGACACCCTCGATCTGCGGCACACCGCCGAAGAAGACATAGTTTCCGGGCGGCAGGCGGTTCGTGTCGTGGCGATCAAAGATGACGATGTCGTAACGCGAGCGGCCCTCGACCGCGAGCGCGTCATCCGGCGCGTCTTCATATTCGGCGGTGGTCTTCCAGTCGACCGCGCTGACCGACACGGCGTCGAGGGCACGACCCAGGATCTTTCGGAACACGCGGCGGCCGGACACTGCCAGAATTCGGACGTCGCGGGGGGGATCGATCGGCGCCCGCACGACGTTGTCGGCCGTCAGAACATCGTCTCGATGGAGCCGCACCTCAATCACCCCGCCGGCGTCGTGGCTGAACTCGAAAATGACGTTTTGAGCGGAGGTCAGGCTGCCGGAGCCTTTCGTGTCGGCCGGACCGGCCGCGCTCGCGGCGTCGGCGCCGCCCAGTGACACCTCCTGAATCGCACCCGACCCCGGCAGCAGCCGTCCATTCAGCAATATGGAGACGTCGGTCGTAATAGGGTCGGGGCCGAAGTTCTCGATCTGGACGAAGACGGAGAGCATGCCGGGCCGCTCCAGCTCGCGCCGCACGTCGAAGGCGACGATGCCGGCATTGTCGGCCGTTTCGCCCATGCGGTAGTAGTGGAGGTCGCCGCGAATCACGGCCTGCCGGTCGGCGTCGGCGATTCGGCCATCGCTGAACAGCTCGATCTCGGCCTGTCCGACCGCGGCGGCGGCCGGTGTCGTCATGCGGGGGTCCTCGATCAACTGGCTCGAATAGGCCACCGCCAGTTGCAGGGCTTCGCCGATGAAACTGCCGGCCTCGGTCGGCTCGATCCCACGAATTCCGCTGATGAGCCGGCGTTTGTCGGTCGTGAAGCTCCGCTCGACCGTCGCCCGATCGGCGAAACTGATGACCATGGCGCTCGCGCCGTCGGGCAGTCCGTCGACAAAGTCTTCCGCCGCGTCTTTGGCGTGCTCGAGGCGGGTTCGCCCGTCCGCCTCGATCGACTTCATGGAGGCCGAACGATCGATCATCAGGATGATGTTCTCGTGCGGGCGTTTGAGGAAGTTGGCCACCGGACTGGCAAGCCCGAACAGCACCGCCGCGAGGATGAGCAACTGGAGAAAGAGCAGGAGATTTTTTCGGAGGCGCTGAAAGGGGGCGTTGACCTGGAGATCATGAACGGCCTTCTTCCACAGCAGGGTCGAGGAGACGGCGCGTTCCTGACGCCGCAGCTTGAGGAAATAGAGAAGCAGCAGCGCCGGCACGGCGATCGCCGCCGCCAACAGGGCCGTGGTCCACGAAAGGAAGCTCACCGCACGAGACCTCGCTGACGCAGGTAGTTCAATACCAACGTCTCAAAAGGATGGTCGGTCACGGCCAGCAGATAGCTGATCCCCCGCCGGGCGCAATAGGCTCGAAGCGACTCACAGTAGGCCTCGAGATTCGCCTTGTAGCGATCGAGCAGCCGCCGGCTCACGGTGATTTCCGCCACGTCCTCGTCCTCGCAGTCCACCAGCTTCAGGTCGCCGGCCAGGTCGGGGTTCACCTCGCCGGGGCTGAGAATCTGCAACACGTAGATGTCGAACCGCCGCCCGAGGAGATAACGCAGCCCCTGCTCAAATCCGCCCTTGTCCAGAAAGTCCGACAGGACGAGCACGATTCCCTTCTGGGTGTGACGGATGGCAAACTCCCGGGCGGCGACGGTGAAGTGGCTGCGGCCCTCGATCGGCGTGTGTTCGAGCAGTTGGAGGACCTGCGGCAGCATGCGGCGGCTGCGAAGCCCGGTCGCGCGGTCGACGATGGCGTCGTTGTAGGCGTAGAGATTGACGCGGTCGTAGTTGCACAACCCGATGTAGGCGAGTGCCGCGGCGACACGGCGGGCATAGAGGGCCTTGGAAGGATCGCCGAATTCCATCGAGCGGGAGACATCGAGTAGGATTGTGACGTTGAGGTCCTCCTCCTCGAGGAAGACCCTGAGAAACAGGCGGTCCAGCCGGGCGTAGATGTTCCAGTCGATGTGGCGGAGGTCGTCCCCGACAACATAGTTGCGGTAATCGGCGAACTCGGCCGACTCTCCCTTGCGGCGGGATCGGCGTTCGCCCTTCTGCCGGCTGGCGAAGATCTTCCGTGAGACGATCTCGAGCTGCTCGAGCCTGTGCATGAAGTCGGGATCGAGCAATCCGCCCGCCGGCGAAGCCGAGACCTGTGCCGCGTCCTGTGCCGCCATGCCAAGCCGCCCTCAGCGGTGTCGGGCAGCGGGCCGCGTCCTCGCGTCGCCGCAATCCCCGCCACCGCAATCGAATCCCGCTCCGACCCGCCCGCAGCCCGGCCGCGATTATAGCCGCCCGGTGACGCGCGTGGGAAACGGAGTCGACGCCCGTCCGGTGAGAAGGTCTACTGCTCGCCCGCTCGGGTAGGCGTCGGTCGAAGAGTCGCCTCCGGGGATTGGAGCTTGAAACGACGATCCGAACCCCGATATAATCGACGCATGGCGGTTCTGCAGGGTGCATTGGCGCGGGGTTGGTTCAACGGAGACCAGGACGATGGCGGATGAGGAATATCAGGAATCGGAGGTGTCCAGCGCGACGGCCGCGCTGCCGGCACCGACGAGGGCGCGCCCGAAGCTCCTGCCGCCCTACAAGGTGATCCTCCACAACGATGACGAAAACACCATCGAGCACGCCATCCGGACGATCCTCATGTTGACGCCGCTGAGCCATCAGGACGCGATCGAGCGGACGATCGAGGCCCACACGACGGGCTGCGCACTCCTGCTCGTCACACATCGGGAACGCGCCGAACTCTACGAAGAGCAGTTTCGCTCCGCCAGCCTCATCGTCACCGTCGAGCCGGACGAATAAGCGGTTTCATAAACGACACTTGTCTTCCACCGCTCAGCCGTGCGCAGGATTCTCAGCCTCGTGGCGTTCGCTGTGCGGGCCGGAAGGTGCAGAAAGGCTGCGACAGCACATGGGTCCACGCAGCGAATTCTGCGAAAACTCTCAGGCCGGCTTGATGCCGAGGCGGACGGTGTGGGATTTGTGCTGGATGTCGAGGATGACCATCTTGAACAGGCGTCCTGACCGGCCGCGGAAGGTCGACGCTTGGCCGACGCGGATGTCCCGGACCTGCTTGAATCGCTTGTGTCCGTAATAGAGATTCAGGTCGGCGTCGCCTTCGCTGTCGGTATCCTTCAGCTTGATCGTGACGCCGTCGACGGTCTTGATGGACTTGACATAGCGGTGGTTTCTGCGGCTCAGGGTGTGCACTCTCAGAAACGCGGGCACCGCTCCGGCCCCTGATCCGTCCGGCTTCGGTTTGCTGCGAACGTCGTAGTCCGGCGCTCGCGGCACCGGGCGTCCGCGCGGGGACGCTAGCGCGGGCGCTCCGATCGGGCGCCGACCGGACGGCTCGGTTGACTCGACCGGCGGCAATGGAGCATCGGAGGCGAGTCCCCGGGGCACGTCGTCGTCGCCTACAGGTGTCTTTTGTGCAGGTGCCTCGCCGACCGGCGGCGAAAGAGGATGGACGGACTGGATCGAAGACGGCGCCGACGGCTGGCGAGCGACATCTGTCTCCGGGAGGGCGCCGCTCTCTTTCGAGGCCGATTCGGCGGGGGGCGCCGGCGTCTCCGACGGGGCGTTTCGGGCCAGGGTGTCCTTGACGACGAGTGTGTTTCCCTTCGGCGCCTGGCCGGATTCCGGGGGCGGAGGCGCGCGATCGAGGGAGGGCTCCGGTGAGGCACGTCGGCCACGGGGGGGCGACGCTACATTGGTGTCGCCGACAGTGGTCTCCTCTGGTGACGACCGGGGAGCGTCGTCGCTTGACACAACAGGTGGCGGTTCGGGCGCAGGTTTCGCGTCCGGCAGGCGGCCGCCGTGCTCGGACTCGCTCAATGAATCGAGCCAGGCGAGGGCGTTCGCCAGGTTCGTCCTCGCCGGTGGCGACTCCGGGGAAATGAGCGCGGCCGCGTCTGAAGCGTCCGCTTCGTCCGCGCGGC
>CAYQDV010000043.1:13799-18960 GCA_964416295.1 uncultured Planctomycetaceae bacterium
GACTCCGGGGAAATGAGCGCGGCCGCGTCTGAAGCGTCCGCTTCGTCCGCGCGGCTCGCATTGACCAACGCCGGTTGCGCCGGCTGTTCCACCGACACTCGCGCCGCGTCGACGGCTGTTTCATCCACGGTCGGAGCCTCGGTGACCTGCGCGACGGACTCGTCCGGCGCTGTGGCCGGCGAGACGCCGTCGGTTGTGTTGGTTGCGGATCCGACTGGCTCGATGTCCGCCGTCGAAGGCTTGGCGGCCGCGACGACCGTTTCGCGCGGGGGTACGGCGACGGCGAGCGCCGGATAGCCGCGGCGCATCCATGTCAGGCGTGCGCCGGCGATTTCCGTTTCGTTGTCCTTTTCCAGGCCGCGAATCACGTCGGCCAGGAACGGATCATTCGGATGGATCGCGAGCGCGCGCATGTACATTTGCCAGGCTTCTCCCGTTCGCCGCTGTCTTTCGGCAATGCGTCCGCGCGACTCCCAGTGCGCCGCGGCGCGTGGAATGGTCCGCCTTAGAGCGGCCGCGACGGCTCCGCTGTCGCGGTGCTCGGCCGCGGCCCGGCAGTACTTTTCATAGGCCACGTGGACCTTGCCTTCCCGCTCGGCGTCTCGCCCCTCGACGAATGCCTTGCCGTCTCCGCAACCTGCCGCGGCGAGGAGCAGGGTGAGGGACGAGATCGCCCGAGCTGCGCGAAGGGCTGTCGGTCTCATGACGCCCCTCCGCGTCTGGCGGTTACGAGCTCAGCGATTGATCGGTCGAGCGGATAAGGCTTCGGCGTCAGCAGTCGGGGTGCGATTATCGCTTCGACGAAGCGCCAGTTGGTAACGGCGATGTGTCCGCCGTCCCAGTCATAGGCAACATACGATGGTCGCCAGGGCAGATTGATGACACGGCCGTAGGCGGCGACGGTCGTTCGCTTGCTGTCGTGCGGCATGACGAAACCGGCGATGCCGGCGGGTCGCCCCGGAACGCCATCGGCATTGACGGCGATAGCTCCAAGGATGCCGTCGGTCCGGCTGGTCGTCGCGTAGAGGTTTCGGCGCACGTGTCGCATGGCCCGCCGCAGGTCGTGCCGGGCAGACACGGACGGAGAGAACAGCACCACGTTATCGACGGCGACGCCCTTCGGCAGCCGTTCAAGTGCTCCGAGGATGACCGCCGTTCCCGCCGACAGCCCCATGACATCGATCCGGCCCTTCGGATCACGGCGTCGCGCCGCAGTGAGGCGTTTGGCCAACCCCTTGGCTACACTCTTGCTCCTTGCGGTGATGAGGTGGTCGTGCGCCGGACCCATGTAGGCGCTCCAGGAGTACGTCTCGAAGGTTCCCTTGAAGCCCGCGCGACGCAGCCCGTGTTCGACGGCTCCCGGACTGCTGTACCAGCCGGCCCCGTCGAGGAAAAACACGACCGGACTGGTTTCCGGTTTCGCGCATCCGCCAGCGACCGACAAGAGGAGAACAGCGATCGCGCAGATCCGGCGCCGATCCCCGTGACGCCCGGCTTCGATGCGCAGATGCCTCATTCGCGAGAGTTCCGCGATTCCATGCCCCAACACAAGTGAATTGCCCATGTTAGTCCATCACGATGTCGTCCCCAACATCGCGCCACACAACAGGTGACCCGGCGATCGCCCCAAGGGGCTGCCTCGCGGTTCACGAGCCCGCAGACAGGCGAGGCATTGCGACGGCAGCGGCGTCCGAGGACGGCCGAATACGTCCATAACCTATTGCAATACATAATGTAACAATCGCATAGCGAGTCTGCTGCCCGCATCCCTCCAACGGCCGGTCAGACGGGCATCTCGAGGACTCCGCCTGTTATTCGACCCGGCCCGGGTTTGACATCAATAAAGTCGAGTGCTAGCGTTTCGCTCCCGGGTCGCCGGGGGAGGAAGTCCCGAAAGTTGATTCAGAATGCATGGGGCACGGCCGATATACGGCTCGTGTCCCGGTCGGGGCGCGCGTGGTGCATCGCGGATGGCGCGGCGATAACCCTATACGCGGAACGGGATTAGAATCCAATGGCGAAGAAAACACAACCCGCCCGAAAGGTTTCGCCGGCCGCGACGGCCAAGTCTCTGGTCATCGTCGAGTCTCCATCGAAGGCCAAGACCATTAACAAATATCTGGGGCGAAGCTACGTCGTCAAGGCCAGCAAAGGGCATATCCGCGACCTGCCGCCTCACCGTTATGGCATTGATCCGGGTCGTAATTTCGAGCCGGAATACGAGATCATGGCGGGTAGCGAGAAAACGATCCGTGAGTTGAAAGCGTATGCCGACAAGGCTGACATGGTATATCTGGCCACAGACATGGACCGAGAGGGCGAGGCCATCGCGTGGCATCTCGCACACGCGCTCGAGCTGTTGCCGGAAAGGATTCGGCGTGTCGTCTTCAACGAGATCACGAAGTCGGCCATTGCCGAAGCGTTCGCGCATCCCCACGAGATCGACCGCGACAAGGTCGACGCCCAGCAGGCCCGACGCATCCTGGACCGCATCGTGGGTTACGAACTGTCTCCGCTCCTGTGGAAGAAGATCGCCAAGGGGCTGTCGGCCGGGCGCGTGCAGTCGGTGGCCGTTCGGTTGATCGTCGAGCGGGAAGCGGCCATACAGGCGTTCGAGCCGGAGGAGTACTGGACGATCGACGGCGTCTTCGCCACCGACGTCGAACGCGCCGCCGCCTTGGCAAAGCAATGGAACACCTTTCTGAACAAGGGCGGGACGGAAGCTCCACCGACGCAGAAGCAACGTGTGGCATGGATGGGTGAGCACGCCTGCGTTCAGGCCTCACTGGTCGAAGTCGCGGGCAAGCCCTTCCGCCCGATCGGCACCGTCGAGAAGGATGCCGAGGGCGTCGCGACGTTTCATAGTGCGGTAGACGGCGTGCGGCCTCTGATTTCCGCCCTGGGCTTCCGCGTGGACGACACGGTGACCGAGCCGTGGGAGGACTACGCGCGGCTGGGGTTGAAGCGGATCGCCCTGAAGGGCGGCACCGATCAAGACACCGCGCCGGAGTATCGAGTCCGGTCGGTGGAGACACGGCGGTCCGTGTCCAAGCCGTCGGCGCCGTTCACCACGGCCAGCCTTCAACAGGCGGCGGCGAACCAGTTGCGTTTTTCCACGTCGCGGACGATGCGAACGGCCCAGGCCCTGTATGAAGGCGTCGACATCGAGACCGGCGAGGGCAACGTCGGTCTGATCACCTACATGCGGACAGACTCAAAGAATCTCTCGGCCGAATCGCTGCGATCCATGCGGACGCTGATCGAGGAGCAGTTTGGCGCGGACTACCTTCCCGGCAAGCCGAACCGATACGCGAGCGCGAAGAAGGCGCAGGAGGCCCACGAGGCGATTCGACCGACCGACGCCGCCCGATCGCCGGAGTCACTCAAGGGGCACCTTACGTCGGAGCAACTCAAGCTGTATTCGCTGATCTGGAAACGTGCGGTCGCGTCGCAGATGACTCCGGCGCAGTGGGACGCCACAACCGTGTTGATCGCGGCTCGGACGCCCGACGGAGAGGCCGTGTTCAAGGCGACCGGTCGGGTGCTGGTTTTTGACGGTTTCTACAAGGTCGCCGGCATTCCGAACAGCGGCGATGCGCCGATGCTGCCTTCGCTCAAGAAAGGGCAGGTGATCGCGCCGCTGTCGATCGTGCCGTCACAGAAGTTCACCCCCCCTCCGCCCCGCTTCACGGAGGCCTCTCTGGTGAAGACGCTGGAAGGGGAGGGGATCGGCCGTCCGAGCACGTATGCCAGCATCATCCAGACGATCCAAAACCGCGGTTATGTGGAGCAGGAGGATCGCCGCTTTTTCGCGACGCCGCGTGGAGAGATCGTCACACGCCAGCTTGTCCGACACTTCCCACGAATCATGGACGTCCACTTCACCAGTTTCATGGAGGACGAACTCGACAAGATCGAAGAATCCCACCAGGACTGGCGCGCGGTCCTCCACGAATTCTACGACCCATTCAAGGAATCTCTCGCTCGGGCACACGAACACATGGAGGAGGTGCGGGCGGAGCCGAGCGACTACACCTGCGGCAAGTGCGGCAAGCCCATGGTGTATCGCCTGGGCAAGAACGGCCGGTTCCTGGCCTGCACGGGCTATCCGGACTGCACGGCCACGATGGATTGCGACCGCGAGGGGAAGGCGATCAAGCCGGTCGTGAGCGAGCACAAGTGCGGCAAGTGCGGCGGGGAGATGGTGTTGCGGCGGAGCCGTCGCGGGCCGTTTCTGGGATGCAGCAAGTACCCCGAGTGCGACGAGACGTTGCCCTGTGATGATAAAGGCGTCGTGCTCAAGAAGGTCAAGCCGGAGGACGTTCGCGACCGTTGCGACGAGTGTGAGAGCGAGATGCACGTGCGGTTTTCCCGGGGCAAGGCGTTTCTCGGCTGCACGAAGTATCCGAAGTGCAAGGCGACGAAGCCCGTGCCGGAGGGAATCTACGTCCAAAAACCGCCGCCGGAGGACGCCGGCGTGCGCTGCGACAAGTGCGGGCGGCCGGTGGTCATTCGCACGAGCCGCCGCGGGCCGTTCCTGAGCTGCTCGGGCTTTCCGAAGTGCCGGAACGCCAAGCCGATGACGAAACTCGACGAACTCAAGCAACTGGAGGCCGCCGGCAAGATTCCCGATCCGCCGCCGCCGGAAACGGACCGGAACGGGAAAAACGGCCGCCGCCCGGCCGGGCGGCGCTCAACGACTCGTGTCGACATCAGCCAGCTCGGACCTCCGCCGAAAGGGTTCGCCTGGACCCGTACCGGCCGTCCCGTCGTGGAGACCTGGCCGGAAGGTCCGCTGGCCTGTCCCGAGTGCGGAAACGAACTGACGCTCCGGACCGGGCGCTACGGGCCATTTTTCAGTTGCGGCAAGTGTCGCAACGCCGTCAACTTTCGCGGAGAGGCCAAGAAGCGGGCCGAGATCGAAATGCCCGCGCCGGCACGGCCCGAACCCATCCCCACGGAGATTCCCTGCCCCGACTGCGGCAGCAAGATGCTGCTCCGAATGGGTCGCACGGGCCGCTTCCTCGGGTGCAGCGGCTACCCCAAGTGCCGCAAGACCATGGAAGCCCCGCCCGGCCTGCTGCGGGAGGTGGCGGAGACGAAGACCTAGCGCGCGTTTCTTGCCGGAACATGCGATGTGCCGTCACGATCTGTAGCCTCG
>CAYQDV010000044.1:0-18624 GCA_964416295.1 uncultured Planctomycetaceae bacterium
AGGGCGACACGCTCACCGTCCAGATTCGCTTCGCCCCGTGCGCCGTCGTATGATCGGGGGCGATGCCCCCGACCGTCCTGGTGATTCTCACGCTCGTGGCCGTCGTGACGGCGACGGTCAGCGCGATCATCGGCATGGGCGGCGGGGTGCTCCTCCTGGCGACCTTGTTCTGCTTCCTGCCGCACGGCGAGGCCGTCCCCATTCACGCCGCCGTGCAGCTCGCGAGCAACGGCACGCGCGTGGTGGCCTTCGTGCGTCACGTGGAGTGGAAAATCGTGGGGCGGTTTGCCATCGGGGCCGTTCCCGGCGGTGTGGCCGGGGGACTGCTCCTCGCGTCATTCGGCGAACCCGGCGCCGCCGAGCCCTATCTCAAAACACTCATCGGCGTCTATATCCTCGCCCTGACCTTCCTGCCCCGGCCGTCCGGCCGGACGAAAGCGACCCGGGCATACGAGTTTCCGCTGCTGGGGTTCGCCGCCGGCACGGCCGCCCTCACCGTCGGGGCCGTCGGCCCGTTGATCGCGCCCCTGTTCGCCCGTCGGGGGTTCGTCAAGGAGCGGCTCGTGGCCACCAAGGCGATGTGCCAGATGTTTCTTCACGTCGTGAAGATTCCGGCGTTCTTCGTGCTCGGGACGATCGATTACGGGCGATTTGCCACGCTGATTGTGCTGATGGCCGGTGCGGCGATGATCGGGACGATCCTGGGCAAGCGGATCCTGCGGCAGGTCTCACCCGAGACGTTCGTCCGGCTCTATCGCATCGCGATGATCGTCGCAGGCGGCAAGGTGCTGGTGTTCGACGGACTGGCGCCGCTCCTGGGCGCCCCATGAGACGCGCGCCGGAGTCGCCTCAAAGCCGTCCATCGTTGAGATGTTTGCCGCCGGCCGGAAAGATGAAGGCGATGATGATCAGCAGCGATCCAATCATGCCGGCGAGGCCCGGGTTGCCCCGAATCTGATAATAGGCGGGGACCTGCCCCAGGTAGCCCTCAAACGTCCCATAGCCCACATATGCGTTGAGGGCGGCAATGGCGACGATGCATGCGCCGATCAAAACGGCCGTCATTCGCATGAACCCAAACACGGATCCACCTCCGTTCCAAACATTGTCACGCTCGCGAACCGTGTCGGCCTCCGCACCTACGCAAGCCACACGATCCGCAGAAACTGCCCTGCCTATGGATATGTACAAAACATTCCCACGAAATGCCAATTCGTCCGATAACAGTGTCCCGCGACGTGTTTTCTCGCGACCGAGAATCGTGTACGCTGCAAACGTACCGCACGGGCCGTCGTCGCGGCCGCGCTCCGGGCTTGCCTTTCCGGTCGCGGGTTGCTTCCCGGGCAAACACCGTGAACCGCAGGAGAGCGCCGGATGGCCATCCAGCAACTGACGGACGAACAAGTTCGGACGTGGTCGATCGAGCGAAAAGACCGCTGGTGGCTGGAGAACGTGTTCCGGGGGGACATGCCGCAGCTCACGCTGCGTTCCGGCGTGTTCGGGATGTGCATCGGCGCCATCCTGTCACTGACGAACCTGTACGTCGGGATGAAGACCGGATGGACGCTCGGCGTTGGCATCACCTCGGTGATTCTCGCGTTCGCGTTTTTCAAGGTCGCCCAGACCATCGGGTGGGCCAACGAGTTCACGATCCTCGAAAACAACTGCATGCAGTCGATCGCGACGGCCGCGGGCTACATGACCTCGCCACTCATCGCCAGCCTGGCGGCCTACATGATGATCACCCACAAGGTCGTGCCGATCATGACCACGATCGCCTGGATGATCTCGATCGCGACTCTGGGCGTCCTGTTCGCCTTTCCACTCAAACGCCGCTTCATCAACGACGAGCAGCACGCCTTCCCCGAGGGTCGAGCGGCCGGCGTCGTCATGGACGCGCTGCACAGCAGTGATGCCGCCGAGGGGTTGTTCAAGGCCAAGATTCTGGCGTTTTTTGGCGTGACCGCAGCGGCGCTCGAGTTCCTGAAACAAGGGGAGATACTCGAGCGCCTCCACCTGAGCGCCCTGCAACTGCCGGGCGCCCTGGAAGACGTGTTCTACAAGCTGGTCGGCTTCGTCACCCACTCGACACCGGCACCCGCCATTCTCGGCACCCACCTCAAGGAACTCACGGTCAGCTTCGAGCCGGACCACGTCATGATGGCGGCCGGAGGCCTGATGGGCATCCGCACGGGGGTGTCGCTGCTGATCGGCGCGGTCGTCAACTACTGCATCCTCGCCCCATGGATGATTCAATACGGCGATATCTACGGCGTCGTGGGGAGTGGCGGCGCCTTGGCGATGGGCTTCAAGAACATCACCATGTGGGGCATGTGGGGCGGCGTGGCGATGATGACCACGGCGAGCCTCTTCGCCTTCGCGAGCAAGCCGCGAATGATCCTAAGCGCATTTACCGGCATGTTGGGCCGCAAGAAGCGAACCGACGACTGCCTGCGGCACATCGAATTGCCAATGGGGGTGTTCCTGATCGGCATCCCGGCCGTCGGGCTGGTCGTGGTCTTGCTGGCGCGGACCTACTTCGGCGTCGATCCCTGGCTCGGAGCGCTCGCCGTGCCGCTGGTCTTCGTCTTCACGATCATCGCGGCCCACTCCACCGCACTCACCGCGATCACCCCGACCGGCGCCCTCGGCAAACTGACGCAGTTGTCCTTCGCCGCGATGACCAACAGCATTCACACCAATATCATCACCGCCAGCATCACCGGCGAGGTCGCCGGCAACGCCTCGAACCTGCTGATGGACATCAAGCCGGGCTACATGCTCGGGGGGAAGCCGCGCCATCAGGCGATGGGCCACGTGCTGGGAATCACGGCGGGCGCCTTCGCCTGTGTTCCGGTGTTCTATTTCGCCTTTCTGAAGAACGACCCGGACGGACTGGTGACCAGTCAGTACCCGATGCCTTCGGCGATAATCTGGAAGGGCGTCGCCGAGATCCTGACTCGCGGTCTGACCGAATTGCCGCCGTCGGCGATCTGGGCCGCCGCGATCGGCGGCGTCACGGGAATCCTCTTTGAAGGGATCAAACTGGTAACCCGCGGCCGGTTTCCAATTTCGGCCGTGGGCATGGGACTGGCGTTTGTCATTCCATTCACGACGTGTTTCGCGATGTTTTTGGGTTCGTTCTTCTTCTGGTTCATGGGACGGCTCAGTCGGCGTGAGACGTCGCTGATCCATCGCTTGTTCGTCCGGAATCTGGAGCCTGTCTGCGCCGGCGTCATCGCGGGCGGGGCGTTGATGGGGATCGGAGCCGCAGTGTTCACGGTGCTGGCCGGGGACTGACCCTGCCCCGGAAGCGCGCTGCCCTCGGGAGTTCTGAAAGTCATGTTCAACGGTTGCCGAACAGGCATCGGTCTGACGCTGTTCATCTTGCTGGCATGGGCCGGCGGCGGCTGTGACAGCACGCCGGCCGCATCCCCGCGCGACGTGCTCGACTACATCCGAAACGGACAGGCCGGCGCGAGCGTCCGCCGGCTCGACGACAGCAGTCAGGCCTATGTGGATGCCGTGTTCAAGGCCTATCGAGCCTGGGAGGAAACCGCGGAGCCGCTCGCAGCGATCGCCGATCCGGACGCGTTGTGGGCCGAAGATGCGGCCGAATGGCGACAGGCCGCCAAGGTCACCAAGCGAATAGAGACCGTTTTCGCATTCCTCGCCGACGGGGTGGACGCGTCGGGGAGCGATGAGGAAAACCACGACACCGCCGAGAAGCAAGCGCCCAAGGGTGATTCAAAGGAAAAGAAGCCCAAGTCCCGGGCGCGACTCCATGAGGCGCTGCTCCGAGCCATCGATGCGGCGCCGCAGGCCCTGACGGATCAACAGCCCGACCTGGCCGCCCGCATTCGCGCCAGAATGGGGGTCGAAGCGACGGACCGATGGTACGCCACGGTGGCGAACGAATACCGCAATCTGCTTGCATTTGTCATCAAGCACTCCGACGAATTCGATCACCGCCATCCCGGACTGGCGTTCACAGACGCCGACACAAATGTGCGAGGTCACGAACTCTGGTCCCGGCTCCACGACGCGCTGCAAGCCCGGCGTGAGGTCGACCGGGCGTTCATTCAGACCGTACAGACGCTGGAAAAGAAGCAGAAGTCAGAAGCACTGGAAGAAAAGCAGCAGCTCCGCAGGTCCGGACTGAGCGGCGAGAGCGAACGGAGACGATACCGCGAGTTGGAACTGCTGGTGCGTTACTACGATGCTCGGTTCAAGACCGCCGAGGCTCTCGAGAAAACCCTCGACAAGAAGCAGGTGACTCCGAAAGACGACACCGCGGAAAACGGCGGCGCGGGTTCGGCCTCCGACGAGTGACCGCAACCGGAACGGATCGGATCGGATGGCGACCGACGCCTCGGAGCGATACGCCGCGTTACGGATATCATAACCTTCGTGGTCTGATTGAGTTAGCGGCCCGGAGACCGGGTGCCGGGCGTCGTGGCGCCGCGAGTCGACCGGTTTTGAACTTGATTCGACCCGACGATTCGATATGCTGAGGTTTCGGCCAGGGCTTCGGTTCCCCGCGTGCTTCCCCCCAAGCGCGCACCCGGACCCTGGCCCTTTCTTCACCTTGTTCTTTCTCGCTCCTGTGCCCTCGTCCGCCGTGTGGGCGAGATCATCGGCGGGGTCGTCGTACCGGCGGCTTCGGCTTGAACCGGGAATCCTGAACATGGACAAAGAGACATCCATTTCGGCCGGCGAACTCGCCCGGCGGCTCGGCAGCACACTCGCGGGCGACGGCTCCCGCATCGTGCGCGGTGTGGCGACGCTGGAGCGCGCCGGAGAGGATGCGATCTCGTGGGTCGGCGGCAAGCAGGACCTGTCGCGACTTGCGACGTCGAAGGCCGGGGTCGTGCTCGTGCCGGCCGACTGCGCCACCCCCGCCGAGCGGACAATCATCCGCGTTCCGGACCCGGACGCAGCCATCTGCCAGGTCTCGGAGTGGTTCGCAGCACCGGCGGACCGCGTGCCGGAGGGCGTCCACGCGACGGCGACCGTCGCCCCGGACGCGGCCGTGACGGGCGCGGCGATCGGCGCGCACGCCTTCGTGGGTCCGCGATCGATCATCGGCAGAGGAACGCAAATCCATCCAGGCGTATACATCGGGAGCGACACGACCATCGGTGAAGACTGTGTGCTCTGGCCGAACGTCGTGGTGCGAGAGCGCGTGACAATCGGAAATCGCGTCCTGATTCATCCCAACACGACCCTTGGCGCAGACGGCTTCGGCTACCTCCAGCGTGACGGCCGCCAACGAAAGATTCCCCAGATCGGGCGCGTGGTGATCGAGGACGATGTCGAGATCGGTGCAAACTGCGCGATCGATCGCGCCCGCATGGGCGAGACACGCATCCGCCGCGGCACAAAGATGGACAACATGGTGCAGGTCGGGCACAACGTAGACATCGGTGAAGACTGCGTGATTGTAGCCCAGTGTGCCCTCGGCGGATCGGCGTCGCTCGGCCACCATGTTGTAGTGGGGGGGCAGACGGGAATCTCGGATCATGTACACGTGGGCAACCACGTGCGGATCGCGGCCAAGAGCGTTTTGATGAAGAGCGTTCCCGACGGCACCGCGTTTCGCGGGATTCCCGCTGTCGCCTACCAAGACTTCATGCGACAGCAGGCCTCGGTCCGTCGGCTTCCGGAATGGGCCAAACAGCTCCGATCGCTCCGACGGCGGATCGAATCGCTGGAGGTCCGGCTGAACCGTCCACCGGAGGATTGACCGGCGACGCCCTCGGCCCGATCGCAGCCTCGTGTTCCTGCGGCCCCGCCACGCTTGGATTGGCGGCCGGTTCGGATGTCCTGCCCGCGCGTTTTCAGAAATGCAATACACCGGCGGGACGCCGATGCTCCCCACGCCATGAGGCGTGACTTGGAACTACGTCTCGACCGTCATGGGACGCACCACCATGATGCGGTTCCGTCCGCCGGCCTTGGCGAGATACAGGGCTTCGTCTGCCAGACGGACCAGGCTCTCGGCCGTCGGCGGCTGGTCGTGATCCCGGCTGGCAAGGCCGATACTGAGCGTTGCCGCCGAGAACTCCGGCATCAGGCGTCGCGCCCGCGACCGGTACTTCCCGAGAATCCGCTTCGCCGAGGCCCGGGCTTCGTCCGGAGCCGTCCGAGGCAGCAGGACGACGAATTCGTCTCCCCCGTAGCGCACCGGCACGTCCGACTCGCGGATCGATTCGCGGATGACCGCGGCGAGCAGTTCCAGCAGGTGGTCTCCCGTCTGATGCCCGAGCGTATCATTGACGCGCTTGAAGTTGTCCATGTCGATCATCATGCAGGTCAGATCGGTGTTGTACCGCCGGGCTTCGGAGTACAGGCGTGACAAAAGCTCACAGAAGTGACGCCGGTTGTAAAGACCGGTGAGTGAATCCCGCGTCGTCATGTCGCGCAGCTTGGCGTTGAGCCGTTCGAGTTCGGCATTGCGCAGAGCGATCTCCCGTCCCAGTCGGCGGTTGGTCGTCTTGATCTCGAGGAGAGCCAGCGCCTTTTCCACGACGATCGGAACGATCCGCAGATAGTCGCCATGCTTGATGACAAAATCGACGGCGCCGTTGCGGATCGCTCCGGCGGCACTCTCTACGGAACGCTCGCCCGTCAGGATGATCACCGGAAGATCACGCGTCTCCCGCACCCGCTTCATCAATTCGATGCCGTTCCCGTCCGGCAGATTGACGTCGAACACGGCCACGTCGAACGATCGCGCGTCCAGCCGGAGCGCTTCGGCACAGCTCGCGGCCGTCGTGATGTCGCAGTGCGGGTAGTGCTCCCGCAAGAGCTCCGACTGAAGCTCCAACTGATCCGGATCGTCATCCACCATCAGCACGCGCGGGTGCGGCTCGCCGGGCCGGTCGGTCTGTTGGTCCGGACCAAGATCGCTCATAAGACGCTTTCCACCTCCACAGACCCACGGCCGTCAGCCAGGCCACTGACCTCCACCGCGGACGACGCGGCGTCGCGAGGAATCTCGAAGCCGAACACGCTCCCCCCTGCCGGATTGGGCTCCACCCAGATTCGTCCGCCCATCTGCTGCACGATGCTCTTGCAACAGGACAGCCCCACGCCTCTGCCCGGCACGCCGCTGACAAACGGCTTGGCGCAGCGCCGAAACACGTGAAAGATGTGCTCGGCTTCGTCCGGCGAAACGCCGATGCCCTGGTCCGCCACCGTGAAGCGATGGCGCGCCGTCTCCGCCGAATGCGCAATGACGATTTTCGAAATCTCGCCGTTCGCATGGTGCGACACATCCGTATACTTGATCGCGTTGTCGATCAGGTTCTGCATCAACTGCCGGAACCGGCGGCGCCGGCAGCGCAGAATCGGAAAGGGGCCGTCGAGAACCAGCCGAATATCCTTCTGATCCAGCTCGAAGTCGAACTGGCCCGCGATCGATTCGATCTCCGCCCCCGTATCCACGTCGGTCGGCACGCCTTGCTCGTTCTGTATCTGCGACAGCGTCAGCAACTCGTCGATCAGGTCCCGGCCGTGCTCAAGATTGCGCTCGATCCGCTCAAGGCACCGCGCTGCCTCCGGCGTCAGCGTATCACCCTGCTTGCGAACCAGCAGCGTCGCCATGCCCGACGCGTTTCGGAGCGGGGCGCCGAGATCGTGCGACACCGTGCGGAGCAAGTCCCGCTTCTCCGCGATCTCGGTGCTCAACTGGTCATTCGCGCTCTTCAGGGCCGCCGTCCGCCGGAGCACACGATCCTCCAGCTCGGCATTCAACTTGACCAGTTGGTTGTGGGACCGCGCCAATTCTCGCGCCATCCCGTTGAACCGCCGGCCCAGCGCGCCGATCTCGTCCTGGCGATCCACTTCGACCCGCGCGGCAAGATCCCCCGCGGCCAGTCGCCCGGCGGCATCGGACAGTCGATTGATCGGACCCGCCACGCGCCGGACCACCTCGTACCCCAATGGAACCATTAACAGCGTGATCCCCACCGTCAGGCCGACGACGCGCCGGGCCGTCTGTGCCAGCCGGGCGTCGGCCGCAGCCAGCGACAGCCCGAGCCGAACGTAGCCGATCGTCGGAGCAGGTGTCGCACGCGTTTCGTTCAACGTCGCGGTGACCGGATAGACGACATCGATAGCAGCCCCGGACGCGCCGCCGGTCAGCAACCTGGGGCGGTTCAGTGGTTGGACCGAAATCGTCTGGGCGTCCTCGCTGAGAAACCGGCCCACCTGACCCGCCCCCTTCTGGTGGCCGCCGAGCACGTTGCCGGACATGTCTGCAAACATGAGATAGACCAGTTCCCCGCGGGGCACCATGGTCTGCGCAATGGCGAGCAACGACTCCCGTTCATTCCGCGCGACAGACTCGGATGCGGCAGCAGAGAGGGCTTTGGCCAGTTCTCGGGCGTTGCGTTTCGCTTCATCCAAGGAGATCCGCGCGGCGATTCGAAGGTACATCGTGCCGGTCAGGCCCGTGGCGGCCAGCACAATCGCGGTCAGCAGCAGCGTCGTACGAAGCTGGAGTCCGAAAAGGGCCTGTCTGACTTGTCGCCAATCCCATTCCAAGGTCGCTTCCTCCAGCATACCCGGTCGTTGACGACGGCGCAGGATGCCACCGCAGCGCGCACGCCGTCCCTAACAATACGATATCGTCCCGCAGCCCCCGGGCCTTGACGAGCGGGACGGACGCCCTGCGCCCACAGCGTCCCGCCCGCGCATTCCGCATAACACCGCTTCGAGACGCTACTGCGAAGCCGCAGTGCGCCCACATACGACCGGTAAACGTATAAGACGATGGCGACAGCGCGAATTGACACGCGCCGGTCGGCGGGATAGAACGCCATGGAGTCTCGCGATCGCTGCAATGGAGGCGAGCGATGTCGACGGCAGGGACAAGTCTCGTACCCCGAATGGGCGAATCCGCCAGCCGTGGTGTCAGCCACTTCGGTGCGTTCTGGGTCTTCGCCGCCCGGACCTTCGGCTGCGTCGTCCGCGGAGTACTATCTCGCTCCAGTTGGCGTCTGCTGATGCCTCAATTGTATGAGGTCGGCTATCGGTCGCTCCCCGTCGTACTCATCACCGGGGCCTTCGTGGGGATGGTCATCGCCGTGCAGGCGATCGATCAGTTCCGATCCGTGGGTCTCGAGGACCGGATGGGGGCCGTCGTCAACCTGTCGGTCGTCCGCGAGTTGGGACCCGTGTTGGCGGGCATCATGCTCGCCGGTCGCATCGGCGGCGCCCTGACCGCCGAGCTCGGCACCATGAACGTGACGGAGCAGATCGACGCCCTGCGGGCCATGGGGGTCGATCCGATCCGCTACTTGGTGGCGCCACGCGTCCTGGCGTGCTTTCTGCTGACGCCGTTCCTGACGCTGTATGCCGATCTGACCGGTTCGCTGGGCGGGTGGTTCGTCTCCGTCATCCAAAGCGGAGTAAGCAGCGGCCCCTATTGGGACTACACGCGGCAGGCCGTCGACAGCTTCGATCTGTTCAGCGGGGTGATCAAGGCCTTTTTCTTCGGCGCCGCCCTGGGGTTGATCAGTTGCTACAAGGGCTTCTTCTGCCGCCCGGGGGCCGAGGGCGTCGGCCGTGCCTGTACCGATGCGTTCGTGTCCTCGTTCATCGCTATTCTGGCCCTCGACTATGTGCTCGCCGTCGCCCTGCAGGAAATCAGTGTGAGACTGTGGGGCTTCAAGTCGTTGTTGTAGATGGTGAGCGTGAACCGCGACATGTCTGACCACGATACGATCATCGAGCTGCGCGGCGTCAGCAAGCGGTTTGGCTCGCTCCAGGTCCTCGATGAGGTGGACCTCGCGCTGGCCCGTGGCCGAACGACGGTCGTGATCGGCGAGTCGGGCACCGGCAAGAGCGTTCTGCTCAAGCACATCGTCGCCCTGCTGCGGCCGGACGCCGGCGAAGTCCGCTTTCACGGCGACCGAATCGACAGCCGGTCCGAACGCCGCCTCGTCGACATTCGCAAGCGATTCGGCCTGCTGTTTCAGATGGGGGCCTTGTTTGATTCCATGACCGTCGCGGAGAATGTGGGCTTTCCGTTGACCGAACACACACGCCACACGCAGGCCGCGATCGCCCAAACCGTGACGCAAAAACTGCAACTCGTCGGACTCGACGGCCTCCAGAATCGTCGCCCCGGCCAATTGTCCGGCGGTCAAAAAAAACGCGTGGCCCTGGCACGGGCGATCGCCCTCGATCCCGAGGTCGTGCTCTATGACGAGCCGACCACGGGCCTCGACCCCATCCGTGCCGACGTGATCAACGAATTGATCCTGAAACTGAAGCGCGAGCTGCACGTCACGAGCGTCGTCGTGACCCACGACATGACAAGCGCCTGCAAGGTGGCGGATCGGATCGTCATGCTGCACCAGGGCCGGATCATCGCCGACGGCACGCCGGACTGGTTCCGAACCTGCGACGTCCCCCAGGTCCGCAGATTCGTGGACGGCCAGGCCGACCCGTCCGACCTGGAGGCGCTCCACCTGCAATCTACACACCTGTGAACTCGAGGAGGTCCCATGGCTGAACAACGCAAGAATACGGTCGTCGGTATATTTGTCCTGACCGGCCTGCTGGCGATGGCCTCAATGGTGCTCGCCTTCGGCGGGGGTCGGTCCCTGTTCACGCAGACCTACGATATCCGGGTCTGGTTCGACAAGGGCGTTGTCGGCGTCCAGGAGGGCCAGGGCGTCACGCTGTATGGGAAGCGAATCGGCGAGACCAAGGCCGTGAGGTTTCGCGACGGCGATCTATCCCAGGGGGTGGTCGTGATCGTCGCGATCGAAGGCAACCTCCGAATCCCCAAGAGCGCTCGCGTGCTCGTCCCGGAAAACGTCATGGGCATCGGCCGACCGATCATCGAGCTGGTCATCACGAATCCGAACGACCCGGAGGTGCTCCCGCAGGATGGCAACGCGGAGATCCACGGGTACATGGTCGACGTCACCGACAAGGTTCTCGGTCCGGACATGTTGCCGACGATCAGACAGACCGCCGCAGAAATCAAGGGGCTGGCCCACGACTTCCGGCCGGTCGCCCGCGAGATCGCGAGGATGCTCGAAGAACGGGACATGAAGGACGTCGATATGAAAACCATGACGGCCAACCTCGACACCTTCATCCAGCGGGCCGACGCCACACTGAGGCACGTCAACGAGATCGTCGGCGACGAAGAGAATCAGGCCAATGTTCGCGTGGCGCTCGCGAACTTCCGCAAGATGACCGAGAGTGGGATCGGCACGATGGACGACGCCAGAGCCGCGATCGGGGAGGGTCAACTCGCGATGCGGGATGCACGGACGATGTTCGAGCGGATGGCCGCGACGAGCGATGATCTTTCGTCCATGCTCAATCACATGGATGAAACACTCGTCTCGCTCAACACGGGCAGCGGCACGGCAGCGCTGCTGCTCAAAGACAACCGCCTCTACGAGGAACTCGTGATCGCCACCCGGCGCCTGACCCAGACCCTCGACGAGGCCCGCGAAACGTTCAATCTATGGCAACAGGGAGAAATCCGCGTCAGGGCTTGGTAGAAGATCCGGACGCCGCGACCGTCGACGCCGCCCAGCCCTATCGGTCGGGCCTGGACCACGGAACGTCTGGAACCTGCGCGAGGTGATTCGCCAGCCGTGCCCACGCAAAGAACAGGTCGCTCAGCCGGTTCAGACCCGACAACAGATGCGGATTGACCGCATCGGCCCCGCACAGGGCCGTCACGGCCTGCTCGGCACGTCGACAGACCGTTCGGCACACATGCAACTGAGCCGCGAGGGCGTCGCCACCCGGCAGGATGAATTCTCGCAGGGGTTCGACGCCGGCCACTGCGTCGTCGATCCAGGACTCGTATCGCGCGGCCAGCTCGCCGGTCGCGATGGGCACGCTCTCACGCGTCCCGCTCGGCGTCGCCAGTTCCGCCCCGAGCGCGAACAGGTCGTGCTGCACGCGGACGAAGCGATCCTGCATCTGCCGGACAGGCTGCCCGCGCTGCCGGGCCAATCCGGCCGCGACGCCCAGGTGGGCGTTCAGTTCGTCGATCGCGCCGAATGCAACAATGCGGAGATCGTCCTTCCGAACCCGACTCCCGTCGAACAGGCTCGTTTCGCCGCCGTCACCGCTGCGGGTATAGAGCGTCATGGTCGAGCCGCGCGTCGGGACGATCGCGTTCACTCATCCGCGTCGTCGTCATCGTCGTCATCGTCGTCATCGTCGCCGTCGTCGCCGCCGGCGTCGCCGTCATCCTTGTCGGCGTCCGCCGAAGCGTCATCTTCGTCTTCGTCAAAGTCATCGAGGCCGGCCGTCGTCATCTTCTGCCGGACCTCCATCGCGGCGTCGATGAGCTTCATCGGCACGAACAGGTCACCACGACCGACTTTGCCGCGGCGCTGCGTCGACCAGGCAACCGGGGCATCGATCGTCGGGACGTCGAAGGCAATCGTGTCCTCCTCACCGACGGCGGAGGCCACGCGCTTGACCGTCTGGAGGATGGAGTCGACCGCGATAAACATCTCGCCCGACCGCGGGCTGGGCAGGTGGGTGGACACGGCCTTGATGCCGCTGTTGCCCGACAGCGCCTCGCCTCCCGAGGTCACCGTTTTGACAATGGTCTCATAACGCTTCTTGCCGCCACCGAAGGCAAAGGCGACACGCTTGGCGTCCACGGCACCGAATCGCAACACCAGATTCTTGCCCAGCAGGGTTTCGACGTTTTTCGCGTCGTCTTCGTCGACGTCCTCGGCGAGTTGCGTCAGGTCCACGGTGATGGTGTCGACCTTCTTGCCGGCGACCGTCTCCGCATCGGCCGCATGAGCGAACGCCTTCTTCATGGCAGCCACGTCCTCGTCGTCCGAAACCGACCACGCCTGCTCGTAGAGCTTGCGGACGCCGGAGACGAAATCGCCGGCGTTCTTTGTCTCGAGGACACAGGTCAACCCAAACATTCCTCCGGACCCCTCCGGCAGGGCCGACACGCCAAACGCAAATCGCCCGATGTCCTTCACGAGCGCGTAGCCACCCTTCACGACGGCCGACAACGCCTCGTTATCCACTCCGGCCGGTGCTCCCTGCATCAGACTGCTGATCACCATGCTTTCGCTGCCGAACTGTTCGGCGTGCTTGCTGTACGCGGAGGCCACACCCTGGGCGAACAGGTACTTCTCTCTGGGCAGCCAGGCGAGCAGAGGCTCCGACGTGTTCTTGATCTCGCCGAGGAGCTTGGCGAAATCGCTGTCCTTCTCGCCGGTGACCAGGAAGGCCAGCGACAGCCCTTTGTCGTTGATTGTCACGGCGATGTCGAACGCCGGCATTTCCGTCAGCATCTGGACCAGCGGCTCGATAGGGTTGCTGCCGCCCATTTGAGCGCTGATCATCTGCACGAAGAAGGCGATCTGGTCCTTGAAGGCCTTTGTGATGGTGCCGGCCGAAAGGCTGATGTAGACGTCGCTCTCCGCCATCGCCTCGGCCCGCGCCTTGTCGAAACCCGCGTCGAGGCCCTTCTTGTTCGCCAGAACCTTGGCCGTGCATTCCCGGATCGGGCTGATCAACACGACCTTGCCCTTCGGTGCGGCGTACATCGGGCTTCCCAACACCGTGCATTCAGACACGCCATCGGCCGGTTTGGAGGCCGGGGGCTCGTCTTCGCCAGCGCCTGCGGCCGCCGGCCCGCCCGCCGACTGGAGTCGTTCCAACAGGGCCTTGGGGTCCTTCGCAGGCACGAGAAACACGATGCCCTCGTTGCCGTATTCGTTGTAGTCCAGCGCAGCAACGCCGATTGGGCTGGACGTGTCGAGCGACTCGCCGAGTTGAAGCATGTTCATCAGCATGGGCATGAGCGGCATCGGGGGCAGGCCCAGTTTCTGTTGCACGAGCCGGGCCTTGGCGTCTACATTGTCGAGCGACCGCACGACGGCGAAGCCCCACGCGTCCTGGGGGACCAATCTGACCAGGTCCGCCCCCCCGCCCGCATTCGCGACCGCTGGAAGCCAGGCCACGGCCCAGCCGACAAGGGCGACACACACCCACGAAACATGATTACGCGACCGCATGGATCATCTCCTTCAATTCACCCCCCCTTGTCATCATTCTTCCTCAACGACGCCGCGGATCAGGATTTCCGTGCGACCGTGACACGGATCGTCAACGCGCGCGAACACAGACAATCGACCGGTGCTCACGCCTCGGGACGTGATCTGAACCGCCTAGGCGGTATAACGGTGACCCACCCGGGCGTCAACCCGACCACGACCATCCGGTGGATCGCCCCGACCGACAGGATTGAGCTGCAGGCCGCGACACTACGGACGCGCTCCAAGTGCCGGCCTCGGGCGCGCCGGCTTTGGGGATTGCGCCGCCTGACGCGCTCTCATGGACGCGCGAAACCTCTTTCCGATATCGCGAACCCGGCTCGCCGTCTCGATGACGTCATCGGCCTTCATACAGGCCTGCCCGGAAAAGGAGTGGTCGCTGGCGACGCCGGCCCAGCCGGCGATCAGTCCCGGGCGCGAGGGCAATTCCGGCACCGCGCTCACTCGCTGCGGTCCGCCGGTGTTCGCGTGGAGGGCCATCATCCTCGGCCCGAAGAAGGCAAACACCTGGCCTATGTCGAACAACACGACCACGTGCGGGTCTGGCGGCAGGGCCGCGAGTGTCTTCCGGACGCGCTCGTTGTGACACAGCCCCTGCTTACGGGGCGTCAGCTTGAGCAGGTCGACGAATTGCTCGGGCGTGCAGCCGGACATGGCGATTACAATGCGGTGCTTGTCGGCGGCGGCCTGTCGCACGCAAAACCGTTCGCCGTACATGGCGATCATGACGCGGCGCATCATCGGATCCGCCCGGTCGAGGTCGAAGCGGTATTCATCATAGGCGGTATCACCCTCTCCGAAGCGCTTGCACTCCGAATGGAATCTGCTGACCGGAAGAAAAGATGCGAGAACCTCGCACGAACTGTCGGCGATCGTCCGCATCTGCCGAAGGGCCTTCGCGGAATCTACGAAACTGTATGTCTCGATCACGTCCATCGGATTTGTGAATTGCTCGGGAGCTGCGATCATCACATTCATGCCGCGCATCTGATCGTAGAAGGCCGCGGTGGCCTTGACCAGGCGGCGGCGCTCTTCGGGCGCGATGCGGCGGGAAACCGATTCAGTACTGAACACGCTTTGCGCCAGGTCGACCGCGGTCCGGCCAAAGGCGGGAGAGTGCCAGTCTACCGCCATCGTCATCAGAAAAGGGCGATCGGGCAGACCCACCCACGAATCCTGCCCGGTGTGTTCCGCGGAAGCCAGGAAGGTCGCGACCGATCCGCCGGGCGTGAAGGCATGGTCGTGCGTGATGCGGAAGGACTTTCCGTCAAACGAACCGCCCAGCGTCACGCTCTCCATCTGATCGAGTGTCTCGACGACCGCGTCAGCGAACCAGTCGAACACCGCGCGGGTCGCGTCGCCCGCGACATCGTGATCGTCACGCTTCGTCAGGTGTGTCGTCATGGCGCCCATGCGGCTCAGACCGAACTTCAGCGCGGGCATCACCCTCGGCCGCCAAGGCCCGAACGGCAGGTAGATAAACACGTCATTGTCACGATAAATCGTCTGCTGTCGTTCGCTCAGCGCCGCGGCCACGGACCGTTCCGTGGATACGCGAAGGACCCGCCGCAAGTCCCGGCTCCGGCGCGCGGTGAAGGCCCAGCCGTCACGCAGGAGAACGGATCGCTGACGACCGTGAACGCGGAGGCGTCCGAACGCCCCGGCCCGACCGGACAACGCGCGAGAGAAGCGTTGCTTGTCCTTGGGCGTGAACCCAACCACGACCGAGCGCCAATCGAACGTCGGCTTGGTGAGTATCAGGACCAGCGGTGACGAGAAATCGCACGTGCCGGCTTCCAGCCCGAGGGCCGTCTCCAGATCGCCGAATTCGTCCCGGATCTCCGTCGCATCGACCTCGGCGAACTCCGCCGGCATCGCCCGCTTCAGGAACGTGGTGAGCCGGTTGACCGTCAGATCGAGGTTGCGAAAGACGACCACGCCCGCGACATCGCGCGGAATGAGCGTGAGGGGGTCGGCCGCCAGGAGCCGGCCCGCGGCGACGCCGATGGCGAATATCGCGACCCACGCCGTTGGGCCTGACAGAGTCGGTCGATGCCGGCCGCGAACCATATCCTCTCCTCGAAGACCGCCGGTCATCGGCAAAACGGAATTGCTACACTGCATGATCCGGCGCCCCAAGAGTCCACATGTGCAAGCGATCGGGCATCTCTGCAAATCAGCCGAGACTGTCTGGCCCGACCCTCATCCGGCAGAACGAGGCACCCGTGCCGGTCTCACGCACAGCCGCCATGTGTCCGACGCACGAGCTGGAGTGGCTTCACTCCGCAAGGTGGCAGGCGACTCGGTGGCCTCGCCGCGGCTCGCCGAGCGGCCGCATCAACGGAACTTCTTGTGAACACTGGCTTTGCGCGATTGGACACCGGGGATGAAACGCGCAGCCCAACGGCGGGTCAAGGGGGCTGGGGATCTCGCCCGACACGGGAACCGAGTCCCCCCCGCGTGACGTTTTCGGACTCGGTACGGCGGCGATCAACGCCTGAGTGTACGGATGGCGCGGACGCTCGAACAGCGCCGCCGCCGGAGCCTGCTCGACGATACGGCCCAGATACATCACCGCGACCTCGTCGCAGAAGTGCCGCACCACCGCCAGATCGTGGGCGATGAAGAGATAGGTCAGTCCGAGGTCCGTCTGAAGGTCGCGGAGCAGATTCAGAATCTGCGCCTGCACGGACACATCGAGTGCCGAGACCGGCTCGTCGCAGATGATCAGTTCCGGCTCGACGGCCAAGGCCCGGGCGATGCCGATCCGCTGACGCTGGCCGCCGGAGAACTCGTGCGGATAGCGCCCGGCGTGCTCCGCCCGCAGCCCGACACGTTCGAGCAGTGCCGCGACACGCTCGCGGCAGACCGCCCCGCTGGCGATTCCATGCACCACCATCGGCTCGGCGATCGCGCGGCCGACCGTCAATCGCGGATTGAGGCTCCCGACCGGGTCCTGGAGCACCACTTGCAACCGCCGGCGCAGCCTCCGCATCGCCGCCGGATCGAGCGGCAGAATATCCACTCCGTCGAACACCACGCGTCCCGCCGCCGGCGTGATCAATCGCAGGACGGCTCGTGCGACGGTCGTCTTGCCCGATCCCGATTCTCCGACCAGCCCCAGCGCCCGACCTCGCCCGATCTTGAAGGACACGCCCCGGACGGCTTCCACCCACGCCGTCGTGCGGCCCAGCCAATCACGCCTCGCGGGAAACCGAACGACCAGATCGTGAACCGCCAGGCACGCAGCCTCACCCTCGGCACGGGAGCCGGGAGGGGTCGCGAGTCCGCCTTCGCTGTTTCGATCGTCCGTCAACACGTCGCACCGGACTCCCTCACGAACCTCGGGCCGCAACCGCCTGTGGCTCGATCTCCCAGCAGGCCGCGTCGTGGTCCGATCCGACCGCGATCGTAGGCGGCTGCTCCTGCATGCAGCGATCCTTGCCTCGTCCCAGCCCGCACCTCGGCTCGAACCGGCAGCCCGGCGGCATGGCCTCCGGCGGGGGCACGGTGCCCTCGATCACCGGCCAGCGATCAACGGCCCGGCTCATCGCCGGCGTACAACGCATCAGCCCCTCGGTGTAGGGGTGGGCCGCCCGGGCAAACAGCGACTCGACCGGCGCCGATTCCACGATCCTTCCCGCGTACATGACCGCCACGCGGTCGGCCGTTTCCGCCACGACGGCTAGATCGTGCGTGATCAGCAGGACCGCCATCCCGCTCTGCCGCTGGAGATCGGCCAGCAACCGCAAAATCTGGGCCTGAATCGTCACGTCCAGAGCGGTGGTCGGTTCGTCGGCGATCAAGACCGCCGGATCGCACGCTAGGGCAATCGCAATCATCACCCGCTGTCGCATCCCGCCGGACAGCTCGTGCGGGTAGGCATCGACCCGACGTTCGGGCGCGGCGATGCCGACTCGGTCCAGCAATTCAATCGCTCGTTGCCGGGCCTGACGGCGACGCAGTGGCGTATGCAGCTCGACCGCCTCGATGATCTGCCGGCCGACGGACATGATCGGGTTCAGGCTCGTCATAGGCTCCTGAAAGATCATGGCGATTCGACGGCCACGGACGCGCCGCATCTGCCCGGGCGTGGCCTGCAGCAGGTCCCGGCCGTCCATCCACACTTCCCCGCCCGCCGAGGCCGTCCGCCTCGGCAACAGCCCCATCACGGCGAGCGACGTGACGGTCTTCCCCGAGCCGGATTCGCCGACCAGCGCCAGCGTCTCGCCCGCCGCCAGCGAAAAGCTGACCCCATCGACCACGCCTACGAACCCGGTCTCCGTCGAGAACCCCACCGACAGATTGCGAACGTCGAGCAGTGGACCGGCGGCAGACATGTCGGAATGATCCGTGACCGGCGACCACCCGACAAGGCGGGCTGACCCGTCCGGGCCTCCGGCACGCGGGCGGCTAGTGAACCGTCAACCCTGAATCTGCGGGCTGCCCAGCGGGAGGGCGAGGCTCCTGCCGAGCCTGCTGCTCCCGTTCGAACCGGCTCCCATCCGTCCCGGCTCGCCCGGAGGCTCGCCCTCCCTGGTGT
>CAYQDV010000045.1:0-18389 GCA_964416295.1 uncultured Planctomycetaceae bacterium
GCGTTGCGGACACCGACACCGACGGCGATGGTGTTCCCGACTGCATCGATGGATGTCCCAACGATCCGAACAAGAGCAATCCCGCAGTCTGCGGCTGCGGCATCGCGGACACGGATACGGATGGCGATGGTATTCCGGATTGCATCGACGGTTGTCCGGGCGCGCCGGACGTGGATACCGACGGCGACGGCGTTCTCGACTGCCTCGACGGTTGCCCGCTTGATCCGAACAAGATCAGCCCCGGCGCCTGTGGTTGCGGCGTGCCGGACACCGACACCGACGGCGACGGAACGCCCGATTGCAATGACCCGTGTCCGACCGACCCGAACAAGACCGCGCCGGGTGTGTGCGGTTGCGGCAATTCGGATGCGGACAGCGATGGCGATGGCGTTGCAGATTGTGTCGATGCGTGTCCCGCTGACCCGAACAAGGCCGTTCCCGGCGTCTGCGGCTGTGGCGTAGCGGACACCGACACCGACGGCGACGGAACGACAGACTGCATCGACGCGTGTCCCAACGATCCGAACAAGGTTGCGCCGGGGCAATGCGGCTGCGGTGTGTCAGAGGTGGATACCGATGGGGATGGCACGCTGGACTGCAACGATGGCTGTCCGCTCGATCCGAACAAGACGGCGCCGGGGCCATGCGGTTGCGGTGTCACGGACGGCGATGCGGACGGCGATGGCACAGCCGACTGTGTCGACGGCTGTCCGAATGATCCCATTAAGATCGATCCCGGTGTGTGCGGCTGTGGTGTACCAGACATCGACACCGACGGTGACGGTACGCCGGATTGCAATGACGCCTGCCCGACCGATCCGAACAAGACGGCCCCGGGCGTCTGCGGTTGCCGTGTAGCGGACACCGACACCGATCGCGATGGTGTTCCAAACTGTATCGACGCTTGTCCCAATGACCCGAACAAGATAATCGCCGGCGCCTGCGGGTGCGGTGTGCCAGACATCGACACCGACGGCGATGGCGTGGCCGACTGCATCGACAACTGTCCGCTCGCGCCAAATGCCGATCAGGCCGACACCAACGGCGACGGGACCGGCGATGCGTGCGCGTCGCCGAGCGTGCCGCAGCCCGAGCCGACGGCCCCCTGTGGAGACGGCCTGTGCGGGACGGCCGGCATCATGACGCCGCTGACCTTCATCGGGGTCGGCTGGCTGAAACGACGCCGCCGAGTCTGTTGAGCGTCGTGGAGTTCTGCACCATAGCGGCGCTGCGTTCATGCGCCGGCGGCTACGCGTGGATCAGCAATTGAGTTTCCGGCGGCAGATTGGTGGCCACGGCGGAGATGACGTCGCCACGCAAGGCTCGGAAAACGCTGCCACGGCGCGTCACGCCGAGGATGACGTAGTCCACGGCATAGGTGGCGGCAAAATCCAGGATCATGTCGGACGGCCTCCGGGCCACGCAGTAGATCGGCTCGTACGGAATCTTGTGCTCGCGCGCGAGTTTGTTGGCGTGCGCGAAGATCGGGACGGCCTCCGGATCATCCTGCGGGCGGTACATGCCCGATACCGACGGGCCGAGTCCCAGTTGGAGGTCACGCACGAACAACACGATGAGGTTCGACTGTCGCGCGGCGGCCTCCTCGGCTGCGAACCGAAGCAACTCCGGATTGCCGCGCGTGGCGACGAGGATCTTGCCTCGTCCCGGATCGAACGGCGTCACGCCCACCATCGAAAACGCATCGCCCGTCTCGGGAAGCGGCGGCGGCGCGAAGAGCTTGCCGACCGTGCTGGCCAGCTTGGGGACCTGTTTCTGCAATTCCGGGGCCTTCCGCATTCCGGCGCGGAGGGCATATCCTCCGATCAGCACGCTGATGACGAAAACATCCGCGGCCCACTGCGTGGCGACGATCGTCAACTCGACACCAATCAGGAAGGCCGCGAGCATCAGGAGTCCGGCGCGCTCGATCCGCCCGATTCTGACCGCGCGGTTGAAGTAAGTGGAGACGAGATTGACGGCGATGGCCCCCACGACGCCGACGGCGTAGAGGTGTCCGAGTTGATCGATCTCCGTCACGACCGACAGGACGGCGCAGCAGCTCAGGCAGGCCGAAGCGAGGGCGACCCAGGGGACACCGAAGGCGTTGAGCCGATGAAAGGCCGGTGGCATCTCGCCATCCCGGGCCATGACGAACTGCACCGAGATCATCCCCGCCACGGCCGTGTTGACCGCCGACAGGAGCAGCAGCGCGAAGATCACGGAGGCGATCCGCGAAAACCAGCGATTGCCGTATTGCTCGGCCATGACGCTGAGAATCGTGTCTCGACGCGCGCGGATTCCGTCCAGCTCGCCTTGTTCGAGATCGGTCAGCGGGCCGGCATCGGCTCGTTGGACCAGCTCCGCCGCCCGCTCATCCGCCGGGACCCCGAGCGTCACGCCCGACACGCCCAGCATCGCGATCGCGAACAGGATGTTGAATACGACGACCTCGGCCAGGACGGGCCAGATGGCCCTCTTGCTCGTTTTCGGGACCGGCTTGACCATGACGCCCGTCATATTCGCGACGGCCTCGACGCCGGACAGCGCCAGGATGATGTGGACGAAGCGTTCCCATTCGGTGAAGGCGCCGCGAGGCGTGAAGCCGATGCGATCAAGACCGGCGGCAAGGTGCGGCGCGGCGACGGCCGCAAGGATCACCGTCACGACGAGCGTGCCGGCCGCGACCGCGGTCGCGAACCGGCCCGCATGCCGAGGCCCGACGAAGTTGATCGCTCCGATCGCCAGGATGGCCAGGATCGCGGCCCGCCCGGACGTCTCGACGTCCAATCCGAGATATCGAAATGCGGCGACGGCCGAGATCGCCGCCGTGATGACGTAGCTGGCGAAGAGCAACATCGCGCCGATGACGGCGATCCGCGGGCTGACGGCCCGCGCGGCGGAATAGACGCCGCCACCGTCCTGGAAGCAGCGACACACGATGGTATAGGCCCACGCGACGGCGGTCATAAGCAGGCACATGGCCAGAACGTGATAGACCGACGCCGCGCCGCTGTAGAAGAGTGCCAGGCCGAGCACGTACAGCCGGCTGGTGCCCCAGTCGCCGAACAGCATGCTGCCGGCGTGGTACCATCGCAGCTCGCGCGGGCGCTCGGGTTGGACCTGAAGTTCCAAGGCGGGGCTCCAGTTCGCTCGCGGGGCCGGGCGTCCACAGGTCGCGGCCCCATACAAAGACACGCATCTAATTTATACGCGGCGACACAGACGGCGGCACCATAGCCGAGGCCTCTTCGTGCGACAAGGGCGGGCCGGTCTTTGACCCTACGCCGCATGCGACGGCCTGATCATCGACCGGAGAGCATCGGCGTCCCGCCGGTGTAGCGCCTCTGAAAACGCGTCCGCGCCGAGTCAGAGCCGCGACCGTCAGGAAGCAGAGGGCGCACTGTCGGCCTTCAATCTTCGGCTTCTGGCTTTCGACTTTCGGCTCTCAGTTTTCGGTTTTCGGTTTTCCGCTGCGTGTCCCCGCCTGTTTGGCCGTTTGGCGGGTCTGCCATCCACCTTGCTCTTGCGCGACTCCCAAGGCCGCGCGCGGGCGGCAGGAGCGTGATCGCCCCCGACCGCACGGCCACGCAAGCGTGACCGTGGCACGCGCCGGGGCCGTGACAGAATCGGCGGGCCGGTGACGTGGCGGGGCACTGGCGGACAAGCCGCCAGTGGCACCCAGGCGCCGCTGTTTCTACAATCGCCGCCCGATGTCGTCGGACCCCATCAACAAGACCATGGACCGCGAGGACCTGAATCGCCCGGACTGCCGGTTGATCCTGCTGGAGTTGTTCGGACTGATGCGGCGGATGCGGCGGTGTGGGGCGGCCTGTTCGTCGTGGTACGGCCGCGTCGATGCCTGGCCGAGCGCGTGGGAACACGTCAACCGCGGGGAAGGCTACCAACCGTGGCCCGGGAACCCGGACGAACTCGGCGTGCCGTGGTTCCTGTTGTGGGAGATCGCGTGGCTGATCGCGAATACGCCCATGAAGCGCGGCGGTCGGGTGCTCGACATGGGCGGGGCCGGCTCGCTGTTCTCGTGTTTTCTCGCGGCCCGTGGTCACGACGTGCACGCCATCGACATCGACGAAACGCTCTGCCAACAGGCCGACCGGACGGGCCGACAGATGGGCTGGCGACTGTCCGGCCGCCACATGGACATGACCCGGCTGGACTATCCCGACGACCATTTCGATCACGTCTTCAGCGTGTGTGTCTTCGAGCATCTGCCGGTTTCGGGCCGCGTCCGGTGCAACGAGCAGGTCGCCCGCGTGCTGCGGCCCGGCGGCACGGCGTCGTACACGTTCGACTATGCCAATCCCCAGTCGTTCGGCCGCATCGACAGCCCGGAGGACGTCCGGCAACAGTTCATCGAGCCGTCGGGGCTTCGGCCGCGCGGCGGTGCGGCGTTCTTCGACAGCGGCCGGCGCTACCTCGCGTCACCGCCGTGCTTCGGATTCGGACGTTTCACACGGATGGCGGCCGGGCTGCACGCGTTGCTGAGTGGGACCGTTGTGCCGCGCCGGGTGCTGAGGCGTTCGACGTCCTATACCTTCGGCGCGGTGTTCCTGGAAAAACCACCCTCTCAGCCCTGACGCGCGAGTGCCGCGGCGCCGCCCCGGCGTGTCAACCCTGAAAGCAAACTTCCGCGCGAAATGCTCGATTTCAGGTTTGCAGGCTGCCGATAGGTACCGTAGAACGGCGAGCGTCGGAGCCTGCCGACTCGTTACGGGACGATCGCCCGATTTGGACGCAGAGGGATTCATGGCGGCGACTGCCACACGACACCAGCATCGTCACTTCAAGACGCTGATCCTCCTGGTGATCGCCATGACTGTCGGCACGTTCTTCCTGTTCTGGGTGGACCGGCTCACGCCGTTGACCGCCCGCACCGCCACGCCCTGGCGGGAGATCGCCATTCGCTCCGCCGGCGTCTCGGGCGACTGGGGCTTCTATCACATTCGCATCGATGAATCGGGCGATCTCTACGAGACCAACGCTTGGCAGACCGGGCCGCGCGATCCGCGTGCCGGCGGCACCATTTATGTCGTCCTCACACGACAGGATCCGCGACGGACCGCACCGCATGCGCAGGCTGCCGCCCTTGCCCGGGTCCTCGAGCAACTCCGCGGAAAGTATCGCATTCCGCAGCGCCATGTCCGGGTCGTCGGACCGAGCGACGCCGTGACCGCCGTCGGCCCGGGGCGTCACCGCCAATCGGGCTGAGGCTCCGCTTTCCCACACCCTCACTTTTCTCCATCCAGCCATGCTGACCGCCGCGGTTCCGATCGGGATGCCGTTGGCCGTACACTGTCGCCCGGCATGATTGCTCTCGAATATCACCCGACGCCGTTTCGCTGGGTCGTCTGCAAGGCCGCGGGGCTGGTCACACGGCGGGCGTATTGCGCAGGCCTGTCGCCCCTGCGGCTGGTCCGGCGACCGGTGCCCGATCTGCCGGGGCCGGAGTGGGTCCGACTGCGAACGATCCTCGGAGGCGTGTGCGGGACGGACCTGGCGCTCATCACGCAACGTGCCCATCCGGCGACGATCCTCCAGAGTTTCGCGTCATTTCCAGCCGTGTTGGGCCACGAGAACGTCGCGGTGATCGACGCCGCCGGAGCGGAGGTCTCCGGCTGGCCGCCGGGACGCCGAGTCTGTGTCGAGCCGGCCCTGGGTTGTGCGGCGCGTGGCGTCGAGCCGCTGTGCGGGCAGTGTGCCGAGGGGCGGACGTCGCTGTGCGAGGCGATGGCTTCGAGCGAACGTGATGCCCAGGCGGTTCGCCCGCTGCCGCCCCGCGCGATGATCGGATTGAACGCTCGCACCGGCGGAAGCTGGGCCGCGTACTTCGTGGCGCATCGGTCGCAGCTACACGCCGTGCCGGACGGGTTGTCCGACGAGGCGGCGGTGCTGACCGACCCGCTGGCCTCGACGGCCCACGCCGTTCTGCGTCGACGCCCGCGCGAGGGCGAGCAGGTCCTCGTCAACGGATCGGGCATCATCGCGCTCGGGCTGATCGCGGTGCTTCGCGCGCTGGGGTGTGCAAACCGGATCACGGCCGTGGTCCGCCACGGGTTCCAGGCGGAGATCGCCAGACGGCTCGGTGCGGATTCGGTTATTGAACACGGACGCAAGGCGAGACCCGCGGACCGATATGACGACATCGCCCGGCGGATCGGAGGCTGTCGGATTCCGGGGCGGTTTGGCAATCAGGCAATGCTCGGCGGATTCGATCTTGTGTACGAATGCACCGGCTCGGGACGCGGCCTGACCGACGCGCTCAAGTGGACCCGCAGCCGGGGCACCGTCGTCGCCGTCGGGACGAGCGGGATCACCCTGATGGACACGACGCCGCTCTGGTTCGATGAGATCGAGATGATCGGCGCAAACGGGCGGCAGGTCGAAACCGTCGATGGCCGCCGAGTGCATGGCTATGACCTCGTCTTGGAGTGGATGCGGGCCGGCCGTCTCAACGCGGCCTTGTTTTCCGTAACGCGCTTTGATCTGCGGGAATATCGGGCGGCCTTTCGGCAACTGCTGGCCCGCCGGAGGCATCCCATCGTCAAGGCCGCCTTCGAGCCGCCGCCGGACCGCGATTGACACGGAAGCCGATGGAATATCGCTCACGTCTGCGGTTCGGCGGACCGAACAAAGCGTAGGAGGCGTCGCCGGCCCCGGACCGAGGTGCTATGTTGAGAACTCACCGCCTGACCACGTTCGTGATGCTCGCGCTGCTCCTGTGCTGCACCCTTTCGAGCGGTTGCCGGGCCGTTCGCCTCTTCGGCCCGAATTTCTCGCTGTCACTGATCATCCCGCTCGGCCTCAACGGCAACCCGGGGATTCTCAACCCCTTCGGCATTGTCCAGGGTGCGGTGAATAATCTTCTGGGCGTCAGCGGAACGTCCGGCGGCAGCGCCACGCCGGGCGGCACGGATGGCGGCGGCACGGACGGCGGCAGCATCATTCCGATCCTGAACTGATTCCACGTCTCCGAGAGTGCCGGACGCGAAGCGTTTTCATCCGCCCGCGGTCCGCCGTGATCTTTCCAGCCGCCGGCCGTTGATCCAAACGATCACCATCGAAAACGCAGGCCGAAGACGCCGCGGTCGCGCTGCCAGCGAGGGTACCCCATCGCCTCTGGGGTTGGGGGGACGGATGGGCGCGGTGGAGGCCTCCCGATGCGTCGGTCCTCCACCCCTGGAAGGGGCGGGGCACCCGGCATTCTCATCACATTATAGACGGCAGACGATCTACATGATCGTAAAGTACACCGACACGGCGTAGTCGATCAACTCCGCCGTCAGCCGGAGGGGCTGGTTCTGGTAGACGCACCGGTTTCGGACCTGAAGCAGCAGATCACGAGGCTGACAACAGCGGAAGGATCGTCTCGCCTTCCGGTAGTGCGTCTCAATCAGGTAATCGACGGCCGACCAGGCGTCGTCATTCAGCGTGAACCCGACCTGCGGTGCGACGAAGTCGAAGAGTTTCCGAAACTCGGCCTCGGTCGGATCGCTGAAGTGAATCTTGTAGGGGATGCGGCGGAGAAACGCATCGTCGCACAACTCCTTGGGCTCCAGGTTGGTCGAGAAGATGATCAACTGATCGAACGGGATGCGGAATTTCCTGCCGTTCGGGAGGGCCAGGAAGTCGTAGCGCTTTTCGAGCGGCACGATCCAGCGGTTGAGAAGCTCGACCGGGCGCATGCGCTGGCGTCCGAAGTCATCGATCACCAGGGTCCCGCAGTTGGATTTCATCTGAATGGGGGCTTCGCAGGTCTTCGTCGTCGCGTTGTACTGCACATCGAGGGCGTCCATCGTCAGCTCACCGCCCACGACGATCGTCGGACGCTTGATGCGAACCCATCTTGGGTCCGTCTGGTCGGCGTGGAGGATGGACGACGTCTTCGTCTCGACGGCTTCGTGGTTGGCCGGATCAAACAGCTTGATGATGAGTCCGCCGCACAACACGCAACGCGGGATCCATATCTCGTCGCCGAAGCATGCCGTGACCCGTTCGGCCACGCTCGTTTTTCCGTTTCCAGGTCGGCCATAGAGGAACATGCCGCGGCCGGAACTGATGGCCGGTCCGAGCATGGCGAACATCTGATCGCTGATGAGCAGATCGCTGAACGCTCGGCGCAGCGCGGCTTCCTGCGGGCTTCTGTGCGCGATCGTCTGCGCGGCGATCGACTCAATGTAAGTATCGATCGGCACCGGCGCCGGTCCGACGTACATCGACTCGAGCATGTGGCGTGCCGCGCGGTCGTGACCGGCCTCCGTCAAGGCGTAGCGGAAATCACCCATCGAGGCCGTGCCCGTGTGGACGACGATCTGCTGCTGCTTCAGCGCCGCAAGGTGATCCATGATCGCCTTGGCGGGCAGGCACAATTCACTCGCAATCGTCGCGCCGCTGGCGGACCCGGTGCCGACGAGATACTTCAGAATCAGCGACTCGGCGATGTTTGGATCCAGCCCGGCCTCGGCGAAGTCGCGCGGTGCGGCCGGCTTGAACGGCTGATCAACCTGGACAGACACTGTTGGGATGCCGATCGACGGCGTGCCGAACTTCGGCTTGGCTGGAACTTGAACAGACATATCATCACTCCCATCGGTCTGCGGACGAACCTCGGCTCCGGGCGTCCGATCTGCCGCACGCCACCCATGCAGAATGGGTCCGTGGGTAGATCGGTCCGGTGGGGCGGACCCTTGACCGGCGGACAAGCCGCCGTACTCGTTTAGCGCGTTGAGGCCCAGCACGGCCGCTGATGGTCCTGATCCGAGCCCCGAGCGCAAGCGAGCGGGTCAGCCCTCGCTGGAACGAGAATCCCTTCTCGTTCCCGTCTCCCACAGGAATCCCCTCCTGTTCCCCCGATAGCAGTGCCCGTTGGACTGTGACATGGGAGGATTCCCATTCGGTTGGGACCGAGAAGGGATTCTCGGTCCAGCCCGCGCCGCCTGCGGACGGCGTTTGCCCTATAATCCTGTCGATGTCGGCACTCGATTATCGAACCGCGGGTGAGTCGCACGGCCGAGGGCTGATCGTGCTCGTCGAGGGGCTTCCGGAAGGTCTGATTCTCGATGAGGACTCGATCAACGACGCCCTGCGGCGGCGACAGGGCGGCTATGGTCGGGGCGGTCGCATGGCGATCGAACGAGACCGCATTGAGGTGCTGTCCGGCGTGCGACGCGGCATCACGATCGGCTCACCGCTGGCCATGCACCTCCCCAACAAGGACCACCGCATCGACGAAGCGCCGGCCATCGCTCGCCCGCGTCCCGGGCACGCCGATTTCGCCGGGGCGATGAAGTGGCTGACGACCGACTGTCGCTCGACGCTCGAGCGGGCCAGCGCCCGCGAGACGGCCGCCCGCGTGGCCGCCGGGGCGGTGGCGGCATGTCTGTTGCGGGCGTTTGACGTGGATGTCGTCGGTTACGTGATTCGTATCGGACCGGTTGAGGCCGCGCTTCCGGACGACCCCACGCCCGATATCCTGCGCGATGCCCGCGACGGCAACGAGGCCTATTGCCCCGATGCGACCGCGGCCGCGGCGATGATCGACGCGATCCGCCGCGCGAAACAGGATAAGGACACGCTCGGCGGCGTGGTCGAGGTGCGGGCGTTCGGGCTGCCGCCCGGCATCGGAAGCTGCGCGCGATGGCAGGACAAGCTGGATGGACGCATCATGGCGGCCGTCGGGTCGATCCAGGCGTTCAAAGGTGTTGAGATCGGTCTGGGCTTCGGGTGTGGCGAGCGGCCCGGCAGCGCGGTCCATGACGAGTTCGACTATCGCCCCGACCAGCGGGAGACGGCCAACCTCGGCTTTGTACGACGGACGAACAACGCGGGTGGCCTCGAGGGCGGCATGACCAACGGGATGCCGGTCGTGGTGCGCGGTGTGATGAAGCCCATCAGCACGCTGCTTCGCGGTCTGGACAGCGTGAACCTCGAAACGCTCCGGCCCGAGCGGAGCGACTACGAGCGGAGCGATGTGTGCGCCGTGCCCGCGGCGAGCGTCGTGGCCGAACACGTCGTGGCCTTTGAGATCGCGCGGACATTCATGGATAAATTTGGTGGAGACACGCTGGCCGAGATGCGCGCCGGCTATGACCACTATCTCGCAGCGGCGCGAGGTCTTCCCCCGCAGGGTGGCTCCGAGGCCGTGGAGCCGGGCTGATTCAGCCCGCGGTCGTGAGAGACGACCGAACCGTTGACGTTTCATCCTATGATCATGCGTCCTCATCGCCTCGTCCTGTTGCTGATTTCGGTTGTCGTCGTGGGGGGGTCGCTCGGTCTGAGTGCGGGCTACGGGCTGTATCATCGCACCGACGCCTATCGGCATCGGGTGGAGGCCGACCTGACCGAGTTCTTCGAGATGCCGTGCGACGTGGGTCGCATACGCCCGCGATCCTTCAGCGGGCGGGATTTCGAGGACGTCACCCTTTGGCTCCCGGGCCGCCGGGATCGCGTCTTTTTCTGTGAGCGCGCGACCTGGCGCGAGGTCGAGCGGGCCGGCGGCCTCACGAACGAGCTGGAGCTGCGGAGCGGCACGCTGACCCTCGGCACCGACCGATGGCAGACAACCGACTATTATCAGGTCTTCGCGTCCGGCCTGGGGCACGACTTCGAGGACCTGGACCTGTCCCGCGTCGGGCTGTCCGACTTCGAGGTTTCGTTCGCGCGCCGCAACCTGAGCATCCATTGCCGCCACACGGGCGGAACAATCGACATGTCCGACCCGACCGAGGGCGTGGCGCACCTCGTGGCCTACGAGTTGAACGGCTATCGGGTCCGGCAGGGCGTACAGATTCTGGCCCGGTTCTCGCCGCGCAACGGCGTCGAAGTCTCCGAGCTGTTCCTGGAGTTGCCCGAGGTCCCGCTCGCCCGGATCGGTCTCAGCCCCGCGTTGGGTTCCGGAATCTCCTGCGGCCGGTTTGCCGGCGGCATCGAATATCGCAGCGCGTCCCCGGTCGACGAGGTGATCCTCCGGGGGACTCTTACGGATGTCGATTTATCAGAGTTCGCGGACCGGCTGCCCTTCAGCCCCGTTCGGGGGCAACTGTCGGTGACGGTCGACGACGCGCGTCTGGCCGGCTCGGTCGTCACGCATCTCCGCGGACGCGGGGAGATCACGGGGCTGTCACTGGATTCGTTCGCGCCGCTTCTGCATCGCGATTCGCTCGCCGGCGAGGCCGACCTGAACATCCAATGGGTGGACCTCGCGCTCGGACACGTCAACCGGCTCGTTCTCGACGGGCACGTCAGCGGACTCGCGCTCGAAGCCGTCCTGAATCCGCTCGGGCGGGGGGCCGCGACCGGGACGCTGGCCATCAAGGTCAATTCGCTTCGCGTCGTCGACGACGCCATCGAGTCCGCCGACATCGAGATCACGGCCGTGCCCCCGCCGGGCCGAGCCGGAACCATCGACCGGACGCTGCTCCTGAACGCCGCCGAGACAGTCGCGCACTTCACCTGGCCGGACTGGCTCCCGTCCAGCCTGATCCCCGACGCGATCGAGTACAGCCGGTTCGGCGTCCGTCTCCTCGTCCGCGACAACAAGATGCGGATACTCGGCACGCACGGCGATGAAGGAAAGACAATTCTGACTATCCGTCTCGCCGGCCGGTCGTTTGGCGTGGTGAAAGAACAATCGAGCCGGATTGACCTGACGCCGTGGATCGACCGCCTGCTGGCCCGCGCCCGATCCTATGACCCTGACTCGGTGCGCCGGTGGTGGAAGTCACGGTCCGCCGATCCGGGGGCTTGAGGAGGGCGTCACACAATGGCGACGAACTTGCGGATGTTGGCGATCAGATCGTCGACGCGATGCGTCTTGGCCAGGTCGAAGGGCAGGAACGTTCCGTGGCTGTGCTCACTCGCCAGGATGATCATCCGGTCGAAGAGGACGTCGAACCCGGTCTCCTGCGGTTGATGTCCGACGATGAAGATGTCGACGTCCAGCATCTTCGCCAGGGTGTCGAGCTGTTCTCGGCCCTGGCGGCGACCCCAGACGAGTTGGAAGACGGGGCCGTGAGGGGCCAGGTCCTCCGGACGCAGGGGGCGGTCGAAAATAGACGCGTCAAAGTCATCCATGTCGTAGCGACTGGGTAGCGAGTGCGACATGAAGATGCGGTTCTGCGAGCGGATGGCGATCGGAAACGACAGGATGAACTCGTCGATGGCCTCGAGGACCTGCCCGGCCATGTCCGAGCCGTAGGCGAACTCGACCGAGTTGTTGAAATCGTCGATGACGGCCCGGCCGTTCTTGGCGATCGGATAGGCCGTGAGCTGCGACAGTTCATGGTTCGACTGCATGAAGTGGACCTGTTCGGGAAACGCGCGTTTGTAGCGGGCGGCTCTGAGCAGGACCTCGTGTGAGTGGTCGATCGCGCGATCCGTCGTCTCGGCATGAACCATCTCGTGGAGGATGACGTGGCGGGCGGGCCATCGATCGAGCGCGGCGTAGCGTTGCAGCTTGTCGAGGTTGCTATGATTGCCGTGAAGGTCCCCGGTCATGACGGCCTGACCGTAACCCGGCAGCCGCACGATCGACCCGTCGCGAGAGGGATCGTCGAGATTCTTCTGGGCCGCGTCGCGGAAGGTGTCGATCGCCTCGATCGGATCGAATTGGATCGGCGCCGAACTCATGGCCGGCCCTCGCTCTCGTCACCGGTCCGCGCCTGCGACGGGCCGGTCGTCGCCGTGGAGGCACGCCGCTTCGCCAACAGGTGGCGGGCGGTGTCGAGCTTCTGGATCACCTGTTTCATGTCATGGGGCCGGTCACTCCGCCGGTAGGCACACGCCTCCATCACCAGGCGTGACAGCCCGGTCGGCACTGCCGGATTCACCGAGTGAGGCGGCGGCACGGGCTTGACGAGTGACGTGCCATGCCGGCCCTTCTTGCTGATCAGCGTCGGATAGGGACGGTTCGTCAGCACCCAGTAGAGCGTCGCGCCGAGGTTGAAGATGTCCGTCTGCGGCGTCAGGCTGCGCCGTTCGACCTGTTCCGGTGCAATGTAGTCGGGCGTTCCCTGAATCCGCGGCTTGCGATGGCCGATCGGACAGGCCTGGCCGAAATCGACGATCTTCACGTGACCGTCGGCGGTGACGAGGACGTTGTTCGGCTTGATGTCGGCATGCACGTAACCGGTCTCGTGCAAAGCCTGAAGTCCCTCGGCCAGCTTCAGAAACAAATCGACGGCTTGACCGATTCGTTCCGGCCGGCGTCGCTCGAGGCTGACTCCGTCGACATACTCCATCACCACTTGAACCTCGACCAGACGCATCCACGACCGGACCCGTTTGATCTCGTACGAACGGCGCAGGTACGGGTGATCGAGCCGGCTCGATACGTCGTACTCGGTGATGGCCTGTTCGAGGTAGCGCGCGTCCTCATCGGCTTCACGGAGGACGCGTTTCAGGGCAAAGATTTCGCCCGTACCGGGTGTGGCGACCTTGTATATCTGCGATCGGGCGCCGACGCCCAACTTCTCGACGATGTTGTAACCCGAAACAAGGTCAGCCACGGCACGTCACATCACCTGATAAGCCCCCCGGCGCCGTGACAACGGTGTGTGCCTCGGCTGGACCGGCTTGCGAAACCCTTACGCATCGGCATCCTAGAAAGCGGCCACGATTCGGTCAACATGGGCCCGCTCGTCGGTGCAACCGACGCACGCGGCACGCGGCGCCGATCGCCGAACCGGTGTTGACAGGCGTTGATGCCGCCCCTACCGTGCGCTTCCGAGTGGGGGACGCCCCACAGCGAGCCAAGGACCGATATGGGCATCAAGGACTGGTCTGAAAACATCATCGTCGCGGACCTTCAGGACGATCCTCAGTTCACCGAGGAGTTGAACGCGCTGTCGGACCTCGTTCAGAAACGAAACGGGTGCGACGTGGTTCTCGATTTGTCGTGCATCACTTATCTCAACTCGTCGAACATCGCCAAGCTCCTGAAGCTGCGAAAACTGCTTCAGAGTGACGCACCGGGCCGGCTGAAGCTCTGCGCCATCAACGACAGCGTCTGGGGCGTGTTGCTTGTGACCGGGCTGGACAACATCTTCGATTTTTGTGACGACGTGCCCAGCGGTCTGGCAAGCCTTCAGATGGAGCGATAACCGTCGGCGGCCGGCCCTCCAGCCCGATCTGAAATTCGGGACCTATTGCCGGTTGGGTGACGGCGCGGCGGCGCGTGACAAAACACGCTGCTCACGCGGCGGCAAGGCCCATGGCTGGTCGCTCGCCAGTTTTATCCGCATGACGTTCAGAGCCGTGAATATCTGCGGATCGACATCGGCGTAGTCATCCTCCGGTTCGGGAACGGCCGGCTGGCTGGATGCGCGACGCTCCAGCACGGCCTTCGGCAACTCCTTCTGATTCTTGCCCTTCAACAGATCACGTTGACGCCGGAGCCGGAGAATCTTGCGGTTTTCCTGCGGAATCACCACGATCTCTATGTGCGGGTCGATGCCCCAGGTCTTCGCGCCTTCCTCCTTGTTCAGCAGGTACCACTGATCCGGCGCATCCTTGTCCGGCACATAGTAGCGATCGGTCGTCAGTTTCAGATAGGCCTGGCCGCGCGCAACGGGAATAAGCCGCTGGACGCTCCCCTTGCCGAACGTGCGCTGGCCGATGACGCAGGCCTCCTTGAGGCCCGACAGCGCGCCGGCGACGATTTCGCTGGCGCTGGCGCTGTAGTCATTGACGAGCACGATCAGGGGAATGTCTCCGAAGTGGGCCCGCTTATGCGACGACCGGGCGTCAAAACGCTCCTCGTGCGTGCTGCGCCCCTTGGTCTTCGCAATCGGCGTCCCCTCCGTCAGGAACAGCTCGCACATTCCGAGCGCACTGGTCAGCAGTCCGCCGGGGTTGAAGCGCAGGTCGAGGATCAGCCCGTGGCAGCCGTCCGCCCGCATCTGCACGAGGGCGTCTTCCAGGTCGTCCACGGTCTTCTCCATGAAAGAACTGACGCGCACGTAGCACACGCCGAAGTCCGAATCGATCATGTAATCCCACTGAGTCGGCTTCGTCGGATCCCGATGGTCGCCGTGGACGGTGTGGATCTTGATTTTCTCCCGCGCCAGCGTGACGTCGCGCTCCTCCTGGGTGGTCGGATTCCGGATGGTCAGGATCACCTCGGTATTCGGCCGTCCGGTAATCAGGTTCACAGCCTGCATGATCGAGGACATGTCGGCCGTGCTCGTGCCATCCACGGCCGTGATCAGGTCCCCCGGCTGGATGCCGGCATTGTAGGCGGGGGAATTCTCCAGGGGCGACTCGACCCGAAGAAAGCCGCTCTCCTGCTTGGTGATCTGAATCCCGACGCCGATGAATTCGCCGCGTGTATACTTATTGAACTCTTCGACCTCGGAGGGCCAGATCACGGTGGTGAACTTGTCCAGCGGCTCCAGCAGCCCCGAGACGAACTCATCCACCAGAACGGCCTCGGGCAGCCGCACGCTGTCGCGGTTCGCGGCGAGCACACGCCGGAACACCGCAGCGACGGCCCGGCTGCCAAAGTGTTCCCGCCGCTTCACGTGGCGGGCGATCAGGTTGCGAAGACGCGCTGCGAACGGGTCGACTAGGTCCTTGTCCCCGAGTTCCGGGAAGACCTCGACCAGCTCCGGTGTTTCCGAAAGGATCAGCAGATTCTTCAAACCGGCAATGCACAACTTCTTGAAGTCCACATCTCGAACGTAGTCGTCGTCGATTTTCTCGACGATGTCGTGCACGACGGACTTGTCGATGCTGCGCAGGTCGGATTTCCATGCCCCCTTCTTGTCGTAGACCAGTTCGAAATGAGCCCGCTGCCGGCACAGCTTGAAGCCGTCCTTGTACTCCGGATTGTCCGGATCGAATTCGAGCAGGAGGTTGTAGAGGATGAGCGCGTCGCGCCAGGCGCCTTCCGACTTGTACTTTTCAATCTCCGAAAGCCCGTGCTGAATGATGTCCTTCAGCCACGGCTGCTCGATGAACGTCTCGCGATTCTTGGCGTGGAGCAGGGCGGTCGCCGCGTGGCGCACGGCCTCGCTCCAGTCCTTCTTCTCAACGAATTCGTTGGACTTGTCGATCTCGATTTCGAGGTTCCTGGCGCGGAGTCGGTCGCGACTATCGGCGAGCGATTGGGCATCCCGAAGCCAGGAGATCGCGCTCTTGACTGTCTTGTGGCCAGGTTCGATCCGTTGGACGCTCTCCAGCGTGGACACGGCGGAATTGAAGTCGCCCGCCAGGACCTGGTCGGCCCCTTTCAACCATTCTCGATTGGCCTCGGCGGTGGCGAGGTGTACCGGATCGGCATGGGCCGACTCGAACACTGGCGCCAGCAATCCCAGTCCGACGATCAGGGTCGCGAAGCGAATGGGCGAAAAGCGTCTGGTGGACATACGGCCTCCGTGTTCTGCTCCGGCCCCTCGACGAGGTCCGGAACGGTGTACCCAATCTCAAACGGACGGGACGGCCGGTGTTAACCCGTGCCGTCCCCGGTGAGAACCGCCCCGGCATACGCGTCCCGTGGCAGCAACAGACCCTCCGAGTTGCCGGCAAAGGTGCGGCTCGGCCGACATCGATGTCCCCCTGCGCGGCCCGTTGCATGATTATATGACCCTGCACCCGGCCGGTCCACGTTGGCTGCGTTCGAGGTGTTGTGCGCGGACGCCGCCCGGAAGTCATCGGATGCGCCGCCGGTTCGACTTGACGTATCGCGTCGCGGTTCGCGCGTCGGTCGCCTCGTGCGACATCGCGCCGGGGTCATGGACCGCGTTTCAGGGCCGATTCAAGGGTGTCACATATCGGAAGCACGTCGCTCAAATGGGTCAGGACCAGCATTCTTCGTATGGAGGCGCGCGGTGAGACGAGGCAGAAGTCGGCGTCTCGGCGCTGGCAACACCCGTGCGCGGCGACCAAGGCTCCTAGGCCGCTGGACTCGATGAACACGAGTTCCGAGAGGTCGACCACGACCCGATCGACCGGCTCGGCGGCGAGCCGGCCGAGGCCGTCCACGGCCTCTTGCGCGACATCCATGGTACACGAGCCAATAAGTCGAGCGATCACGAACTCGGCGCCGCGCTGCACGTCAATCTTGAACGGCGTTTCGCTCTTCAGGGTCATGCCGGTATCCGTGAATGGGACGCCATCATCGATTCCACTTGACCAGTCGAACAAGATTGCCCGGTTCGACGTACTCCATTTCGTCCAGATACGCCTGCATCAGCATGATGCCCCGTCCGTTGGGGCAATCGATGTTTTCCGGTCGCGTGGGGTCGGGCACGCGGTCCGGCTGAAAGCCACATCCCTCGTCGCGGATTTCGATCTCGGTTCGTTCAAGCGTCACGCGATAGCGGACGACGATGTGCTTGCTCGCATCGCCGCCGTTGCCATGCCGAACGGCATTGGTCAGCGCCTCCTCGAGCGCCAGCTTGATCGCGAACGCTGCGCCCGGGCAGTAGCCACATCGCTCCACCTCGGCGAGGATCAACTCCTCCGGCCGCTTGGCGGATGCAAGATCGCTTTGAACGACGATCTCAATCAACCTGTTGTCCTCACACGGACAGGGCACGACGCAGACGAATCGGGTCGCGCGACCGAAACGGTCCGTTCTCTCGTGCCGCCGGGGGCGTCGGTCTGCGATGGCGGGTCCGTTCTCGCTCGTCGGGCCGGCCAGGCGCTCGGCCGGCCGCTTTACACGGTAGTCTCAGAAGCTCGCCTTCGCCTTTTGGGCGGAGGGATAGATGTCGAATTTCTTGTTCAGCTTCGTGATCTTGAAGACATCGTAAATCTGCGGATTGATGTCGCTGAGCTTGAGAATACCGCTCTGCTCGTCGACCTTTTTCTTCAGTTTGAGCAGCATGCCCAGGGCCGCGCTGGAGAAGTGGCCGACATTGCCGAAAGACAGCAGCAGGTTTCCCGAGCCGGACGTCTCAACCAGCTTGAACAACTCGTCCTCGATCTCCGCAATGCACATCTCGTCAAGGATCTTCCGGTCCTCAAACTCCACCAGCGAGACTCCGTCCCAATCCCGAATCTTCAACCGCGTCGTGGGTTCTGCCATGGTCGCTCCAGTTTTCTGTGCGTTCGTATCGTCTCCAGTCAGAGCAGTTCACGTGTCTGCGGCGTGGAGACGAACCGAGGACATCGCGCCCCGCCCGACTCTGCGAAACGCTCCGATGTGGAAGCGGCCTCCGCGCCACTGCCGCACGCGGAAATATTCTAGTCGGCCGGTCGCTCGGGTGCCACTGGCGGCTTGTCCGCCAGTGCCGCTGGCAGGATCGAGAATCCCGGGACCGAGAATCCTTTCTCGGTCCCCTCCGGCCTGGGGACGAATAGGCCTTCTCGGTTCAGCGAGCCGCTTTTCGAGAGGGCGGGGGGGCGGGCTCACTCCCGGCGCGCGATCGAGT